>NZ_DATKQC010000368.1:0-7867 GCF_035532915.1 Edaphobacter sp.
CCTGCGGCCATAAGGTTCCTTCCCTACCAAATGTTCTGAAACCGCGCGCCGAACACCTTGATTGAAAAGACGGCCGGGTGTCAACGCATTCGCGTCATTTCCGGCCATTGCTCTGACTGAATCACGACAAAAGAATAGAAGCACTTTCTGCTGGCTGGCTGTATATGGGCCGAACAGCGGCACCGGCAGCCGATGCGAAGGTATCAGAGGCAGGTGCCCGGAAGGCTTGCCGCCAGCGCGAACGCGCTGCATTAGCTGCACATTCTTCCTATGCGACCTGCAAACTAGGGCTTTGAAGTAATATGTATCCGGAAACGTGTCGGTCGGTTACTCGCCATCGTCCGACTCGCTAGATTCACCTTCGGAGGCCCCGTCCGACTTCGCAGGCACGGTGAATTGTCTGCTATCCGTGCTTTGGTCAGTGTCGCTTGCATCGGGCATGTCGCTATAAGTTGAACCTAGCTCAATAGATACGGTGCTCATTTCTCGCGTTTCGGGATCTTGCGGCTTCCCAGCGGCGTCCCCCTTGTCGTCCTCCGGGTATTCTGGCGATGGGCTCCCCACGTGTGTATCCTTGCTATTTTCTCGTTCACTACCTTCATTATGTTCATCGGCACTACCATCAAGATCGGCTAGGCCGCCTGTAATCTGCTGATCTGGCGCAACTTCCGGTCGGATTGAGCCTGGGGCGCGGCCACCGCTGCCATGAAGGCCTCGTCCTTCACCGTTTCGTTGACTATGTTCATCGCCGTTCGCTCTTGGACCAATGGGCGGATCTAGCGGTTCTGGCTTGGTAACCGCTGGACCATCTACAGGGCCGTCTGCTCGGCAGAACTCACACGAGTCCATCCGGAAGTCCTCTGGAAGGAAAGAGGATGGAGGCTCCAACCCGTATCCTTCGAGCAGCGAGTGCACGCGCTCGCGTTCCGCGCGGTCGATCAGCACCACGTACCCCGAGCTGTTACGCTTCCGACGAGGAAGTCCGAGACCATAGAGCGCACTACCGATGGCACCTTCGTTCATGCGAAAGCGTTCCCCGGCGGTCGCAAGCGCTGCGTTGACTTCGGGCGTCAGCGCGCGGAGTTTATGGAAAACGCGCCGGAATCATCGTGATCACCGTTCCGGAGACCGCGATGAACTAATCCCGATCAACTTGGAATCGATGATCATCTTCAGTCCGGAATCGTGATCACGATCTCCCGGAATGGACGATCACCATCCTCCGGGCTCCGCACCCTATTCAAAAGAGCTCCCAGAGTTCCGTTCCTTCCCGATCAGGTAGGTGTTTGTCTACGTCGCGTTTGAACTCTGCCGTCTGCATCGAGTGCGCCTGGCGCAACCAGATGGCAGTTTCAAAACTCTGTTCCTGCCGGCGTGATCTTCGCTAGCTCCGTCGCCTTCGCCCAGCCCGATTCCTTCGAAGCAGCCAGGCAGCCTTGCGGCGCGACTCCAGGACATTCCTCTCCAGGAACCGACCGAAGGAAGAGAGGATGTCGAGGCGCCACGACTGCCCGGAGCGCACTTCGAGCCCACATTGATCCGTCGAGTTTCTGGGTATTACTTAGGCCGGAGGCGAAATCCCAGTTCCTTTCCGGCTCGGCGAATACGCTCGTCCAAACTCAGGAGTTCTACTCCGGGAACCGTCGATCGCACGGCCAATGCCGATGCCAGGTGAATCGCATCGAGCGTCCGGATGGGCTCAGCGGGAAACGGCTGTCTCGCGCGCTCAACAATTTCTGGAGTGACTCGCCATACGTGCCAGTGCCCAGCCGCAGCATTCAAGTGGGATCGGCGGTCCGCGGCCGCAGCTTCATCGACTTCTCCGATCCTGACCGCACGAATGAGCACGCGATCGCATTCTACGAGTGTGAGATCGGACGCCATCACGACTTCTGAGTGCTGAAGGATCTCGCGCACAGAGTGGCCGGTTTCCTCACCGAGTAGCCATGCGAGCACGGCACTGGATTCTGCATATACATTCACTGCGCGCCACGCTCCTCGTTGAGCAGCTCCACAGCGCGATTCCGCTTCAGGAGGCGGGGGAGTTTCGGATACACGGGTGCGTCGTTTGAAACGCCCAATGTCACATGGCCCCGCCGTGCCAGCGCCAGCAGCGCCGAAGGCACGCCCCGTTCGTCGCCTGGTCCCGGCGGAATCAATTCTGCGACCACTTCTCCGCGGTCCGTTACCAGCACTGCTTCACCGGACCGGACTTCGCGAACGTATTCGCTCAATTTATTTTTCAAGTCGCGAATGCCTACGCTCTTCATGCTCATAATGTAGCGTCATGACGCTACATTGTCAATCTGGAGATCAATCGAACCGGACTTTTCCGATTACGTGCGTTTGCAGCAGGTGCGGACACGGGAGATGTTCGTGCCGCTGACCCCCGCTCCTGGGCAAGCACAAGCGGACTTCGGAGAAGCCTGGGTGATTATCGCCGGGGTGAAATGCAAGGCGGACTACTTTGCGATGGATTTGCCGCAGTCGGACGACTGCTTCGTGGCGGTGTTTCCGGCGGAGACGACGGAAGCGTTTCTGGAAGGACACGTGCGCGTCTTTGCTTATTTCGAGAGAGTGCCGCGGCAGATTCTCTACGATTTTGTTCCCGGGAACAAAATCGTAGTCATGTGGCACAGCGCGTTATGTGTCCGAAACAGAAGAGGGGACCCCTCAGGATTGGTTTCCGTCCGGTTAAAGGCCACATAACGAGCCGGGTCGGAAGCATGACGAACCTCCATTTGAAATCCCTGAATGGAGGTTGTCATGCTCGAACAGTATTTCGTCAAGCCATCAACGATCGATCGGATCCGTGCCAGTTGGCTAGCCCCGCAGGTCGAGCGCTACGTTGAGTGGATGCAGGCTCAGGGCTATGCCGATCGCAATGTCTTTCGTCGGGTTCCCCTTCTCTGTCACTTTGCTGATTTCGCCAGGCAGCGCGGTGCCACCGATCTCACTTCTGCTGCTTTGCAGGTGGGGGAATTCGCCTCGTGCTGGGTAGACAGGCACGGAGTGAACTCGAAAACGACAAAAGCTCGTCCCAAATTCTTATACGATGCCCAGAACCCAGTTCGGCAGATGCCGCAGTTGGCACTCGATGGCCACGTCAGACCAAAACGACAGCACAAGTCTTTACTCTTGGAGGCCCAAGTGCCGAGATTCTTTGAATACCTACGCGAAGAACGAGGGCTACGTGAGAGCACAATCTACCGTTACGTTCACGACCTGAATCGCTTCGCCGCTTACCTTAAACGAGTGGGTATCAATTCGCTCGGCGAACTGTCGCCCGCGTTGCTGGCCTCCTTTGTCGTCGACAGTGCTCCGGGGTTGGCCCGGACCAGCCGTCGTGATCTATGTGCTGAATTGCGAGTATTTCTATATTTTTGTTACCGGGAGCGGATCATTCGGGAACCGTAAAGAGTTATTCGGTCATTCGCCGTGATCCGGCTTGCTAGGCTCGCCATTGGCGGTCCTCTCCAAATTCGCAGGCGAGGTAAATTCCCTGCCATCCGCGCTTTGGTCAGTGCCGCTTGGATCGGGCATGTCGCTATAAGTTTAACCTAGCTCAATAGATACGGTGCTCATTTCTCGCGTTTCGGGATCTTGCGGCTTCCCTGCGGCGCGTCCAGCGTCGTCCTGGTTTTCCGGCGATGGGCTCTTCGCCTGTGTATCCTTACCGTTTTCTTGTTCGCTATGTTCATTATGTTCATCGGCGCCCTCATCGAGGCCGCTTCGACTGCCCATAATGTGCTGATCTAATGGGGCTTCTGGTTGGATCGGGCCGGGCGTGCCACCATTGCTGCCAGGAAGATCCCGCCGTTCACCGTTTCGTTGACCATGTTCACCGCCGTTCGCTCGGGGACCAATGGGCGGATCTAGAGGTTCTGACTTGGTAACCGCTGGATCGTCTAGAGGGCCGTCTGCTCGGCAGAATTCACAGGCGTCCACCGGGAACTCCTCAGGAAGGAAAGAGGATGGAGGCTCCAACCCATATCCTTCGAGCAACGCGTGTACGCGCTTGCGTTCCGCGCGATCAATCAGCACCACATATCCCGTGCTGTTACGCTTCCGACGAGGAAGTCCGAGCCCATTGAGCGCACTACCGATGGCACGTTCGTTCATGCGAAAACGCTCACCTGCGATGGCAAGCGCTGCGTTGACATCGGGCGTCAGCGCGCGGAGTCTATACGCGCGTTCGTCGGGCTGCAGGTGGAGGTGACGGAAGACGGTCTCGAGCACCGCAAGTTGGTTGGGCGGCAGAGGTTCCCGGTCAAGGTTCTGCTCGTGTTCGAAGCACTCAAGCAGGCGGGCGCAGGTCTCTGGATGTTTGCTAATAGGCAGCGCCAAGGCCTGATAGAGGTCGCGGTCCCGCGATCGCAGCCCTTCCGCTGGCGGAATATCCGAGAGCTTCAACTTTGCATAGGCAGAAAGCCGGAAGAACATGAGCTTGGCTTGTAGTTGGTCTGCTGCGTCGATGATTTCTGGATCGGTAGTCCTCGGCAGATCGGTACCGTCGGTCTCACGCATCGGAATCATGATGCAGCGGCTATTCAATGCAGCATCTTCCGGAGTTTCAGTCCACACGACGACCTTCGCACCGTATCCGCTATAGGAGCGGCCTTCGCGAAAAGCCAAATTGTGGCGAGAGGTGCCGGAGCGCAAAAGGTGAAAGAGACTCCGTTGATGATCTGCCGTCGAGGCTTCATCGAAACAGAGTGTGGGCATCAGGCGATCGCAGGCGCGGTAGAACGCGGCAGATGAAATATCGGAAGTCATTAGTCCGCAGCGACACAGCAGATAAAGAGCATGCAGCGCCGTCGATTTTCCCGACCCCGGCAGCCCGACAAGGGCGACATAGGGAGCGATCGGAAGCTGATCGACGAACCAGGTGCTCAGGACGAACGCAGCTAAAAGCGATCGATGACGGCCCTCGACATCGATACATTTTCCGAGGAAAGCTTCGACCTCGCGAAGCAACGCGACCTCAGATTCGAGCGGCGATGCACTGCGTGCAAACCTTACGTGGTTCGTGATTTCATCTTCTCGGAGTGGTTTGTAGGCGTACGCCGGGGATTCGATGTACTTGGTGGCCATCCGAACGCTGTTTGTGGCAGGATCAAAAATTGCGAGCACCAACTTGCCGCCTGGATCTCGCATCATCTCGAATAGCAAGCCGTTTACTTCGATCGAAGCGGTTTCAACGATTGGCTTGTTATTATGTAGGCCGAGCTCACGAATAGTCACAGGTACTCTCCATCTTGGAGCATTATTACAGCATTAGTACACAATAGTAGTATCGACTGATAATTGCGTCGATAGACGCGAGCCTGGGCTGCGTCCAGCTAGTCAATTATCGCTGAAGGATATGCCCCGCAGGTCGGCCCGCGAGATGGCTACAAACGTGCTTCCGGAGGGCTCAGTCAACCACGATCAGTCCGATTCTCACTTGCGTGGGTTAGGGAATTCCTCCCCAAGTCGAGGGCAACGGAATTTCCCCCACGAGTCGCACCAAAGAAGGCGAGGTCAAAAAGGTGTAGGAGGGCTGTTCAACGCGGGACTGGAATCGCGCCGACACGGGGCCATTCCGGATTAGACATACAGCCATATCAATGATATGGTATTCCATATGAAGACCACTCTGAACATCGATGAAACTGTAATGGCGCAGCTCAGGCGCGAAGCCGCCCGTCAGAAGCGCACTATGTCCGAGCTCGTCGAGGTCGCCTTGCGCATGCTATTTCGCCCGACCAACAAACGCGGGCGCATGCCAGACCTGCCCACGTTCCGGAGCGGCGGCATGCTGGTAGACGTCTCACGCCGTGACGCTCTCTACCAAGCAATGGAAGGGCGTTAGTGCTGGTCGTAGACACGAATATTCTGGTATATGCCGCCGACCAAAATTCGCAGTTTCACTCCGCATGCCGGAACTGGCTGGAGCGGCAGCGAGTTGGTGCCGACGCTTGGTATACCACATGGGCGATTATGTATGAGTTTCTGCGGGTGGTCACTCACCCGAGAGTGATGAGGCGCCCTTGGGATGCGCCAGAGGCGTGGGGTTTCGTCGAGGCCCTTCTCGCTTCCCCGGGGCTCAGCGTCCTTGTGGCTACGGAGCGGCACCCGGAAGTCGCTCGGCAGGTTATCCGGGAGCTTCCCCATCTCGCCGGGAATCTCGTCCACGACGCACATACCGCAATTCTTATGCGCGAGCATGGAATTCGCCGGGTTTGTACCCGGGACACGGACTTCCACCAGTTTCCGTTTCTCGAAGTGGTCGACCCTGTCCAGGCGTTGAAGTGATCGGAATCCGCGGCAAATTCGATCCGGCGACCCTAGCAGGGTGCTGCAAAACTCCGTGTTTGGAGCTGTGATTGCAGTTTAGTTTGCACGAAGCTTGAACGCCGCAATTTGTGCGGCGATTCTCTGAAAGACAGGAGCACTTCGTGCGCGGAAATCCCAAATTGCAGAATCCGATGTTTTTCGTGGCCAACACGGAAGAGCGGCTGCCAAAAGTTCATCCTCTGCGCGCGATCAAGCACCGTGCCGACGAGGTGCTGAAGCAGATGCAGCGCGTGTTCGATGCGGCGTACAGCGAAACGGGGCGTCCGGGGATTCCGCCGGAGGCGCTGCTGAAGGCGCTGTTGCTGCAAGCGCTGTACTCGATTCCCTCGGAGCGGCGTCTGGTGGACGCGATCAACTGGAACTTGCTGTACCGCTGGTTCTGCGATCTGGACCCGGACCAAGCGGTGTGGGATGCCACGGCGTTCACCCACAATCGCGAGCGCTTCGAGCGGCACGGGCTGGTGCAGAAGTTTTTTGAACGCGTGGTGGCCAGCGCGCTGGTCGAGCAGTACGCCTCGAACGATCACTTCACCGTGGACGGGACGCTGATCCAGTCCTGGGCCTCGCTGAAAAGTTTTCGTCCCAAGGAAGAGCGGGTGAACAAGCCGCCCGCCCAAGACGGCAGCAATCCTTCGGTGGATTTTCGCGGCGAGAAGCGCCGCAATGAAACGCATCAGTCTACGACCGATCCCGAGGCGCGGTTGGCGCGGAAGAGCAAGGGCATGGCGGCGCTGCTCTGCCACAGCGGGCACGCCTTGATGGAGAACCGGCATGGGCTGTGCTTGGACATCGCCATCGCCGTGGCTGACGGGCACGCCGAGCGAGACACGGCGGAAAAGCTGTTGCGGCGCTTGGCGCGGCGGCACGGCATCAAGCCCAAGACCGTGGGTGCCGACCGCGGATTCGAGGCGGGCGAGTTTTTGCGCACGATGGAAGAAGACCTGCACGTCACGCCGCACGTGCCGCTCACCGCGGAGCGCGTGATCAGCCAAGGTCCCGCAGGAGACGCGCGCCGCCGCATGCTGCGGCGGATGAAGACCCAGGGATATGCGCTGAGTCAGCGAGCACGAAAGAAGATCGAGCAGATGTTCGGCTGGATGAAGCAAGCTGGCGGGCTGCGCAAAGTGCGTCACGTAGGCCGCTGGAAGATTCAGCAGGTAGCCTACCTGTGGGCTGCAGCGTTCAACCTGCTGCGCTTGGCCCATCTGGAGGCCGCTACATAGACAGGATCGAGAGCAGGGCGCAGTGCCGAAAGACAAAATGCGACTGCGAGAAGTTTTACACGGCCCCCTGCTCGCCTGCCACTTTGCCCTGAACTCCGTCCTCATCTCGAAAATCATCCGTTTTGCAGCACCCTGCTAGGGAGAACCTGCCGGTTGAAGCGCATCACGACGAGCTCTCATGCCAACACAGACTACGACTTGGTGTAATCGCTGAGAGATGCCAGAACAGTCCGTCGGTATCGTCTCGGCGACGGGCGCAAGCGAGCGCGACATCTACGCGTGGACGCAAGCATTAGCCCGATGTT
>NZ_DATKQC010000369.1:0-4941 GCF_035532915.1 Edaphobacter sp.
ACACCCCACCCCTAACCCGGGCGGCCAGGCGAGAGACAAGAAACCGGCGTCAGCCAATCTCTTGTCACTTCGTCTTGAAGCGCCAGACAAGTGAGGAGAACATGACAGCGAACAGGACACAAAACGCGGCACTCGATCAACAGCTCATTCTTGAGTTGCGGATTGATGCGTCCGGAGAAGTGACCCGCAAGCCAACCAAGCTCGGACGGAAGGACACGCTTGAGGGAAAGCTCCTCGGGCAACTCTATCCCTGCATCCGAGTTGCGCGAGTCAGTGTGCCATATGAGTTGACGCCGTATGAGCAGTCTGTGGTCGAGAACCGCATGGCGAGCCTTCATTACGGCGGGGTCGAGTACAAACTAGTCGGCGCAAGCGGTTCGGCGAAGGATGGCAAGTTCTACTTCGTCGATCATGTGCACGCCGGCCCGATTGCTGAGCGCTTTCAGCATTGGCCCGAGGCGGCGATCGTGTATTTTGCGATCCTCGTCTCCGACTGCAAACTGATGGTAGAGGAGCCCGATCTACGCATCGCTGTGGTCAAGGATCATATCCTTGGCACCAACGATTGCCGAGGCTGGGTGCGTGAATCCCTCTATCGGAAGCTGAAGATAGGCACAAATCGCTTTTGCCAGTTCAGGCTGGCATTCGACGCGCGCGAACCGAAGCAGGCAAAGGGCGCATTGAAGGCAATGAGCGATCGCGTGGCCGACAAGCTCGCGGTCGACATCATCCTGCCCGAGAGCGCCTGCAAACCGGCCTTGAAGGGAGGAGTTCGATTTCTTCCACAACTGGTCACATCGGGCCGCATGTTCACGGGTCCGGCGATTCTCGGGATCAAACAGATCTCCCGTCAATCGGAGTTTGGGTCAAGCTACACCTTGATCGAGCACGCTTCGGAAGAGGCGCTGCAGTTTGAATTGAAGCTGTGGGCGCTCCAACGAATTAAGACAATGCGGAAGGCATGGGACGAAGGCGACTACCAGGCGCTGTTCGAAGTGATCGGCAAGTCCGAGGTTACAACGATCGACGATGGCGTCAACTTCGACCCTGACTCACTGGAACGAGAGGGCGAACAGGCTTCAGAAGGGTGTGACCCTGCGGAAGCGGTTCTGTTGGCGGACCGTAGTGGAAATGCAATCAAGATTCCCTACGTCTTCAACCAACTGAATCGCAAGCTAGCCCGCTGGGCATTTCGTGCCTGCACGAGCGCGGATCTGAAGCTGCCATCGTTTGCTCTGGCGGACGACGGTGTCCTCATCGAACATCGAGGGAGAATTCTTTCGGCGTCCGACTGGATACCTGAAGATTGCTCGATCACGTCGTTGACGGCTGAGCAGGGCCTTTGCGTCCGGTACCCAATTCGGATGCAGGAGGATCTTCTGCCCATCCGTCATCTCACCAACGAAGAGCTTGTACCGGCGCTCAAACAGGCGCTTGGAACAGCCGACCTCGATGAAACGCTGGTCGCAGCCATCCTTGAACGGCAACTCCGGATGGAGGGAACCTACATTCTCCATTCGAAGACCGCGAGCAAGAACGGCGGCGACTTCGACTTCGACACCATTTGCGTGATGCCATCCGATCAGTTCCCGAAGTTCGTTGCGGGAAGGATCGCGTATGGGCAAAAATTCCGGCAGGAAAAGACGAAGCATCAGAAAGCCAAGTCTCCCTGGTGGAATGCGTGCCCGGTTGCCATGAAGGCGCGGGGGAATCGAATCGGTTCGATCACCGATCTGAAGACCTCATGCCTTGCTGCAGGACGGCCCGATTTAGCCTACAAGCTCGTCGAGCAACTGCAGAACGCACTCGATTCCCTCAAACACAGGGTCGAGATTGATGAGTCTGTTGTCAGTGATATCAGGAAGGAGGTAGCGCCGGCGCCCTGGCTCCGCTACAAGCGGGAGCGTAGAGTGTCGGACCTGCCGGCCCATCTTGAAATCGCGGCTACGGACAAGGTTGGAAGGCTCTATAACCTCCTGCGCAAGGAACTCGGCTTTCTTCCCGACGAAACCGGCAACGGTTTCGAAGAGAAGATGGGGATCGAAGACTTCCGTGGACTCTTCTCGGGCGAGCACGTAACCCGGGAGATGTTCGAGGAATGCCAGCTGGTGAACTCGATCTATGGGGACATCGCTAGCCGGATCGTCCAGCGCGAGGATGAAGTCAAGCAGCAACTGAAGGACGCTCAGGCGCAATGGGAAACCGTGCGCAAGAGTGAAGACAAGGAACAGAGAAGGTCTGCGGTGCTTGCGCGAAACAAGGCGCAGGCGGCTCTTTGGGAACACGAGCAGGATGCACCCCCCCCCCCCAGTTCCCTGCACCTGTTCCTTCACTACTGGGCGCAAGGCAAGCAGGAGAACCGGCGGGCGTGGGCGCAGGCGATGAATGCAGTCGTCACTGGCGGCACAGGTTCCGGCGCGGTCCTTTTCCAGTCGTTTCCGCAGGAGGTGGTCGATGCCTTCGCGGAGGTGACTGGCGGTGAGCGGGTTCGTGTTCGAATGCCGAAGACCGTCAACGGCTACGCGTGGTTTGACGATGAGCGGCGGGCGTTCCTCGTCGAGCGAATCGCCAATCCCGATGGCCCGGAATGTGAAAAGAGAGTCTTTCTCTTTCAGTACAAGGGGAAGCGCAATCTGCTCTTCGAAAACACGAATGCTCCCATTCCCCTGGGGCACTCCTAGCCGGCGAAGGAGAAGACTGGCCTCTGGCTCGGCTTCTCCTTTCCGTTTTCAGACAAACGTTGCGCCCCAGGAGGCCGCTATGAAAACGCTCACGACGATTTCCCTTACTCTTGCGGTTGCCGCTGCGGGCGCGCAGACCACAAGCCAAAGCCAGATCCGTCACATTGAAACCTCGCTGAACCATCTCACGGTTCTCGAATTCGGCGAGTCCGTTGCCACGCTCGCGATAGCCGATCCCGACAGCTTTCAGGTCGAGCGGCATGACGACAAGGTCTTTGTGAAGCCGCTTCGTGAAGGGGTATCCACGAATCTCTTCATTTGGACTGCTTCGCGCGAGCTGAGCTATGAACTCGACCCTGCGGGCCAGCTTGCGGCAATGGATGTACTGGTCCGCACCGTGCCCGCGCCCAATCCACATGCTAGCGCGCGTGCCGCGGCCGAACCGTCAGATGCCGAGATCCGTAAGATCGCATCGCTAGTGCTGGGACAGGCGCTGATGGGAGTTGAGGACATTGCGCACGACGCGGACAAACGTCCAGCAGATCGTGTTCAGGTAAGTCTCGAACAGGTCTATCGCGCTAAGGACCGGATATACATTCGATATTCGGTCCTGAATCAGTCGAAGGCTCCGTTTCGGGTGACAACTCCGAATGTGTGCGCCCCGCTTCCGACCGAACAGCCAATCTCGCTTGTGAGTCTCAAGAATCACCAGATCACTTCCCAGACCTTCGCGGCCTTCAAAGCGCGAAATGTCTCTGGCATTCCAGTAACGCAGGCCGAAACCGGCACACGCGATCTTGCGCCGGGTGAGAAGACAACGGGAGTCATCAGCATCGAGAGTTCCGCGGGCAATCCACCGCAGATCTATCAATTGAACTTCGGCGCCGACCAGAACGGGCCGCTAAAGGTTGAGGTGGTTCTCTAGTCATGGACGCACAGGGCTACATCTCGGTGGAAGAAGTGCGCCAGGCACTTAGACAAATTTACTTGAGCGATGCCGAGTCCAACCTCCAGAATGCCCTACTTAATTCTCTTTCCGATGAACTAAAACCCGTCGATGAGAAGGGCCGCTGGAAGCCCAGCCAGCTTCCCGTTCTCACGGTCGTTCTCCTGTGCGCTCTGGTTGGCGTCTTTATCTACTTCTCCATTGGAGGACGCTGATGAGCCCGAACTACGATCAGCCCGGATCGCGCCAGAAAGGACCAGAGGATGTCGTGGGCGTCCTCGTGTTATTCGCCTGCGCCGCTGTTGGGTTCTGCTGGTACGTCGCCGTGTCGCGCCTCCATCTGCGCAATGACCAGTGCCTGGAAATCTTCCTCTACGGTGCCATCTTGTTCTTTGGTGGAGGCCTCATCATTGCGCAATTGGTTGGACGCAGGAAGAAGAGAGACGAAAACTGGCCGCACCCCGCCATCGCGATCCCGGCATCCAAGGACGCCAAGATGGTCTGCGACGCCGGCCAGGCCGGAGCTACGCTGCTCGGATACAACGTCCACAAGGAGCCTTGGCTCTGGCCGGATACGGTGCGGATGAAGCACGGCGTCATCGTGGGCGGCACAGGCGCGGGCAAGTCCACATTCCTTGAAAACATCATCGCTCAGGACATGACGCGGCGGTTTGGCGCGCGCAGGATGCCGATGATTATCTTCGACGGCAAGGGTGAGCGCGAGTTCCTTGACCGCCTTCTTCCGCACATCGAAGCCGCCGGCCGCCTGCAGGACTTGCGCGTGATCGATCCGACGCACCCTTCAGAGTCGGCACGATATAACCCCTTCTACGCGCTCGACGACGCCTATCAGGAGCATGTGAACTTCATCTTCCGCTCCTTTGGGCTGCGCGAGGATTTCTTCAAGGGGCACCAGGAGGCATATCTTTCAGACCTCGTTCGCGTCCTTCAGTACACTGGCAAGCTTTTCAATGTTTATGACGTGCTTGTGATGGCGCTCGATGAGCAGGTATTGCAAGAACAGATTGCGGTTGCGAAGGCTCGGCTTGCCTCTTGGCCCGGCATCTCTATGCAGAAGCGATTGAACTTCGAGATGTCAGTGAAAATGCTGCAACGGTCACTCTCGGACCGCGAGCGTGTCGAGAAGATTCAGGGGCTCTTGAATGAGTTGTTGAGCTTCCTGGAGGACGAGCTGTCGATCGTGACCGGTTCCTACCAGGACTTGCTGACGCTCGACGATGTTCTCGAACGGGATCTCATTCTGTTCGTCTCCCTCAATGCAAACCGCAATCAGCGCGCTGTCGAAGCCTTGGG
>NZ_DATKQC010000370.1:0-13703 GCF_035532915.1 Edaphobacter sp.
AACCTTCAACTGGTGCGCGATCTGAAGTCGGAGAAGCTCAAGATGACGGCAGAGAAGCGGGTGAAGACGTCGACACTCGAAGGCCTGACGTTCGTGCTGACAGGGACGTTGCCGAACCTCACGCGTGAGATCGCCAAAGAGAAGATCGAGTCTGCCGGGGGCAAAGTCTCGGGCAGCGTCAGCAAGAAGACGAGCTACGTGGTCGCAGGCGAAGAGGCAGGATCGAAGCTGGACAAGGCCAACTCGCTGGGAGTGGCCGTGGTGGACGAAGAAGGTTTGCTGGCGTTGCTGGAGCAAGGTCCAACAACGCCAGCGTGAGGGTTCTGTCTTAGCGGGTGGTGACTAAGACCAATCCTTGCGGCGGGATGGTGATGGTCAGGCTGCCATTCTTCAGCGATGAGGTCTCCGGTGGAGAGGCCTTACCGGCTTCGCGCAGCTTCGCGATCTGATCGCGCGTGGGGAACGCTGGTCGGCCCATCGCGTCGTAGGTCTTGATGACGTTGCCGTGGTTCGCGTCGAGCCGCCAGATCTCTACCGGCGCGTTCGCAGAGACCCCTTCGAGCTTTACGGTGAAGGTCTTCGACGGTCCGGGATTCGCGGGTGGCGGCGTGTAGGCCGGCCCGCTGCCGTAGGGCGCCGTGTAGTTCCACAGGGCGATGGCGAGCGAGCCGTCTTCGCGGCGGGTGGCGAGCGCCGAGTCGGAGTCGAGCTTGATGCGGCGATCGCCAAGGTGATGCAACATGGCGAAGGCGTTGAGCGCGGGCTTGGGGATGTCGTCTTCGGCGATGAGACCGAAGCCGCCATAGAACGGCGTGCGCGTGACGCCCTGCTCTTCGAAGACGTCGGAGAAGGTCCAGTAGCTCATGGACTGGGTGAGGCCGTCGCACTGGCTGATGTTGCTGGCCAGCCACGGGCCCATGTAAACGGAGTCGGTGACGTCGGGCTCGTTAGCGTAGCTGGCGTTGTACTCGCTCATGATGAGCGGGATCTTGGGATAGGGCGAGGCGATGATCTCGTCGTGCACCATCTTTACGGCGCGAGCCACCATGTGTTGGCGAGAGATATCCTCGTCGGTGCCGAGGACGTTCTTCGCGGTGTCATTGCCGTAGACGTGGGTGCTGACGAAATCGACAGGAACGTTATCCTTCTTGCAGTGCGCCAGAAAGTCCGCGACCCATGCGGCCTGCGCGGTCGACGGCCCGCCCACGCGGAGGCGGCTGTTCACGGCTTTGATGGCGCGAGCGGTGTGGTCGTATAGCTCAAAATAGGTAGGCTGCTTGGGATTGCCCGCCCAGAAGTCGATGTTCGGCTCGTTCCATACCTCGAAGTCCCACTGCGCTACTTCGTCGATGCCGTAGCGAGCTACGAGGTGCTGAACGAAGGCGGTGATCATGTTGTCCCACTCCGCATAGTTCTTCGGCGGAGAGACGTTCTGCTTGTACCAGAAGGCGTGCAGCGCATTCGGGTCAGAGGCCATCTTCTTCGGCATGAAGCTGAGCTCAACGTAAGGTCGAATGCCATTAGCGAGCAGGCCGTCGTAGATCTGGTCGACGTAAGAGAAGTTGTAAATTCCTGAATCCGAGGACGAGGCCACGTCGGCGCTCGTCATCTGGGCAAACTTGATGGGGCGGCGGTCAGGATCGTAGAGGCCTACATCGTCCATGAATATGCCGTGGAAGCGAACGGACTTGAAGCCGGTGGCTTTCTTCACGGTGCGCAGGTCTTCGCGGTAGTCCTGCCGGAGCGAGAGAATGGCGCGGCCGGAGCCGAAGGTCTGCTCCCAGAAGTGTGGAAAGGGCGTGGTGGCGGCGTTCGCGTTGATACGGAGCGTGGTCATGGACGATGCCGGAGTTTGTGCAGGAGAGGGAATGCCGAGGCAGAGGGTAAGGAGGACGGCAGAGCCGACTGACAGCAGACGGCGTGGAGATAAATTCATCGAGCGCTCCGGCGATTCAGGTTTGGGGGCAGAGCGATCGCTTCACCCCCGAAAATTCAAAAGTTTAATCGCATTAGAAATTCTATCTGGCGTCCGGCATCGGCGGTGGTGGCTTTGCCGAAGTCGGCGTTCTGAATATTGGCCGCCGGATCGGAGTTGCCGTTCTGGATAGGCGCGAGGTTGAGCAGGTTGAAGGCGTTGAACAGGTTTGCCTGAAAGCGCAGCGTGGCGGCGTGGCCCAGACCTTCAAACTGAACTTCTTTGGCGAGGCTGAGGTCGACATCGCGATAGCAGGGGCCGGTGAAGCTGTTGCGGCCGATACCGGGGGTGTAGACGTAGTTCTGTCCCGGAGGCAACGTTGGCGGCGTGGTATTGAAGTAGTTCTGGCCGCCAGCCGTACCTGCTGTTCCGCCGGACAGGGTGCGGTTGGGGAAGTTGGAGCCGCTGATATAGGCATTGTTGGAGCAGCTTCGGCCGATGGGGCCGGAGCCGTAGAGGATTGCCAGCGGGCGTGTCGGCGAAACCACCGCCGCGTTGGGAACGAGGTTGGATTGCAGGTTGTAGGTGACGGGCGTCCACGGGAAGCCGGAGTGCAGGCTCGCGATGCCGTTCACCTGCCAGCCATTGGCCACGGCTTTGACGAGGAAGTTGCTGGAGTGGACTTTCGGAGTGGTGTAGAGAGCCGAGATGGTGGCGCGGTTCCGCGTGTCGTAGTCGGACGGCCCATACTCTGACTTGTTGTTGGCTGGGTTGGTCTGGTTGGCGTTGGAGTTGGCGCCGTCGCCGTTCGAGACCTGATCCATGTTCTTCGAGAAAGTGTAGCTCCCCTCGATCTGGAAGCCATGGCTGAGCACGCGCGCTACGCGGACGTTGAGAGAGTTGTAGGCCTGAATGGAATCGGTCTGCGCGAAGAAGGCTGCATAGGTCGGCGAGTTGGTGTTGTTGTAGAGGAAGTTCTGGTTGACCAGACGCGGATTGTGGCGAGCGAGGCTGCCGCCGTAGCCGATGGTCAGCACGATCTTCGATGGCAACTGGGTTTGGGTCTCAAGCGAGTAGAGGTAGCTCACCGGATTTCTGATGCGGCCGCCGACGCCGTACAGCTCAATCTGCGCTCCACTGGCGGGGAAGCCGTTGGCGTTGACGCCTCCTGCGAATGCCGGGTTGGTGGGATAGCTGTCGGCTGCGTTGCTGGTGCCGAGAGAGTACTTGATCTGTCCGTCTGCGAAGGGGCTGGTGTCCTGACCGCAGCAGACGTTGAAGGTAGCCGCGCCGGGAACGTTGTCGATGGCCTGCGTGTTGAAGAGCGCGGCGTCGAGATGGTTATAGGCGACTGCGAATCCGCCGCGCAGAACGACGTTGTTGTTGTAGATGGCGGGCGTCCACGCAAAGCCGATCTTCGGAGCGTAGTGGCCGTAGTCAGTGTTGTAGAGATCGTGTGTGGGAACCAGCGTCATGCCGGAGAGCTCGGAGCCGGGAGACCCGAGGACAGGCTTGCTGACGTTGCCGCCCTTGTTGCTGATCGGCGTATAGATCTCATAGCGAAAGCCGGTGTTGAGGGTGAAGGTCGGAGTCACCTTCCAATCGTGCTGAACATAGCCGGCGATATCTTTGGAGCGAAGGTAGAGCTGCGTATTAGGTGCGGCGCCGGTAAGGGTGCTGGCCGTGATGCCCTCGAAGATGGGAGCATCGTTGGCGAAGTTCCACAGGCCCTGCATGGCATAGACAGGGCGTGTGGTTCCGGAGAGCTTGTCATTATCCTGTTCGAAACGAATCTCGCCGCCGATGCGCAGGACGTGCGAGCCGAAGGTATGCGTGACCTGGTCGCGAACCTCGTAGGTGTTTTCTGCGAAGATTGCGGGATTGCTGCTGCTCTGTTGTACGCCGAAGTTGATGTTGTTGGAGAAGGGCAGTCCCTGAACGTTGATATAGGGGATGCCGTAGTTCACCGTGCCTGCACCGTCGCGAAGGGCATTTTCGGCGAAACGGGTGCTGTTGCCGCGCAGCTCGTTGAGCCAGCTTGGCGAGAAGGTGTGGATATAGATGAGGGTAACGGCGGTGTTAAGCGGCTTGAAGGGAACGTCGGACTGAGGGCGCGAATCGGCTGCGCCGCTGGTGCCGTAGTTGTCCAGCTTGGTGATGTAGAAGCTGCCTGCGAACTGGTCCTTTTGCGTTGCGTACCAGTCGACACGGCCATTGAATTGATTTCCGCGAGAGCGGTTAGGCACGAGTAGCTGCGCGTATTGCACATCGGGCTTGGTATCGAGTCCGCCGCCGACATAGGTGGCAACGTTGTTCGCTGCGGATGGAGTATAGACGCCGAGCTGTGACGCGCCTCCAGCCGTGGGCGATCCGATGTCTACTCCAGTGCCTGCGGGTTTGCAATAGGGGCCGCCAGCGGCGGTCTGCACCTCGCCGTTGACTGGGGCGTACAGGCTTTGATTGTTCGCGTAGTCGGAGCAGTCGATGGGAAGAAGGTTGATGATGCGCGGCGTTACGCCAGCCGAGGTAAGAATGCTGGAGGTGATGCCGCCGGGGCGAACGGTGGGAACCAGCGCGCGGTATTCAGGAGTCTCCACGTATTGCGAGATTGTACTGTTTCCGTCGTAACCGAAGCCGGAGTAGGAGGCGAACCCGAAGAGCTTGTCCTTGATGATGGGGCCGCCGAGGGAGGCGTCGTAGGTGCGTTGCTTGGTCTCGACGCGCAGGGGGAGTTGCCCGTCGGGGCCGCCGTACTTCGCAAAGGCGTTCAGGCCGGGCTCGTCGTAGAGGAAGAAGAGCGAACCATGCAGGTCGTTGGTGCCGCTCTTGGTGACGACTTTAATCTGTGCGCCGGAGTTGCGCCCGTCGGACGCATCATAGGAGGTGGAGAGGATGGTGATCTGGCCGATGGCCTCCTGGTTCGGCGTGACGACGGCGGAACCGCCGTGGGTGAGCGAGTCGACGGTGACGCCATCGACACTGTAGGTATTGTCGGCTACGGGCTGACCGTTGGCTGAGATTTGCGTCTGGTTCTCGGTCTGGAAGATGCCGCGCGACGATCCTCCGGGGCCTGCGCCGTTGGGAAGGAAGACAGCGTTCCCGTTGCCTGCACGTGCGCCATCTCCGGTAATACCGGGAGCGGTGCGCAGAAGCTCGTACGGATTGCCGCCGATGACGGGTAAGCGCTGGATCGCTTCGCTGGAGATGGTGCTGCCGATGCTCGCATCCGCATTTTGCAGCGCAGAGACCTCATCGGCGTTGACGGTAACCGTTTGAGAGACATCGCCGGTGGTGAGGGTCACATTTAAATTGCGCGGAGTCTCTGCCGCAAGCGCGACGTCGTCAAGGGTGGACGCCTTGAATCCTGTGGCCGTGACGACGAGGGAGTAATGCGCCGGTGGAAGCTCGTTGAAGTGGTAGACCCCGTTGCTGCTGGTAGTCGCCTTCTGCGATTGGCGGGTGGCGGGGTTGGTCAACGTCACGGTCGCATTTGGAATGATGGCTCCGGTTGGATCCTGCACCGTACCGGAGAGACTGGCACTGAATTGTCCGTAGGCCGGAGCGCACAGCACGAGCGCAAGCGCGATGAGGGGAAATCGCATGAGAAGACGCGAGTATCTGGCGTACATGAACTGCCTCCGAGGAAGTGATTGATTCTTCTATCCTGCCGCCGGTGTTCTCGCTGAGTTGGCGGGAATTTCTCTATGAAACGAGAAGCGGTCCGTTCGAAGAACGGACGCCCGGCACTTGCGAAATATTGTTTTGGGGCCTGCATCGAGCGAGGTCTTCCTGAACGCGAAACTCCTCACAGGCTCGGGAGATAGATAAGGCAGCAGGCAGTGCAGAACGCCTGAAGTCGTACGCAACACCGACATGCGTTGTGATGCCAGAGGGGTACTGAAGTTTGTCCGTCGCAGAAAATTAATGCGACAGGATTTTTTGCGCTATGACATTGGCCGGGAGTGAGTTGTTAAAGCAGCGATGCCGCAGAGTAACCTCTGCGGCATCGCTGTTGCTATCTTCTGAAGCGCTTACTTGGTGTTCTGTGCCTCCATCTGCGCGTGTGGATAGTCGGCGCGGATGGTCAGAATCTCGTAAGGATGGATGGGGACGGTGACCTTGTCTCCAGAGATGGTCAGCGGAGAACCGGTCGGCTTCTCCATCAGGTCGGTCTCTGTTGCCGAGGTTGCGCCCTTGGGCAGGGTAAAGACAACGTCAGACTGCTTGCCCGCCCACTCGAACACACGGAAGATCAGGCCATTGTCGTCTTCCGCCTTCTTGACGGCGGTCAGAACAACATTGTCCGGGCTTACCGAGATGTAGGAGTGCTCACGAGGCAGGCTGCCCGTGTGCGATTCAACCTGGCTCGCATGCAGCTTGTAGTTGAACTCGTATCCGGCGCGCTCGGTCAAAGCGCTCTGCCATGTTCCGGCGTGAGGATAGAGTTCATAGCTGAAGTGGTGCGGTCCGCGATCGGCATCGGGATCAGGCGAGACGGGAGAACGCAGCAGCGAGAGTCGCAGCACGTTGTCCTGTCCGTCGTATCCATACTTGGTTGCGTTGATCAGGCTGAAGCCATGCTGCGCATCTCCCAGATCAGCCCAACGAATCGCGGGAACCTCGAAGCGGGCCTTCTCCCAGCTGTTGTTGCGGGTAGTTGCACGCTGGATGGTGCCGTAGGGAATCTCGTACGTCGCCTCCGGTCCTGATGCCGACAGCGGGAAGGCTGCCTTCAGCAGGACGTGGGTTTCGTGCCAGTCGATATCGTTGCCGATGACGACCTTGTCCGAACCAGCGTAGAGGGTAATGTCCTGCACGAACTTCGAGCTCTGCCAGGTGCGGGCCACGCGAATGGTAGCGCGCATGGGTCCCTTCTCGGGGAGGGTGACCGAGTCCACCTGTTCGATCGGCGTGTTGTGGTCGAGCGTGCCGGGATCGATGTTCCAGGCGTCGTAGTCCTTGGGCTTGTCGACGAAGGTCTGCAGCTGGTTGCCGCAGGCTCCCTTGGCAAGGGTCTCGAAGTTCGACTTCTTATCGAAGATGCTGGTGATGCAACCGTTCGCGGGATCAACAACGATGCGAAGCGCTGCATTTTCCAGCGTGTATCCGCTGACCTTCAGGTCGCTGACAAATGGCTTCGTTCCGGGGACGACGTGCAGTACCTGGTAGCCCATCGAAGGAACGTTCTTCGCCTCGACCAGCAGCTTATAGGTATGGGTCTTCTCGTCGGTGGACACCACCTCCGAAGGCAGAACGTGATTGCTCGCGTCCAGCACGGAGACGCCGTTTGGCGAGGCCGACCGCAGTTGAACACTGACCTCGGTGACACCCGAACGCTGCCACCCGAGCGGGTTGAAGACGAATACGGGAACGCCAGCGGCGGTCTGCGTATCGACCTCGGACGAGAGCGTATGCAGCGCCTTGTTCGAGGCTTCATTGGTCTCCCAGCGAACCTGATCGTAGTCCTTCTGCGCATCTTTATAGATGATGCCGATTCCCGAGCCGGCCGCAAGGTCGTGGAACTGGTTGAAGGTGATCTTCTCCCAAGCGTCGGTGAACCGCTTATTGGGATAGGAGTCGCCGTTGAGCCATGCCAGCGAAGCGTACTTCTCTGCGTTCAGCGTCCATTCCTCGCTGTCGCGCATGTTGCGCTTGTGGTTGGCCTGGGTCGTAAAGACTCCACGGTGATATTCGAGATAAAGCTCGTCGTTCCAGGTGGGGATGTGGATCTTGCCTTCCTCGGCGGTGGGATAGGTATATCCCTTGGCGATGGACTTGTAGTCCCACGTTGGGGAATCGCTGGCAATCTCCTTCTCGACATGAGTAAAGAAAGGCTGTGCGAGACCATACTTCATGTTGGGAATGATCTTGTTCGACTCCATCCAGTGGTCGCCCTGGTCAAGCACGGAGCGGGTTGCGCCGCCGCCATGATCGCCGACGCCATAGAGGTCCATCATCACGTCGAGGCCGGGCGAACGCTTGCGCGCCGAGACCAGGTCGGTGGAGAGTCTCACCGGGCCGAGGTCGGTGTTTCCATAGCCCTCGGGGAAGTAGGTCAACACCTTGCTGCCGTCCGGGGCCTCCCACCAGAAGAGCTTGAGCGGAAGCTGGTTGGTATCGTTCCAGGTCATCTTCTGGGTGACGAAGTAGTCGATGCCGGAGCGCTTGTAGATCTGAGGAAGCTGCCAGTTGTAGCCAAACGAGTCCGGGTTCCAGCCGATGCGAACATCCACTCCATACTCTTTCTGGAACCAGCGCTTGCCGAGCAGGATGGAGCGCACCTGCGATTCGCCGTCGGGCATGTTCAGGTCTGGCTCGACCCACATACCGCCGACGACCTCCCATCGGCCTTCCTTGATGCGCTTCTTGATCTCCTCGTTCATCTCCGGATACTTTTCGGCCATCCACTCGTTGTACTGCGCGGCGGATTGCGTGTAAGTGTAGTTCGGATATTCGTTCATCAACTGCAACGCCGAGCCGAAGGTCCGCTTCACTACGTCCACGGTCTCAGTGCGAGGCCACAGCCACGCAGCGTCAATATGCGAGTTGCCGGTGAGATGGAAGGTCGCCTGCTGAAGCATGGGCTTGAGCGGCTCGATCTCATTCTTCGCTTCGGTCAGAGATGCGTCGAACTTCTTCTGGTTATCTCCGTCCAGCGCGCTGAGGTCGACCGTGTTGATGGCCTTCTGCAGCGTGGCGAAGTCCTGGGTCGCATTTTTGGAGAGCGACGGGATCAGCAGGGCGCTGGAGATGAACTCCTGCTGAAGGTCCGACGGGTCGGGCCTGTTGGAGGCGAAGTCGATCTTCATCATCGAGCCGCCGAATCTCTTGTTGGCCACGGTGGGCAGAAGCTTGACCGCGACCAGAATCTTGTCGCCGGGCTTGGCGTTGTCGAAGAGGACGATCGGCTCAAGGTCGTCGCCCAGAGCGACGCGGCGGCCGTTGAAGTAAATGATCTGCGGCATCGAGCGGTCGCCGCGGGCGTTGAACTTGAACCAGATACGCGCGCCGGTCAGGTCGTAACCATCGAGCGTCTTCGGAATCTCCACGAGCTGGCGATACCAGACGGCGTCGGTGCCGCCCTGGCTGCCCGGCTTTACCACCGGCCAACTGCTGTCGTCCAAGTCGGCGGCTTCGCCATGGGCGACGTTGCCGACATGGGAGCGCCATGTCTCGGCGGGCAGGTAGTCGAAGGAGCCAAGCCGCTCGACCACTTTTTGCGACTCAGGCGAAAGGGTGGAGGGAATGTCAACGCCATGCCTGCGATGCTGGGCGCTGGCCGGGGTGCCGAGGCAGAACGGCGCGAGCACTATCGCCGAAGCCAGCAAGGCTCCCGCGTAGTTGCGTACCGTATGGAGACGCGAAAAAACGTTCATGTACAACTCCTTACTTAATAAATACCCGTCGTCTGAGACAGCAGTGGGCTGTCTCGCTTCAATTACCGCCTTCGCGTTAGTGATCGCAGTTTCGGAGTCGTCTCTGATGCGGCGATTGAAAGAAAGCGAAGGATTGGAACCTGGGCGCCAAAGCGAGACCGCCGCCGTTCCATTGCTTCCAAAGTCTTCTGAAATTTACGCTTCGTTTAACTTCTTGTGCAGTTTGGAAGGCCAAACATGATTGCGCTATCACACCGACTCATGTTCAGGTCTCAAGTATTCATCTGTCAAATGAAAGTTTTCCCCTCCCATGGCGTTACCGATTACGCCGCTAAAAAGTCCAATCCAGGGCACAGCGGGAGTTTAGTTCAAATTTGAGTCCGGGAAGTGAACAAAGAAGCATTTCCTTGTGTGATAGCATCCCTTTTCCTCGGAAAGAGGACTTTCAGTGGGGCTGAATTCAGATGCGGTCAGCCGGGGACAGCGTTGAACCGGGGGAAGCGATCAGGGTGGGCAGAAGAGTGTGACGAGCCACCAGATGCAGGAGGACTCTTCGGATGAAGATATATTCGGGCAATGATATCCGCAACGTCGCTGTCGTAGGACACTCCCATAGCGGCAAGACCACCCTGATCTCCGCTCTGCTTTATGCCGCCAGAATGACGCCGGCCAAGGGGCGGGTGGAGGACGGCTCGGCGGTGACCGCGTATGACGAAGAAGAGGTTGCGCGCCGGACCACCATGGCCAATGCCGTTGCCTTTGTAGAGTGGAGTGGGGTGAAGATCAACCTGGTAGATACCCCCGGCTTTCACATGTTCGTTCACGAGGCGCGTGCAGCCATGCTGCCGGTTGAAGCCGCGCTCATCGTGGTCAACGCGCAGATCGGGGTAGAGGCGGTGACCGACCGCGTCTGGAAGTATGCCGCCGAGGTCAACCTTCCTCGCATCCTGGTCATCAACCAGATCGACCACCCCAAGGCGGACAGCCGGATAGGCCGCCAGCGGATGATCGAGCTGATGCAGGAGAAGTGGGGGCGGCAGGTGGTGCCGGTGCAACTGCCGATCGTCGATCAGCATGGCTTTCACGGCGTGGTCGATCTGGTGACGATGAAGGCTTTTCTCTATGAGCCGGATGGTGATGGCCATGGAGAGGCCGGCAAGATTCCCGAATCAGTCGCTGCCGACGCGAAGCTGGCACACGAGGCGCTGGTCGAACTGGTCGCCGAGGGCAAAGACGAATTGATGGAGGAGTTCTTCCGGGAAGGCACCATTCCCGAGCATCACCTGATCGCCGCCCTGCATGAGGCCATACGAGAGGACCGGATCTTTCCGGTGCTCTATGCCAGCGGCCTGCGAAACGTAGGGACCGACCATCTTCTTGATTTTCTGAAGGTTTACGCTCCGGCTCCGGTCGAGCGCGAGCCGGTGGCGGCGGGCGGAATTGTCACCTCGCCTGCCACTTCCTCTCATGCGGACAATGGCGAGGCCAAAATCTTGCCGGAAGGCCTTCAGGAAGAGATCGTTATGCGGAAGGTCGAGGATGCGGAGCCGGTCGCCCTCTATATCTATAAGACAATGACCGACCCGTTCGCCGGCAGGATCTCGTTCTTCAAGGTCGTCAGCGGCATGGTCAGGACCGATACGACAGTGCAGAACTACACCCGGCAGGAGCCGGAGCGGATGGCCCACCTCTCCATCATGCAGGGCCGCAAGGCGGTCGAGGTGGCGGAGCTGCACGCCGGCGATCTAGGGGCGGTGGCCAAGCTGCGGGTTACGCTGACCGGGGACACGCTCGGTGACAAGGCGAATGAGATCTTTATCGAGCCGGTCTCCATGCCTGAACCGGCGATGACCTATGCCATCGAGCCGAAGACCCGTGGCGATGAAGACAAGCTGGGCCCGGCCCTCCACAAGCTGATGGAAGAAGACCAGATGATACGGTTCTTCCGCGATCCGCAGACGAATGAATTCCTGGTCGCCGGGGCGGGGCAGCCGCACATTGAGGCCATCGTCTCCAGGCTGAAGCGCCGCTACCATACGGAGGTGACTTTAAAAGCGCCGAAGGTGCCGTACCGCGAGACCATCCGCGGACATGCCGAGGCACAGGGCCGCCATAAGAAGCAGACCGGGGGGCATGGCCAGTTCGGCGACTGCAAGATCCGTATGGAGCCGCTGGCTCGGGGCACCGGCATCGTCTTCGTGAACGATATCTTCGGCGGGTCAATCCCGCGGCAGTATGTCCCGGCGGTCGAGAAGGGAATCCATGAGTCGGCGGCCCGCGGCTATCTGGCGGGCTATCCCGTGGTCGACTTCAAGGTGTCGCTCTTCGATGGCAGCTATCATGACGTCGATTCGAGCGAAATGTCCTTCAAGCTGGCTGCCCGCGCTGCCTTCCGCAAATGTATGGAGCTGGCAAAGCCCGCTCTTCTGGAGCCGGTCATGCGTGTAGAGATCGAAGCTCCTGACGAGTTCGCCGGGGCCCTGATCGGAGATCTGAACAGCCGCCGCGGACGGGTTCAGGGCATGGAGAGCGGTGGCGCCGGGACCCTCGTGCGCGCAGAAGTCCCTATGGCTGAGATGCTTAGCTACGGGACGACGCTGATCTCGATGACCCAGGGGCGGGGCAGCTTCCACATGGAGATGGACCATTACGAGGTCGTCCCCCAGCTTGTGGCTGAGAAGATACTGGCGACGGCGAAGAAGATGGTGCACGACGAGGCGGAAGAATAGCGAAACAGGATTGGCACTTTGGCTCTCGCGAACAAACCGTCGAAGAGTCCAATTCAGGGCGGCCTCGTTTGATTGATAATCGAATAGGCAAGGCTGTGAAAACCCCGCTTTCTTTTGGCAAATGAGAGTCTTTTTCTATTTAGTTGCCAACAAACAACATGCTTCAACCCCGGATGAGTCTATACCGGGGTACTGATACGTCCATACGTAGACGGACTGGCAGCATTCAAGTTCGAACTTAAACGTTTTGGCCAGGAGACACATTGGCGCCCGATTCAAGCGAACACCCGACTATCAGTCCGGACCATCAACTTCCGGCCCCTGCTCCGGAGCATCAGCAACGTAAATCTGTCCGGATTATCGTGTGGGTCGTGATCCTCTTGATCTTTGCGATCGGGTTCTTCCTGATTCTGCGCCATCATGACGACACGGCGAAGAAGCCCTCGCGCCGCGGTGCGGGTGGAGCGACGACGATCACCACGGTGACGGCGCAAAAGGGCGACATCGGTGTTTATCTCGACGCCATCGGCACGGTCACGCCGCTTCATACTGCGTCGCTCACCAGCCAGGTGAACGGCGTGGTGACGGCCGTTCATTATCAGGAGGGACAGATCGTCCGTCAGGGTGCGCCTCTGATCGACATCGACTCGCGCACCTATCAAGCCACCCTAATGCAGGCGCAGGGCATTCTGGAGAGGGATGAAAATATCCTTGCCCAGGCCAGGATGGATCTTGTGCGGTATCGCGATGCCTGGAGCCGCAATGCGATTCCAAAGCAGACCCTCGATGACCAGGAGAAGATCGTCCTGCAGAACGAGGGCACGGTCAAGAACGACCAGGGAACAGTGCAGTTCGACCAGGTCCAGCTTGACTATTGTCATATCACGGCCCCCTTCACCGGCAGGATTGGCCTGAGGTTGGTGGACCCCGGCAACGTTGTGCAGTCGTCGGGTGGCACGACGCTTGCGGTCGTGACCCAGATACAGCCGATCACGGTCATCTTTACGATTGCCGAAGATAATCTGGGACAGGTTCAGCCCCGTCTGCGCCAGCGGGCAAAGCTTCCCGTCTATGCCTTCGACCGGACCTCGCTGAATAAGATTGCCACGGGCACGCTGCTCACGCTGGACAATCTGATTGACACCACGACAGGAACTGTCAAAGCCCGCGCGCTCTTCGACAATAAGGATGGCGTCCTCTTTCCCAACGAGTTCGTCAATACGCGGTTGCTGGTCAACACGCTGCGCAATGTGACGCTTATTCCCTCGTCGGCGGTCCAGCACAATGGGCAGGAGGCCTTCGTCTACGTCATCCAGAACAATACGGCCAACGTTCGCAGCGTGAAGCCGGGGATAACCGACGACAACACCACGCAGGTCGAGGGCATCAATCCTGGCGACGTGGTTGCTGACAGCAGTTTTGAAAAGCTGCAGGACAAATCCAAGGTCATCATCTCTAAAACTCCGGTTCAGAGCAGCACCACGGGGAGTGAAGCTCCTTGAGTCCCTCACGCCCGTTTATTCTTCGTCCCGTTGCAACGTCACTGCTTATGGCGGCAATCCTGCTGGTTGGCCTTGTGGGTTATACACAGTTGCCCGTCTCCGCGCTGCCTGAGGTGAATTACCCGACCATTCAGGTTGTCACTTTTTATCCCGGAGCCAGCCCGGAGGTCGTTGCCACTAC
>NZ_DATKQC010000371.1:0-2422 GCF_035532915.1 Edaphobacter sp.
ACATCACCGGCGGTCTGCCCCGCGTGGTCGAGCTGTTCGAAGCCCGCAAGCCGCGCGAAACGGCCATCATCAGCGAGATCGATGGTGTGGTTCGCTTCGGCGAGGTCGCCAAAGGCCAGCGCAAAATCTACGTGACTGCCGACAACGGCGACGAGAAGGAATACTCGGTGCCGCGCGGCATTCACGTCAACGTCCAGGAGGGCGAGCGTCTGCGTGCCGGCGACCCGCTGATGGATGGCCCCTTGAACCCGCACGACATTCTTGCCGTGCTGGGCGAAAAGGAACTGCAGGCTTACCTGGTGAACGAAATCCAGGAGGTTTACCGTCTGCAGGGCGTGGCCATCAGCGACAAGCACATCGAAGTCATCGTGCGCCAGATGCTGCGCTGGGTCCGCATCGACGAAGTCGGCGACACCAACTTCCTGCTCGAGCAGCAGGTGGATCGTTTCCGCTTCCGCGAAGAGAACGAGCGCGTACTCACCAACGGGGGTCGTCCGGCCATCGGCCGTCCGCTGCTGCTGGGCATCACCAAGGCGTCGCTCTCGACCGACAGCTTCATCTCCGCGGCCAGCTTCCAGGAGACAACCCGCGTGCTGACTGAAGCCAGCATCAACGGCGCCATCGACAACCTGCGCGGTCTGAAGGAGAACGTCATCGTCGGCCGCCTCATCCCTGCCGGTACGGGCCTCGAATACTACCGCAACGTCCAGCTCTCTCCGGAGTTAGAGGAAGCGGCAGCCCGGGTGCAGGAAGAGGTTTCGGCCGAGATTGAAGCCGCCGAGCGCGAACTTGAACTCATGCGCCAGGAAGGCGAAGCCGAAGAGATGGCAGCCGAATAAGCACTGGGCAGATTCAAAAACTGCTCCTTTACCCAAGAAGGCCCGGCTTCGCGCCGGGCCTTCTCGTTTGCTCTGTCTTATCGGTGCTGGTTCTACTTTATCTTGGTGAGAAGTCTCGCCTTCGCGTGTCAAACCCGCTTCACGTCCGGATGGCGCTTGGTGTGCTTGGCCACGTACATGGCCGCGTCGGCGGCGGTCAGCAGGCTGTCGCTGGTGGTGCCGTCCGAGGGGTAGAGGGCGAATCCAACGCTCGCCGAGCCGCGCAGCAGGTAGCCTTCCACCCCAAAGGGCGCGTCGAAACAGCGTTCCAGGCGCTGCGCAATCTCTTCCAGGTCGGCGCGGTTGCGCAGCACTGAAATCAGCGCGGCGAACTCGTCTCCGCCCAGCCGCGCCAGCATGTCCCCATTGCGCAATTGCCGCTTCATGCGCAGCGAAACCTCCTGCAGGTACAGGTCGCCCACATGGTGGCCATACATGTCATTCACCAGTTTGAAGTCATCCAGGTCCACGTAAACAAGGCCGAAAATCGTCGACTTCTCGCGCGCCCTGTCCAGATGCTCTTCGAGGTAGCGGTCCAGCGAAAAGCGATTGTGCATGTCGGTCAGCAAATCAAACTCCGACCGATGCACCAGGTCGCTGTAAAGCTTGCGCGTCTCTATCGCCAGGGTCGCCAGGCGCACCCCCGCAACCAGCGCGTCCATCTCTTCCTTGTCATTCCCTTTCGGCTTGTCCACCGCGACAAAAAGAGTTCCAAGAACCACGCCCGAATGGGAAGGGACATCGCGACTCAGAATCCGCAGATCCTCCATATTCTCGGCAGGATGTCCCAGCCGCGGTCCTTCCACCACATCGCACCAGCATGACGCGCCATTCAGGACGAACGACACCATCTCCGTGATGTGCTCAACGACCTCGCCCAGCGGTTCGGTGCCGCTGATATCTTCAAGGATCTTGCTGCGCCACTGTTCCAGTTGGGCAACGTGCTTCTCCTGTTTGCCCTCGGCTTCGCTTTGTGCCGTGATGGCTGCGGTTTGCAGGTGCACCCTCCTGCGAAGCATCCCCACCCACACGCTCGCGGCAACCACCACCAGAAACAACATTCCGACCAGGCGAATCAAATTGCCTACCGTCAGCAACGGAGCAGACGAAATCACCGCAAGATCGTCAGATGACCGCAGCAGAATGTTGAACGGTGTGCGGGAATCAAAGGGATTTGACTCGTTCATGAAGCAAATGCCCGTCACCCGCACCTTGGAGCCGGGCTGCACGTGCCTCATGGGCGGCGGATCGGGATTGAGACTGGTCGGCAGCGGATGCTTGTAAATAGCCGAAAACAGGTTGCCGTCCGCCTCCAGAACGTACTCGTCCTGCGAGGCTCCCCGCACTTCCGCCATCACTTCTCCCTCAATGGACACGAGGTCAAAAAGATGGCTGCTCGTCGAAAGCTGGTCCCAGTTGGCCGGCGTCGGCGTGACCGGCGCGGACGTGCTCAGATCCTGAATCTCCGCGCTGCCCAGCGCCAGAAATCCGTCGTGCCCCTCCGGGTACCCAGTTGCGTCCGCCAGGTCGCCCACCTTCAAAGG
>NZ_DATKQC010000372.1:0-3671 GCF_035532915.1 Edaphobacter sp.
GCACCTTCGCCTGGCTGAACTGGTCGCGCCGACTCAGCAAAGACTACGAACTATGCCACACCTCGGCGGAGGCCATGATCCATATTGCCTTCGCGCATCAATTGCTGCGGCGTCTTGCTTAGTTTCTGGACAGGTTCTTAGGCTTGTATGGGTCAATCCGTTTGCAAGAAACAGATTGCCTCTCGCGTCGGCCACCGGTCCTGTGTCGCCCGTCCAAAAGCCGCTGTCATCCCCGTCGGAAGATGCATCGAAGACCGCTTTCTGTTTGAGGGTGTGCGGGTCATAAGCCATCACCCAGCAGTGATACGGCTCAACATCGCAGGAATAACCGGCGTCGATGAAATGCGTGCCAGTCTCCATCGGGGAAATGCCGTTTACGACAGCAGTGGCAGTATGCCGCCTCCCGGGGAGTAAGCCTACTTGTCACGGGAATATGTCACTCTCCGGATTGCCTCGGATGTCATTGGGCTCTGAGCACCATTACGGCGCACGGTGCATGGCGAAGTACTCCCTGCGCAACGCTACCTAGCAAGACGTTGGCAACAGCGTTGCGGCCATGGGTTCCCATTACGATCAGATCGGCGGGCCAATTTCTGGCTGCATCGACAATCTTCGTTGCAGGTTTGCCTTCCTCCAGGAATTGAAGGGGTGGAGGTGCAATTGCTCTGCGTGATGCAAAAGTGCCCAGCAAGGTCTTTGCGTCGTGCCTCAACATCGCGAGCCATTCCGCCGCAGGAACCCCGGAGTCTGCGGTATTGGGCATCGCCGCAGAGTCTACTACCGTGACAAACGCCACTTCCGCACCGAGTTGGGTAGCAAGGTCTGTTCCGACATCCGCTGCGTGCGCTGCAAAGGTGCTCTCATCAATGGCAATTAATATCCTATTGAAAGTCATGGTTCACATCTCCTAGATACGAAATTTTCGAAATACCTGGACCTTCGCGCTGTCCAACACAACCAAAAAGACTGCGAGTATCGTGAGGAGTTCGGCAAGGCTCCGCCATGGAAGTGCAGCCATCAATACTCCGCGAACAGCCATGGTGCTCACGATAGCGAAATCGACTCCGGTACTGAGCAGCAGAAGCCGGCTTGGTCGGGAATGCCAGAAGTGCCTGCGCTCGCGCACCAGGTATACGACACCCTGGCCACTAAAGACCAACATGACGAAGACGAGCGTCTGGAGTTGGGCCAGTTGAAAATGAAGAAAGTTGCGTGCCAGGAAGAACACCGTTAGCGAAAACAACAACAGGAGGGAGGCCAGTGAACTCGCAGTCAGCATCAGCGTTTGGATATCCCATCGATCAGGGCGTGGCGAGGCTGAGACGTTGTCGGTCGCGATCGACATGGTGACGAAATCATTCGTGAACAACAAAAGCACAATCAGGAACGGAGTAATCACAAAACTCCGAGTCAGCATGACTCCCAATGTGAGGAATACGCCGATCTCGATCGTCTTAATGATCTTGTTCAGCGTGTAAGTCAGCATACGCTGGTAAATTCGGCGACTTACCTCGATGGCAGCCACGATATCGCCGAGGCCCGGCGTCGTCAGCACCAGGCTCGCTGCGGCCTTTGCTACGTCGGTTGCATTGGCCACGGCAATACCTGTCTCGGCCTGCTTCAAGGCAGGCGCATCGTTCACGCCATCGCCGGTCATACCGCAGACATGTCCTTGCGACTGGGCCGCGCGAACCAGCGCGACCTTATCCTCCGGATACACCCCGGCGAAAATGTCACAGCGAGCTAACTGGATCGAATCGATGGGATGCGAGTTCCCTGTTTGGCAAAGTCGGTTGCCTATACCAACTGTCTCGGCTACGGAAACTGCCGTAGCAGAGGAGTCGCCCGTGATCATTACCACGCGTACACCCAGGTTTTGCAGTCGGCGAACCAACTCCCTCGAGTCGGATCGCGGCGGATCCTCAAAGGCAATCAGGCCGGTAAGGCTCAAAGCCTGCCCCACTGTACCAGATGCTACCGCGATCACTCGATAGCCCTTGCCTGCCAATCTCTGGAAATCTGTTTGCCATGCAGTGTTGGGTGCCGCCTTCGCAACTACGGAAGGCGGATAGCCCTTCACGGTGTGGAACGTCTCGCCACCGTCGGACACGAAAGCCTCACTTACCTTGGTTGCTGGATCGAAGGGAAGGAACCGAGTTCTGTGCGTCGCTGAGACATTCATGCCGCGTTCGGCGGAGGATCGCAGAATTGCCAGGTCGATGGGGTCCTGATTTCCGGCGTCGCTCGCCCATGCTGCGAAGCGCATCAGTTGTACTGCGGACGATGGCGCATAGGCAACGGTTTCCGTCACCGATAACCGATTCTCAGTAAGGGTACCGGTCTTATCGCTCAGGAGAATGTCCATCGCCGCGGCTTCCTCGATGGCCGAAAGCCGAGTAACCAGCACTCCCGCCCGGGTTAACTCCATGGATCCAAGTGCGGTCGCTAGGGTAAAAGTCGCCGGCAGAGCCGCTGGCACCGAGGCGATTAATAGGATTAACGCGAACGGTATCATCTCTCGCAGAGGCAAGCCGGTCCCCCATGCGAAGACGAGGAGCACCCACACAAGCGCAAGATCCAGGATCACAAGATACTTGACGATTCGGAAAATAGTCGCTTCGAGATGGCTGACGGTCTTGGCCGTGCTCACTAGCTCCGCTGTTTTGCCGAATGATGTATTTGCTCCGGTTGCAATGACTTCGGCGCTCGCTTCACCGCGGACTACGGTTGCTCCCGCGTGTGCCTTCTGTCCCTCCGCCAGGTCGACAGGCTGAGACTCTCCGGTGAGCGTCGATTGGTCCACGGAAATTTCCCCTTCGGCGATAGACGCATCTGCAGGAACGATATCTCCCATCCGCAGATAGATCCCATCTCCCACCACGATCTCCTGGGAGTCGATAACCTGCCACTCCCCGTCTCGTATCACACGGGCACGGACAGGTAAGCTCTTCCGCAGCAGAGCCAGCGCATTTGCCGCTTTACGTTCCTGCACTAGGCTGAGGAACCCGTTGAAGAGCAAAAGAACTGCGATGACGGCCGCTTCGGTCCGTCTGCCAAGAATCAGCTCAAGCACAACGGTGACTTCCAGCATCCAGGGCACTGGTGCCCAGAATTTATTTAGTAGGAAGAGGAGTGGATGGGAAACAGGCGAGGGAAGAGCATTTGGACCTGACGCCAGGAGCCTTGCATGTGCCTCATCACTACTGAGTCCCATGAAGGCTTGTCGAAGATTCTCCGTAGATCTTCCAGCGGGAGTCCGGGATTCCTCTTTCGAGACTTGCTTGTCCACGCAGCGATAATACTGCAATTCCACCGGATTCTTTGACCAACATCCAACTTCATCCAAACATTGAAGGAGCGACGCCCCTCATTCGACTTCATCTCGGAGTTGATCGAGAAAGAATGCCCGAGATCAAAGGCTCGCTGTGCTCCGGATGACGATTCCGTCTCACGAGATTACCTCCGCGAAAAAGACTCTGCATCCAACCTCTACTAGTCCTGGCAGAAAGCCCCCGTGCGATGGCCATGCCATGGGGCAGATGAATCGGCTGCTATACACTCAACGGTGATGCAGCCGGTTTTAGACTCCATTCGCGTCGTCGAAGTCACCGAAGCATTGGCCGGGCCCTATTGCGCCATGATGCTTGGCGACTTTGGAGCAGACGTCATCA
>NZ_DATKQC010000373.1:0-3097 GCF_035532915.1 Edaphobacter sp.
GACCTTCAACGGAAATTATTCGATTGAGATGTGGCTTGCCAACCTCATTCCCTGCATCATGGTCTTTGTAGCGTTCATTGTGAACATGCTCTTCATTCCGAGCATGACACAGGCGATCTTCGGTGGCGCTGCGGGACTGACTTCGGCTGCTCCAAGCGCTGTTGGTGGAGGAGCTGTCCTGCTCGCAAAGAGCGGAGGTGCATAGTGAAGAACTGGTTCTGGCTGGCGATCCTGACGAGAGGCAATTTGCGTTGGCCTCGTTGGTATGTCCCTGCACTCGTCATCTTCCTAACTGGCATCCTCGCCGCCGGATTGATTTATTCCTGTGTCATTTTCAAGGCGGTATCGGAAAGGAGTCACACTCCCCATGTCCACGCGCACAGCACCCATTGAACAGTCCCTAAATCCGAAAGAGGCTCTCCTCACCGATCAGATAGGCAACGAGGTCTATGCCTCTCACTACGCAGAGCGGAAGGCATATCGCCTCATCCTCGCCAGTGGAACGGTACTGCTCTGCGGATCGATGTGGCTCAACTTTTCGCTTGCCAGCCGCCCGGTTGTAGACCGCTATATCCGGATTGACAAAATGGGTCGCGCCCAGGCGATTCAGTACAGCGATCTGGACTACACACCGCGCGAGGGTGAGGTACGCACTTACCTTACCGATTGGGCCAACTACCGCTACACCATCAACCCCGATACCATTGCGACCAAGTATCCCCTCAACTACTACTTCCTGTCGCAATCGCTGGCGTCGCAGTTGATGGCCGAGGACAACCATAATCATCTTGTCTCGCAGGTCATGTCCGGGCAGATCGAGCAGAGCGATGTGGAGGTGCGGGACGTGACGATTACCTCCATGTCTGTCCAGAAGATTCAGGGGGCGAATATTGCCAGAGGAACAGCGCTCGTGGCCATCGACAGAATCTACTCACCGGACCACTCCCGCCAGCCGAGAACCGAGCATTGGATGCTGAGCGTGACCTACTACCTCAATCCTGCCCAGGTCAGCCAGCAGGCTCAGATTTTCCCGCAGTTCGAGACCATCAATCCGCTGGGGCTGACGATTACGCAATTCCATCAGAACGAGGTGTCGGTCGATCCATTGGTGCCGGGCGCAAATGCCGCGCCGGCTGGAGGGACCACTCGATGAGTTTCGATCTGATTCTCCCGTTCTTTCCCGAGGAATTGCGCGCGCTGCTGCTCGATCCTTCGATCTCGGATCTGATGATTAACGGCACCAGCGGTGTGTACGCCGACCGTGGCGGCAGCATCGAGAAGATCGCCCTCACGACCCCGTACACCAACGAGCGCCTGCAAGCCGCCATCGAGCGCGTCGCGCGCATCCTCGGACAGGATTTGACCAGCCAGAATTCTGTCCTCAACACCCGCCTTCCAGACGGATCTCGCGTCGCCGTCGTCGGCGCTCCCTCTTCCATCAGCGGACCAACCTTCACGGTTCGCAAATTCAACCGCTGGTTTACATCGGATGAACTGATCGAATCCGGAACTCTCCCCACGGAGATTCGGGATGCGGTTGTCCGGTTCATCGGCGAGCGGAAGAATGGCATCATCAGCGGCGGAACAGGCTCCGGCAAGACGACGCTGATGAAGGCGCTGCTCGACCACATTCCACTTCAAGAACGGCTTATCGTGATCGAGCAGCCCGCAGAGCTGAAGATTGCCCATCCGAACGCAGTTCGCTGGGAAGCTGTGGAGGCCATTCCTGGGCAGGTTGCCATCACCGCAAGCCAGCTCGTGGCGGCGGCGCTCCGCCACCGCCCCGACCGAATCATCATGGGTGAAATTCGCGATGAGTGCGGCTACGACCTGCTGCAAGCCATGAACACAGGCCACGGCGGAACACTCTCGACGATCCACGCAAAGAGCGCGTGGGACGCGCTCAATCGGCTGTCGGATCTGGCCCTGAGTGCCAGGCCAAATCTCAATCATTCGTTCATTCGTTCGGAGACGTCCGAGGCTATCGACTTTGTTCTCTATTGCGAACGCGATCACGCGGGCCGCCGCCGGGTGCGAGAGCTGATTACCGTTTCCGGCTACAGCCATCAGGACGGATGCTTCCAGACGGAGGAGGTCTATCGTGCTTCCTCTGCCTGACGAGCACGCTCTGAGCTTTATCTTCTAACCCGAATCCGAGGTCACTTCGATGTCCGATCCTGCTGCCTTCACGGCTGCACAGCCCAACTCGTCTCTGAATGCGCCTGGCGTGGCAATCCCGGCCTGCATGACACAGCGGTGTGAGTGCTCGACGAAGCCGCTTCCGGAGGCCGTTGCCGATCCATCGAAGGCGGCGGTGATGGCGAACGGATATCGCAGGAATCTTGGCCGTGACTTCGGTGCATGTGCGTGCCTACCGTCTCGAATCCCGTCCTCTGCTCGGGATCACGCTTCGGGGCTTTCCTGCGCCCTGCGGCAGGCTCGCTCTTCTGCTTCGGCTTCACCACCCCACCGCACAACAAACGTGCGCCGGGGACCTCGGATTGCGCCGCCCTCCGGGTTACGGTTTCCGTCTTCGACGGACCCTCCGTAAATGCAGAGCTTCGGCCTTGGGAGCCGGGCCCACTCGCTCGCTTGCGCGATGGGTGACCCGAGCAGGATACGGGAAATTCAACGAAACGGAGAACACACCATGTACCAGAACAAAGTCACCCTTATCGGATTCCTTGGCAGCGATGCCGAAGTTCGCACCAACAACGACCGCAGCCTTACCACTCTCTCGCTGGCAACCAAGTCCTCTTACAAGAAAGACGGCAAGTACATCGAGCACACCGAGTGGCACCGCTGCGTTGTCTTCGGCAAGCTCGGAGAGTTCGCCGCCACGCTCAAGAAGGGCGCGCATATCCAGGTCGAGGGCGAGTTGCGCAGCCGCAAGTACGACAGCAAGAAGACCAACTCGGAGCAGACCCTTTGGGAGATCCGGGTGAACTCGATTCTGAAGCTCGACCGGGCCGCGAAAGCGGCGGCGGAAGACGAAGACTCCACCGAGGAAGAGGCCGCATAGGCCCCTTCCTCAATTGAGCGGAAGCCCGGTGAAAACCGGGCTCTCCTGCTGCTATGGCCCGCATGACCCAGGGGA
>NZ_DATKQC010000374.1:0-15511 GCF_035532915.1 Edaphobacter sp.
ACTTCGCGGCGGCGCAGGTGATCGACATGGAGACGGGAATGCAGTGCGCGGAGTTGCAGCAGAGGATCAAGCCTCGAGACCTGGCAGCGGAGGCAGTGAAGCTGGCGCGAAAGTACAACGACGCAATCATTGTCGTCGAGCGCAATAATCATGGACACGCCGTGCTGGCTTTTCTGAGCGACTCAGAGCACTATGCGAATGTCTATCGTCAGGGCGGGGAGCAGGGATGGCTGACCACGATGGCGAGCAAGCCGGAGATCATCAGCCGCATGGGAGCGCTGCTGGTAGAGTCGCCGGAGAGGTTCGCGAGTAGAAGGCTGCTGAGCGAGTGCCGCACGTATATCTCGCTGCCAGCGGGCGGGACCGGCGCGGCCAACGGAGCGCACGACGACTGTGTGATGGCCATGGCCATCGCTCAGACCGTACGCGCGGAGATGATTATTAAGAAGAGATGATGTCCTGCCGGACGGGCCCGCTGCGCGCGGAGCGGCCACTTCGTGGCGTGTGTACCTTGTTGTGGTGATATCAACGGCTGAGGGCCTTCCGTTGGTCGGCAACGATCCTTGATCCCGACCAACGGGAGGGCCACCCGAAGGCGTATACACGCCACGAAGTGGCCGCGCTCCGCGCAGGAGGCCCGTCCGGCAGGACAAAGCGCGTTATTCTGTTGCGGAGGTATTAAGGCTTGGCGGTTCTGGCGGTGCAGGCGATTCGAAGGATGCGGGGCGGGGCGCAGAGCCAGTTGATGCTGGGGGCCGACGGCAAGCTGTGGGTGGTGAAGTTTCAAAATAATCCGCAGCACCTGCGCGTGTTGGCCAATGAATTGATCGCAACCCGGCTGGCCGCAGCAGTCGGCCTGACCGTGCCGCCGAGCGATGTGGTCGAGGTAACGGAGTGGCTGGTGGCCAACACTCTCGAGATGCAGGTGGAGTCGGGACGCGGCCGCGAGCGCTATGTCGCGGGACTGCAGTTTGGATCGCAGTTTGTTGGCGGGTTGATGCCGGGACAGGTGGTTGACTATCTCCCCGAGCAGCAGTTGGACGAGGTAAGAAACCTGGCGGAGTTCGCCGGAATGCTGTGCATCGATAAGTGGGCGGGCAACTGCAACGGGCGGCAGGCAGTGTTTGAGCGCAAGCCGCGTGAGCGCAAGTATCGCGCCACGTTTATCGATCAGGGTTTCTGCTTCAACGCAGGGGAGTGGACGTTTCCCGACGCGCCGCTGCGTGGCGTCTACGCACGCAACAAGGTGTACGCGCGGGTGACGGGATGGCAGAGCTTCGAGCCGTGGCTGAGCCGCGTGGAGAACATCGACGCGGGTGTGCTGTGGGAGATCGCCGAGGCGGTTCCGCCGGAGTGGTATGGCGGCGATACCGCGGTGATCGAACGGCTGATGGAACAGATGCTGCGGCGGCGGTCGCGAGTGCGAGAGTTGATCGCGTCGTTTCGGGATTCGAATCGGGAGCCGTTCCCGTTGTGGGATACGGGAAACACGATTGTGGTGCCAAGACAGTTTGCAGAGGTGAGTGGAGCGGGTAAGTTTGTGATGTAGGGGATTGGTCGATGGATTGCTTACGTTAGATCGATGCGTGATGACGAGGAGAAGGAGGAGCAGGACGTGAAAGAGCGGTTGCCGTGCGAGTTCTTCCTTATCCGGTATGTGCCGGATGTGGTGAAGGGCGAGTTTACCAACATCGGTGTTTTGCTGCGCGAGGCAGCGAAGGCCGAGAGCGCGGTGGTGCGTTTTACGCGGGACTGGAGCAGGGTTCGGTGCATGGATGCGGATGCCGACATTGGCCTGCTGGAGGCGTTGGAGGGAGAGATCGCCGAGCGGCTGCGGATGAGCGCGACCGATCCCAAGCCGGTGCTGGCGCTGTTGCAGGACACGCTGTCGAACTCGGTGCAGATCTCCGAGGCGCGCGCCTCGCTGGCCGAGAGCATGCCTGCGGAGTTGGAGCAACTCATGCGGATGTACGTCGAGCCGCTGAAGATTAAGGTCTCGCGCCAGCGGACGGGACGCGCGGCGATTGCAGGCGCGATGCGCAGCGAGTTTGAGCGCGCCGGGGTCTGGGGGCTGATGCGGAAGAGGATTGCGGCGTCGCTGTATACACGGCCGGGCGATCCGATGAAGATCGACTGCGGCTATCGGCCGAACGGTGTGATTCGAATGTTCCAGGCAGTGTCGCTGGACAACGATGTGGAGGCGGCGAAGGGGCTGGCCTATTCGGCTCCGCAGTTGCGCGAAGGCGTGCTGCGGGTGGAGAGCGCGAAGCTGGAGCTGACGGCAATTGTCGAGCCGCTGCGGTCTGTCTCCGATATAGAAGACGAGGCGATGGAACGTTATCGCTTTGGCATCGAGGCGATGGAGCGCGAAGAGATTCGCGTGGTGACGGTGAGCGATCTGGCGCGAGTGGCAGAGGCGGCGCGGGTGGAGTTACGAGTTTGAACCGATAGAGATTAGTTACTAAGCGCTGATTTTGATTTGAGGCATGGCCCATGGGCTGTGCCTTTTTCTTTTTTGAACGGATACGGAAAGAGAGAGGTGAGGCATGGGAGTTCGGACGATGGTGAAGGATGTCTGGGAGAAGCTGGCGGGCGTTGAGGCAGCGGTGGATGTGGCGGTGGGCGAGCGCAAGACTTCGATGCTGCCTTCGATCTTTACGCCGTACCAGGCGGGGCGGACGGGGCAGAGTGCCCTGCCCAAGCCCACGCCGGCGAACCTGCGGAAGTTCGCGGAGACGCCGGTGGTGCGGCGGGCGATCAACGTGGTGAAGGACAAGATCGCCAGCATGGACTGGCAGGTTCGCGTGCGCCGCGGCTACGATGCGGCGAGCGTGGCCGATGCGACGGCGCGGCTGAACGCGCTGCGGCTTTGTCTCGAAGAGCCGAACGCCGCGGACAGCTTTCGCGTGCTGTGGGAGCAGGTGCTCGAAGACCTGATCGTCGGCGGCTTTGGCGCGGTGGAGATGGAGGCGACCGGCGATGCGGCGCGGCCGTTTCATCTCTGGGCAGTCGATGGAGCGACGATCCAGATCGACAGTAAGTGGGACGGTGATCCATCGAAGCCGCGCTACGCGCAGGCCACAGGCCAGTTGGGGCGCGAGGGTTTGATCCCTCTGCTCGATGACGAGCTGATGTATCTGCGGCTCAATCCGCGCACGCATACACCGTTCGGGCTGGGGCGGCTGGAGGTTGCGTTCGAGACGGTGAACCAGTTTTTGAGCGCGAACCGCTATGCCGGTCGGCTCGCGTCGAACTCCGTGGTGCAGTATGCGCTTTGGTTGAATGAGGCAACGCCCGAGCAGCACGACCGCCTGATTCGCTGGTGGCAGGACGAGATTGAAGGCACCGGCCGCGTGCCTTTGTTGAGCTGCGAGCAGAAGCCCGAGGTGTTGCGCTTTGCCGGTGGCACCGATGCCGATCTGCGGCTGGCGTGGCAGGAGATGCTGATTCGCCTGATTGCCAATGCGTTCGAGCTGCCGCCGATGCTGCTGGGATTGCAAACGGGCCTGACGCGCTCGACGGCGGGCGAGATGGCGGACGAAGCGTTCCAGAGCGCCATCATCCCCGTGGCGAAGCTGCTGGCCGAGCACATTACGCGCGACCTGTTCGCGAAGAAGCTGGGATGGCGCGAGTTCGAGTTCTGCTTCAACGACCTGGAGAGCAGGGACGAGACGGAAGAGGTGCAGATACAGACCACGCTGCTGAAGGCGGGCGTGCTGACCATCGACGAGGTGAGGCAGATGCGCGGGCTGGCTCCGCTGACGAGCACCGTGACGCAGGAGGTGGCGCAGTGAAGATGACGATCGACAATCTGGACGGCGCGGGTGCCGTGGACTACAGCCATGCTGTGTCCGCCGACGGAGCGCTGAAGATCGAGCGCGTGTTGAACGCGCCTTCTCTATGCAGCGGGATGCTTGACGTCAGTGCGAGCACATTGCCTGTGCCTGCGCGGCGAGGGCGCGTGGTGGTGATGTCGGATGCGGGAACCGTTCTGTTCACGGGTTATGTTGCGACCGAACCGGAGCGCGTCTACGCAGGCGTGGCGACGATGGGGCCGGTGTATCGCTATGCGTTCAGCGCGGTCAGCGATGAGTGGCTGCTGGACAAGCAATCATCCGTGTTGAGCGGCACGGGGCTGGCGCAGGCGGCGGGGCCGGCGCTGACTACGCTGACCAACCGCGTGGATGCTGGATTGTTTACAACGACCGGCATTGCAGAGGGGCAAGTAATTGGTGTCTTCGAGCCGACAGAAACAGCGACGTGGTCGGAAAACGCGGGACAGCTTGCCAGCGTGGCCTACGCGGCGTATCGCGTGCTCGATGGTGCGGTGAGCATGCAGTCCGCGGGTTCCGTGACCCACGCATTGAGTGATGGCGATGGCACGTTGCAGATCGCGGCGCTGAAGACGGCGTCGGTGAAGGAGCTGGCCAACGATGTGACGTTGAGCGGGGAGATCGAGCCTGCGGCTTACATCAGCGAGACGTTCGCGGGTGATGGCACGACGACGGCATTTCAACTGGCGCAGACGCCGTTTCGTCCGAAGAAGACGGCCAACTCGTCGAACCTGTTGACCGATAGCTTCAACGAAGGCGCGGTTAATTCGCGGGTGTGGCAGTTGACCGATCCGGGAGCGCACCTGGGGTTCGGCGCGGCTGGCCTGACGATGATAGGAGGCAACGGCTTCGATGGACAGACGACCCTGACCGCGATTGACGCGGTAGAGCTTGGCGGGACGCTGGTGATCGAGGCGGGCAGTTTGCAACTGACGGCGGGCAGCACCGGTATCGTGTGCGGGTTGTACTCGGGCACGGTGGAGAGCGCGAACTGCTTTGCGGGTTACAACGTGCGCCAGAGCGGCGGAGCGACCGTCGCGGTTCCGTTTGTGAATGGAGCGGAGGTGGGTACGGCGCTGACGCTGCTGAGCGGACATACCTATACACTGCGCATCCGGCTGCATTGTGTTGAAGCGCAGCGGGTGTTGCAGACCTTCTATGCGATGGTAGATGGCGCTGTGCAGAGCTTCGGCGGCGGCGTGGTTCCGGCTCCGATGAGCGTTGTGTTTGAGGTGCAGGATCTCGGCGTGGCTTCGAATACTCCGGCGACGGTGCTGTACGACGGCGCGGTGGCGAGTTCGGCGGCGAGATGCAGCTTTGCCGCGGTAAACAGCGTGCAGCTCTTTGGGTCGATGGGATATTGCCGACTGACGCAAACGGGCTCGGCCTGGGTGGTGAGCACGCTGACGAATGGCACGAAGTTTACACGGCTGATCGGCACAGCGGGTGAGGGAGTGGACTGCACCGTATCTGCTACCGGAAAGGTTACATTTTTGGCAGGACGCGTTCCCATTGCGGGGGAACTTGTAACCGTGGTGTATCGCGGCGAGCAGCGTGCTGTGGCGCGGCTGGAGAATGCGGCCAGTGTTGCCGCCGAGGCTGCGGGTAACATGCCGGGGACGGCGCAGTGGCTGGGCAAGGCGGTATCACCCGCGGCGCGGAGTTCGGTCGATTGTGAAAATGCGGCGCTCGCGGTGCTCAGCTTTTCGACCAGCCGGGCGGCGGCGATTGCGGGAACGTATGCTGCGGTGAATCCTGCGGACGTTTGGCCGGGGGACGTGCTGGCCATCGCGAACGGCGGCACGACGATGAATGTAGTGGCGCGGCGTGTGGAGATCGTCGACGGCATGGCGTGGCCCGAAGTGCTGACGTATCGCATCGCGTTTGCGAACGACTGGGCCGAGGGGCTGGGGCTGAAGCTGTCGGAGACGATTGCGGCGGACGCTCTGCTGCCGCAGACGGCGGAGGCTGCTGTGGGCAACGTGCTTCAGAACCTGCAACAGTTACAAATTGTGAGTGCGACCGGGACTGCATTGCAGGTCGATGCCGGGATGGCTGCGCCTGCGGGCGGCGGCTTCGAGGTGCGGCGCAGGGACTGGGACTTTGGGACGGGCGTGGACCAGGATTTGGTGCTGCGCAGCGCGGTGCGGAATTTCACGATTCCGCGCGAGGCGCAGGTGGAGCGGTACTACGTGCGGATGTACGACGGCTCGACGCCGCCGATGTATTCGCGTTTTTCGAGTGCGGTATTTACGGATTTACCAGTGGGGTCGTAAGGGGGGCATGATGACTGAGTTTGAAGGACAGGTGCTGGCCGACCTGAGCGTGTTGAAGAGCCAGATGCAGCAGGTGATGGGGATTGGGCAGCCGGGGCGGCTGACCCAGTTGGAGCGGCGCGTGGAGCGGCATGAGCGCAGCGTGCAGCGGATGAAGGGGCTGTTCACGGCTGCCGGTGGTCTGGTGACGATGGTCCAGGTGGCGGTGGACTACTTTCGCCGTTGAACGAAGGAAGGCTTAACACCGATCTGCACCGATGCCACCGATTTGAAGACCGACCACGGATTACGCGGACCAATACGGATTTTAAATGCGGAGGGATCCGATGCCGATGTTTTAGATCGGTGGTATCGGTGCAGATCGGTGTTAAGTTTCTAAATCCGCGTTCCTCCGCGTAATCCGTGGTCGTATCGTTATGTCTTATCGCTGTTAAGCGGTGCAAAACCGTATAATCGTGGTCTATGAGTGCCGAGCCACTGGTTGGGATCGTGATGGGAAGCCGCAATGATTATGCGGTGATGAAGAGCGCCGTCGAGGTGCTGAAGGAGTTTGGCGTGCCCCACGAGGTGCGCGTGGTCTCGGCGCATCGCACACCGGAGCTGCTATTTGAATACGCCGATGCGGCGGTTGGACGCGGGCTGCGGGCGATCATCGCGGGCGCGGGCGGGGCGGCGCATCTGCCGGGAATGCTGGCGGCGAAGACCGTGGTTCCGGTGCTCGGCGTGCCCATTGCCGCGACCGCGCTGCAGGGGATGGACTCGCTGCTGAGCATCGTGCAGATGCCGAAGGGAGTTCCTGTTGCCACGCTGGCGATTGGCGCGGCGGGTGCTGCGAACGCGGGGCTGCTGGCAGTTGCGATGCTGGCTACGACCGATCCGGCGCTGCGGCTGAGACTGGTGGAGTGGCGTGCGACGCGGCGTGATGAGGTGTTGGGGCAGGTGGTTGGCGAAGATGAGGCGGGCGCGTGAGCTTGGCTGATTCGCAGAAAAGCTTGTCTGGTTCGCAGAAAAATTTGCGTGCGGCGAAGCCGATCCTTCCCGGCGCGACGATTGGCATCTTTGGCGGCGGGCAGCTTGGCCGCATGACGGCGATGGCGGCGCGCGCGATGGGTTATCGCATCGTTGTGCTCGACCCGGACCCGGCTTGTCCGGCGCGTTTTGTGGTGGATGGATGCATCGAGGCCGGATGGGACGATGCGCGCGAGGCTGCGAACCTGGCGCGTGGATGCGATGTGGTCACGCTCGAGATTGAGCAGATTGCGGCAGCGAGCATGGAGGCGGCGGCGAAGTTTGCGCCGGTGCGTCCGGGCGGCGCGATGCTCGCGATCATTCAGGACAGGATTGAGCAGAAGGATTGGCTGAAGAAGAACGGCTTTCCTATCGGCGAGTATCGCGCGGTGCGGTCGCTCGACGAACTGCGCAGCGCGATCGGCGAGCTTGGCGGCCGGTGTTTCTGCAAGAGCGCGACCGGAGGCTACGATGGGCGCGGGCAGGGCAAGGTTGGGTTCGCTGCCGGAGCTTCGTTTGAGAACGAGGTGCGCGGGGCATGGGAGGCGCTGGGCGAAGGGCCGGGAGTCGCGGAGAAAGCCATTGAGTTGGAGCGCGAGATCTCGGTGATGGTGGCGCGTGCTCCCAATGGCGAGGTTAAAGTTTTTCCGACGGCGTGGAATCATCACGAGGAGCAGATATTGGCGTGGAGCGCGATGCCTGCGCCGCTGCCTGCAGCGATGGAGGCCGAGGCGCGAAGGCTCGCCGAAGAGATCGCGGACGCGTTCCAGCTTGAGGGTGTGCTGGCGGTGGAGATGTTCTGCACGAAAGATGGGCGGTTGCTGGTGAATGAGCTTGCTCCACGGCCGCATAACAGCTATCACGCCAGCGAGCGGGCGTGTGTGACCAGCCAGTTCGAGCAACTGGTGCGCGCGGTGTGCGATCTGCCGCTGGGCGAGGTGGAGATCGTGCAGCCTGCGGCGATTGCGAACCTGCTGGGCGAAGTGTGGCTGAACCCGGATGGAACGGCGCGGGAGCCGCGGTTCGACGCTGCGCTGGCGGTGCCGGGCGTGCGGCTGCATCTGTATGAGAAGCACAAGCCGCGCAAGGGCCGGAAGATGGGGCATCTGTCGGCGGTGGGGAAGACGGCTGAGGAAGCGGTGGAGCTGGTGTTGAAGGCGAAGGCGCTGCTGTAGGAAATGAGGCGGAGGCTTACTTCCTTATCTTTTTCATTTCTTCCAGGGATCGAGCAGTCTCAAGTCGATGTCCCGCACGTCGCCGGTATTGCGCGTGACGAGCGTTAGCTCATGCACGATCGCAGTTGCAGCCAGAAGCGTATCGATGACGGGCCTTGGACGTTGCGCGGACAGCTCTCCCCATAGACTTGCCGTCGCTGCATCGATGCCGAGGATGCGGTCGCTAAAGCTGAACTCCAATCCATCCACCCATGCCGCAATCTTCTTCGCAGCATCTTTATCGGACCGCTTTTTGAGGGCAACGCCTTTCCTCAACTCTCCAAGCGTGAGGACGCTGATATAAAGCGTGGACGGTTCGGTCGAGGACAGAAACGAGATCACCCGCTCGTCGGCCTGCTTTTTGCGTGTCTCCGACAGGATATTGGTGTCGAGCAGATATTGCGACTGCACGCTCACAGGTTAACCTTCCGCCCTGTATCGCGGTCCCGGGGCACCTCGAAGCTGTCCACCTTTGGGCCACTCAGCAGGTACTCCCTCAGATTTGGTTTGTGTGCGGTCAGGGAACGGTACTCCGTGATGGAAAGAATGACCGCTCTTTCCGAACCGTGCCGGGTGATGAACTGTGGGCCTTTGCTGTTGGCCTCTTCGATCACTTCGCTGAGGCGTGTCTTTGCTTCCTGCACCTGCCAGACAGCCATAGTTGCCTCCCTCTTTTGCATTCCATGATAAATACATCTATATCAACTATAAATATAGTCGTTCTGGTCATAAGTATCAATTGAGGCGCGAGGTATTTTTTCTCTGAATTTTGCCGCGAACGACAAAAGCGGCAGACGGGATTCGTCTGCCGCTTTATTTTCTGCCGATCTTTCTTTATCCGATGTCTTCGGACCAGTTTTCCAGGTAGGCCTTGAAGTCGGACATGAATTTTCCGGCGTCGGCTCCGTCGACGATGCGGTGGTCGAAGCCGAGGGCGAAGCGCTGGATGGAGCGGATGGCGATGACGTCGTTGCCGTCATGGTCGGTCATCACTTCGGCCTCTTTGTTGAGGCCGCCGATGCCGAGGATGGCGCTCTGCGGCTGGTTGATGATCGGCGTGCCGAACTGCTCGCCGAAGATGCCGGAGTTGGTGAGCGTGAAGGTGCCGCCCGAGATCTCGTCGGGGGCGAGCTTCTTGTTGCGGGCGCGTCCGGCCACATCGACGATGCCGCGAGCGATGCCGAGGAAGTTCTTCTCTTCCGTCTGCTTGAGCACGGGAACGATCAGGCCCCAGTCGAGCGCGACGGCGATTCCGATGTTGATGTTCTTGTTGTAGAGGATGGCGTCGCCCTGTAAGAACGCATTGACGACGGGGTGCTTGCGCAGGGCCACGATGGCGGCGCGGGTGATGAAGGGCATGTAGGTCAGCTTGACGCCGTTGCGCTGCTCGTACTTGTTCTTCTCTTTTTCGCGCAGCTTGACGATGCGGGTCATGTCCACCTTGAAGACGGTGTGGACGTGCGGGCTGGTGCGCTTGGAGTCGACCATGCGTTGGGCGATGATGGAGCGCATCTTGGTCAAGGGGACGAGTTCGCCGGGCTGCGGCTGGGAGGCTGCCGGAGCGGGCCTCGCGGCGGCAGGAGCCGAAGCTACGGGCGCTGCGGCGGCGGCGGGCTTCGCGCCACCCTCGAGGTGGCCGAGGATGTCGGTCTTGGTGATGCGGCCTTCGGAGCCGGTGCCGGGAACCTGGGTGAGATCGACGTTGTTGTCCTTGGCGATCTTGCGCACCAGCGGCGAGGAGCGGAGACGCTCACCCTCCGTTGCCGAAGGTGCGGGAGCAGCAGCGGGTGCGGCTTTTGTCGCGGCGGCAGGCGCGGCAGCGGCGGGGGTGGCAGCGGGAGCCGACTTTCCGGCGGCGCCGCCGATGATGGCGACGACGGTGTTGATGGTGACGGTCTTGCCTTCGCCAACCTTGATCTCGGAGAGAGTACCGGCGACGGGCGAGGGAATTTCGGCGTCAACCTTGTCGGTCGAGATCTCGAAGATGGGCTCGTCGCGCTGGACGGTGTCGCCGACCTTCTTGAGCCACTTGGTGATGGTGCCCTCGGTGATGGACTCGCCCATCTGCGGCATCAGGACTTCGGTGCCGGGGCCAGCGGCTTGTTCGGCAGCGGCGGGCGCGGGAGGATTGCCCTGAGTCGCTGCGGGGGTTTCAGCGGCGGCGGGAGTGACGGTGTCGGCAGCCGGAGCGGCGGCGGTTTCAGTCTTTGCCGGGGCAGCGGCGGCAGCGGAGCCGCCTTCAGCGATGGTGGCGACGACAGTGTTGATGCCGACGGTCGCGCCTTCGGCGACCTTGATCTCGGAGAGGGTGCCGGCGACGGGCGAGGGAATCTCGGCGTCGACCTTGTCGGTCGAAATTTCGAAGAGCGGTTCGTCGCGCTGGACGGTGTCGCCGGGCTTTTTGAGCCACTTGGTGATGGTGCCTTCGGTGATGGATTCGCCCATCTGGGGCATAACTACGTCAGTCGGCATGAAGATTCCTTATGGTGTTACCGGGCGCTGGTTATATTGCCACGCACCTTTGGATTATAAGACTGCGCATTGAAAACTGGCATGTTGAGCCGATAATCGGCGTTCGATTGACGGTATCCGCACCCAGGCGGGGAATTGCGGAGAAAGTGAATACAGGGGTCTCTCCACTGCGCCGCGCTTCGGTCGAGATGACGCGGGTTTGGGTGATTCGCTCTTCTACTCCGATACGGTTTTTTGATGCAGGATCTCGTCGAGCGATTCGCTCCAGAGTACCTGCCGCTCGAAGATGCGGCCGAAGTTGCGGGCGGCGGAGTTGATGGCGTTCTCCATGGTTGGCTGGTGGCCGCCGTCGGCTTCGAGCTCGAGGCTGGTGACGGCGCGGTCGGTGATGCCACAGGGGATGATCCACTCAAAGTCGCGGAGGTCGGTGGTGACGTTGAGCGCGAAGCCGTGCGAGGTGACGCCCTGCGAGACGTGGACGCCGATGGCGGCGATTTTTTTCTCCTGTATGCTGCCGCCGGGGACCGTCCAGACGCCGGTGCGCTTGGCGATGCGCTGAGTCATGACGCCAAAGTCGCCGCAGGTGCGGATGAGGACCTCTTCGAGCAGGCGGACGTAGTCGACCGGGCCGAGGTGTGGGCCCTTCTTGCCGGGGAGATCGCCGCGCAGGTCGATGATGGGGTAGCCGACGAGCTGGCCGGGGCCGTGGTAGGTGACGTCGCCGCCGCGATTGATCTCGTGCAGCTCGATGCCGCGCTGGGCGAGGAACTCATCGCTGGCGAGGATGTTGGAGCGGCTGGCGTTGCGGCCAAGGGTGAGCACCGGCGGGTGTTCGAGCAGGAGCAGCGTGTCGCCGATAAGGTTCTGCTTGCGCGCGGCGACGACCTTCTGCTGGAGGGCGAGGCCCTCTGCGTAGGGGATGCGGCCGAGATGGAGGAGGTGGAGGAACACGGGCTACAGCAATTCGCGGAACTGCTCGATGGTGAGTCCAGCGGCTTTGACGATGGCGAACATGGTGTAAGCGTTGACTGGATTTGCTCGCGGAACGACTACCGTTGCGATGCCGTCGGACAGGATGATATGGCCGCTCTGCCGAATGATTTCAAAGCCAGCCCGCTGATGTGCCTTGATTGCCTGCTGATGTGATATCCCCGGAAGCTTTCCCATCAGGACGCGATAACTTCCACGTAACGGATCTCGCGGCGGCGCTTCATCTCTTCCACGACTTCGAGATAGTCCTTGATGGCGTCCTTGATATTGGCTAAAGCCTCTTCCTCAGTCGCGCCCTGGGAGACGCAGCCGGGCAGGTCGGGACAGAGGACAGCATACCCTTCTTCGGACCGGATCAATTCGACTTTGTGGGTCATGGTGACCTCCTTGTTCAGTATAAAACCATCCTGTTTCCTGAGACTCATCTTCCGATGCGTCTCAACAGGCGAGGATCGAATTCCGCTCTCGTTACAGCGGTGATCCGGACCCATTTCTTATCGGAATGGAGCGGATTCAAAAGAAAGTTGAAGGTGTTCGGCAGAATGGCGGAGGGGACGCGTGCCAGCGCCGTTTGCCCTCGCCGCAACCATTCGTCTCCAAGCCGCCTGCTGAGGTCGTGATTCGTCTTCCACGCCTCGTCTCCTCCGGTACGAATCTCTTCGATTGCAAGATCCTTTGGCACTTCCACACGGAGAAGAGTGTATGAGTGGGGCAGCTCATCCTCTTCGAGTTCAAGGTGGACCAGCACTTCGATCATTGCGCCTGCCGGGGATTCGGCAAGATACACGATCCTGCGTCCGGCGCTGTGCCAACGCGCCGAGTATTTCAACCCACCCTCGCCGGCGAGCGTCTTGTGATTACTGATACGCCAGAGCTCCAGTACCTGTATTGACTTCGACACTAGGCGAACATGCCTTCGTCAATCTGCCCCAGCATCTCCTCCACCATGCGCCCGCCGAAGTCGGTCTGAAGCATGTGCATTGGCGTCCGCTGATCGAAGCGCTTCTTCGGCTTATTCAGCCAGTTGCGGGCTTGCTCGATCGTCCCAAAGACCGTTACCGCCTGATCGAAGACTCTTACCAGTCTGGCAAGCTTGTCGGACTCGGCTGCGGAAAGGGGCTGCACCAACCTGCGCCGGTGCTTCAAGGTGCGGGCCGGAATGACGACCTCGTAGATGTCCTTCAGCTCCACGCCGGACGCCGAGACAAAGCTGCTCATCGTTTCGACGGGAACCCCAGCCTCGATGCTTTCGAGATCAAGGTGCAGCGATGCGAGAAACTGTGGCGCGCGCTGGGATTTTGAAGTCTGGGCCATAGGGACATTATGCCACGACTTACCCGGCATTTTGTCCCCATGCAGAGTTGCCTAGACGTTGATGGCCATGCCTTCGACGCTGCTGAAGGCGTCGAGCAGGCTTTCGGACAGCGTCGGGTGGGCGTGGATGGTGAACATCATCTCTTCGACCGTGGCCTCGAGTTCGAGCGCGGTGACGCATTCGGCGATCAGCTCGGTGGCGTTGGGGCCGATGATGTGGACGCCGAGGATCTCGCCGTACTTGGCGTCGGAGACCACCTTGATGAAGCCGTCATGCGAGTCGAGGATGGTCGCCTTGGAGTTGCCGACGAAGGGGAACTTGCCCACCTTGACCTGGTAGCCAGCTTCCTTCGCCTTCGCCTCGGTGAGGCCGACGCTGCCGATCTGCGGGTCGCAGTAGGTGCAGCCGGGGATGCGGCCACGGTTGACGGCGCGGGCGTATTTGCCTGCCAGCTTGGCCGCGACGACGAGGCCAGCCATTGATCCCACGTGCGCGAGCTGGGGCAGGCCGGCGACGATGTCGCCGACAGCGTAGACGCCGGGCTCGGCGGTCTCCATCCACTCGTTGGTGACGATGAAGCCGCGGTCGGGGGTGATCTTGGTCTTGTCGAGGCCGACGTCGGTGGTGCGCGGGGCGCGGCCTACGGCGACGAGGACCTTCTCCGCGGACTTTACTTCGCCCTTGCCGTCGGACTTGGTGAAGTGGATGTTGACGCCTTCCTTGGTCTTCTCGATCTTGTCGACCTTGGCGGAGATGTGCACGTCGATGCCGCGCTTCTTGAAGAGGCGGAGCAGCTCCTTGCTGACGTCTTCATCTTCTGCCGGGACGATGCGCGGCAGCGCCTCGATGATGGTGACGTCGGTGCCGAAGCTCTTGAAGATGGAGGCGAACTCGACGCCGACGGCGCCCGAGCCGATGACGACCAGCGACTTGGGCAACTGGTCGATGGAGAGGACCTCGACGTTGGTGAGGATGGTGCTATCGGCCTTGTAGCCGGGCAGCATGCGCGCGTCGGAGCCGGTGGCGAGCACGACCTTCTTCGCCTTGACCGTCTCCTTTTTGCCAGCCTTGTCGACCTCGACGGAGAAGACGCCTTCTTTGGCCGGGCCGGTGAGACGGCCGTAGCCGTTGACCACGGTGACCTTGTTCTTCTTCATCAGGAAGTCGAGGCCCTTGGTGTGCTTCAGGGTGATCTCGTTCTTGCGCGCGATCACGTTCTTCCAGTTGAGCTTGGGCTGGCTGACGCCGTCGATGCCGTACTTGTCGGCGTGCTTGAGGTGGTCCCAGATCTCGGCGGAGAACAGCATCGCCTTGGTGGGAATGCAGCCGACGTGCAGGCAGGTGCCGCCCAGTTTGTCGGTCGACTCGACCAGCGCGGTTTTGAGTCCATACTGCCCGGCGCGGATGGCGCAGGTGTAGCCTGCCGGTCCGCCGCCAATCACTACGAGGTCATAAATCGTATCTGCCAAGGGTTTGCTCCGTTTCCTGTTTTGCCAAACACTTTATCTTACCTCCGAGGGTTGCGACGGCCCGTTTATCGGCACGGCACGGGCGAATATCGCAAGCCGCGGGGGTTAGAGGCTCACGGAGATTAGATGCTTTGGGGGGTGGGTGGACTCCTGGGCGTGCGGTTCACGCCCGATTCCATCTTCCGGCAATGGGTTAGCGCTGTATGCCCTCCTTGGCGGCGACCTTCCGCCAATGGTCACCACTGATCAGTTCCAGAACATGATGGTCAGGATCGCGAAAATAAAGACTCCTATCGTCTTCTCCCCAACTGACACGGCCTATGATGTCCACCCCGTGCGTATTCAGATGGCTCTCCCACTCTTCCGCTTCCTCTGTCTGCATAGAAAAAGCGAGATGCACCGGCCCGGAACCATCATGCGGAGGAAGCACGCCACCCGGCATTGCTGTTGGGCGCAACGAGCCCTTCTCCTTGAACAGCAGCAAGACCTGCTCTTGTCCGACCTGCAATGCGCGAAGCCGGTTTTCCTGTTGAAAAATAATGGGAAAACCGAAGATCTGGCGGTACCACTCCGCTGCGCGGTCAACATCGGCTACATAGAGGCAGGTTTCGAGAATTCTTTTCGGTGTGAGTGCCATAGCTTCATTAGATGAGCTCTCTATCGAAGGGGGTACACCTTGATAAAAGTCGCCCCAGGGTGAACGGCCTATGAAGATGCAATCAAACTGACTGGAACAGGGCCATCTCCGCCTGACGGCGCTTTAATAGGCCCTGCACGACGATTCCTCCGGCGTGATCCCACAGGAGGAACTGCGGGGCGGCAAGGTCGAACTCGCCTGCGTTGACGTGGCGCAGCAGGGTGGAGCCGAGCAGGCGGGCGCAACCGAGGTTGAAGACGAAGTCGACCAGCGCGTCGAAGTGATGCTGAAAGATGT
>NZ_DATKQC010000375.1:0-27521 GCF_035532915.1 Edaphobacter sp.
GAGCTGAAGAACAAAGCTCTGGGCGTTGCTGCCTGAACCCCCAAACCTGCAGAAGAAATAGAGGCCATGCGCACCGTGCGCGGGCCTCTCTTCTTTTGCGCCGGAAGGATTGTCCGATGAGTGCATCGAGATGTCCATCCGAGGCCGACACAAACGTAAGCCTCCATCCAGACGCTCCACTACTCGCAATAAGTCCTGACCCCTCCCCCTTAGAGCGCGTCGATTTCCCTGGCAGCCATAGGGGAGTCGCGTCTTCGTGTCTCCAGGCTTCGTGCTTGGGGCAACCCTCCCACTGTTCGATCACAAAAGGAGAATTTCCCATGGCAATCTCTGCTCGTTCCCGTCGCGGTACTTCACCCTCGTTCTGGCGTAATCACAATGCCATGCAAATGATGATGGCCGAGGCCTGCATGCCTTCCGTGCGTCGTATCCCCACGGCTAAAGCCGATAGTGTCAAAACCATGGCGCAGGTTGCTCCCACGTGGTTTCCCACGCCCGCGCCGCGCGACAAGTATCAGGCGCGGAGCAACAAAGCGCTCAACCAGTTGAGCGCCCGATAGTACAAACTGGCAGTCCTCACCTCGGAATGGATGTGCGACACGTACTCCGTTCCGAGGTGGATGGCACCCGATAGCATGTGCCGCCTCGGTTGGCGTCTGGGGCGTCACAGATGCATTGCCAGAGTAAGAAGTCGATCCATCAACCGTTCTAACCAAAGTTCAAAATTTATTGTTAAAGAGAGCATTCCATGTCTGACAGTCCCTTTACGTCTGCATCCGTGCTTCCGCCACTACAGGCAGCCTCACCTTCGAGGATGTGTCCAGAGTCAAGCGGTTCCTCGTCGAGCACAAAGCCGAGCTGGAGTCTGCCGGCGTCATTGCCATTGAAGTCAGCTACTCCGGATGTGGCGATTCTGGTCAGGTTGATGACGTTCTGATCCTCTACAGTCCGGAAGCAATGGCCGATCCATCCCGCCATGACAAATATGTACTGCCCGAAGAGATTGAGAGCATTCTCCAGAATTTGCAGCCGTCGAACGGATATGAGAACAACGATGGCGGTGGCGGTAACGTCAAATTCATCGTCGAAACAGGGAGGGCGATTCATGCCCATTACGAATACTTCACCGAGGTTTCGTACGATCCGGAGGTCGTCTACTGATGGCACATCCACTCGAACACGCAAAATCCTCGGCCCGTCGCTTCGGCGGCGTGGCCGAGGACTACATCGAGCTTCACCGCTGGTTTGATGAGTCGAAAAGCTACGTTGCCGATTTCAGGCATCGGGCGCTTCATCATCATGCCGAGGGTATTTTCGCAGCCGAACGTCTCTTCGGCATCACGATCCGCAACAGTGAAGGCAATGACGTGCCTGTCCGTTACATTGGCGAGCAACATGTGAGGGAAGATCTTGGCAGAATTCCTTCACTCCAGGATTGGCTTTCGGAAATGACGATCAAGCCATGGATGTACGGGCAGAGGTTGGTCGTCAAAGAAGAACTTTAGGGCCAGCGACGTCCAGCCCTTTACCGTTGTTGCACCGAGGCGAGCAACATCCGTTTCTGCCTTCGTTATTCCTCTTCGTTTCACTCCCCCGCAATCATCCCTTCATCCCAACGACGGAAATGTTTGTGCGGCGTCTCGTCTTCAGGCTTCCGGCATTGAGCTTCTCGATTCAGTGCCGAGACTTCTCTGCCCGACGGCCAAAATATCCTTTCAATCTCAACGAAGAAGTCTTCTGTCTGGAGGAAACATGCGCAACGCCGGCCGCTTAAAACTGGGTTATTTCCCATTGCCGCAGGCAGAGGGAACACGCCTGCGAAAACTCCTGCGCTTCACCGAACCAGCCAGCGTGCTGGACCCATGCACAGGCACGGGCGCAGCTCTTCTACAACTCACGCAAAACGCTTCCTGCACTCGTTACGGCGTCGAACTCGACGCGACTCGCGCCCAGGTGGCCGAGGAGAGCGGGATTCAGACCATCCAGGGCAATCTGTTCGATACGCACGCCAAGGTAGAGAGCTTTTCCCTGCTGTACCTCAACCCTCCCTACGATTCCGAGATCGGTTCGCTCGACAATCAGCGCATGGAACTGCTGTTTCTCGAGCACACCTATCGTTGGCTGGTGGTGGGCGGCGTCCTCGTGTTCGTCGTTCCAGAGAAGCGCCTGTCTGTTTGCATCTCTCTGTTGGCGTCGAACTTTACCGATATCCGAATCTTCAACCTTACCGACACGGAATCGGTTCGCTTTAACCAGGTGGTGCTCACCGCCGTGCGCAAGCCGATGCGGGGCAATGCGATGGAATTGAATCGTACCTCCCTACAGCGGAAGCTTTTCAGCCAGCCGCTTCTCGATCTTGCAGAAGAGTATGAGTCCTATATCGTTCCGGCAACACCACCCGCGAGCATCGTCTATCGGGGGCTGCCGCTCGATGTGATCGAGGACCTTATTCCGCAGTCGTCGGCCTGGAAGCAGGTTGCGCCGTTTCTGCTGCCCAGAGAGGAAATGGTCTCTGGGCGCCCGATCACACCGTTGCACGCGGGCCATGTTGGCTTGCTTTGCACGGCGGGTCTGTTGAATGGCGTATTCGGCCAGGGTGTGGACCGGCACATTGCGCGCTGGAGGTCGATCAAGCACACCACCACCTTCACAGAGGAGGAAGATGACGTGGAGATTACTCGCAAACGGGAGCGGTTCTCGAACGAGCTTTCTCTGATTTACCAGGACGGCCGCACGCTTGTTCTCACAGAATCCGCAAAGAAGACAGAGGAGGAGGCCAATGCAAAATGCACATCTACGCCTGGGGCGGCTTGAGTACCTGCGCTCCACCGCGAGCATCCAGACGCGGATTCGCGTCCACGTCGATCGCTACATGGGAGAGGAGGAGCAGGGACACCTGCTCAGCCTCTATGGCGGTGATGCCGAAGTGGGCGCTATTGCCGCCGCCATTCATGAAAAGCATCCGTTCACGCTGACGTTCCCCGATGGAAAGAGCCGGGCCATCAACATGGGAGCCGATCCTTCCTGCTATCGGGGAGCATTGACCATCTCAGGCCGCAAACATTCCGTGCGTCATCTGGTTGCTGTTTCCGAAGCTCTGCACGCCAATGGAGCCGCAGGAAAGACCTACCTGCTCAACTATGAGCGCACTCTGGCGTGGTCCACGCTGGTAAGTTTTCTCGGCTTGCCTGCGGACCCGCGCTGGGGTGAGTGGATGATCGATCAGCTCCAACACGATGAGAAGATCGAATCGTTGCAGGGCATCGGCTGCGACCCAGTCGTGGTGATCGCGACGCGAGAGAGCCTGATGGAGAAAATCTCCAAAGGTCTCCAGCGTGGGGAACTCTGCTTTCCGGAAGTGGATGGCCCCATCCTGTGGCCGCGAGTGAACGTTCAGGACGCGCTCAAGACAATTCGGTACGGCGAGCTCATCGCTTAATTGGCGTATTTCCAGCCGTTTTCGATTTTTCTGGATGCTGAAGCGCAGGATAGCGGGGCGAGTACTACCGTGTTTTGAAGCCTGCGCCTTCGTGTTGATTTTCCTCGTGCTGTCTACGATGAGCGGTACGGTCTTGAGGATGAACCGCGCGGCTGGCTCCCGGCAACGTAGCCGGACGGCCGGAGCACAGAAGAGTGCATGAGCCAGGCCAGACACTCCTGATCGGTCACAAAGCCGATCAAGACGAAGTTCGCGGTGCGGCCAGCCCTGCCACGCGCACTCGCCTCTTCGATCTCGGCGCCCCGGAGCTTGCGCTGCGCCTTGGTCGTTGTCAGCCCGGTAATCGTTTTTGACGACAAACTACTTTGTCGGACTTATGCTTGATTCGCTACAAGCTCTCTTCTTGATGTCGCGCGCGCCTCATATATACGTCTCCATCCGCCGCAAATGACATCGCCGATTGTCCGAGAGCCACTGGCTTGATTTTGACAGCTGGCGAAGATTTGCCGCTGCGATTTCTACCATCGAGATATTTTTCTCATACACCGATGGGAAGTGTGAAGGAAAACACCGAGCCCTGTCCTAACTGGCTGGTAACCTCTATCGTCCCCCCATGTGCTTCGACGATCGCTTTGGCGATGGCGAGTCCCATCCCGGTACCTTGTACACGGTAACGCTGTCCTTGTCCGCGGTAAAACTTGTCGAAGATCATCATGCGCTCCAGGTCATCGATGCCGGATCCACGGTCCGCAATGCTGGTCGCGAGATTGCTCCCCTGCAATTCCGCGCTAACAAAAATTGGGCTGCCTGTGGGCGAGTACTTCGCCGCGTTTTCCAGGAGATGGGCGAGCACCTTTAAGATACGGGCAATATCCATCTTTACCGGCGGAAGGTTGGGCGAAATGTGAACGTCAATGGGATGACGTTGGTTCCAGGTTCCCTCAGCGAGCGCCGCGGATATCGCGTCGCCAATGGGATGAAGCGTGAGGTCCAGCTTCACGTTCTTTGCGTCCAACTCCGCCATTTCTACTGCCTGTCCGACCAGGCGATTCAACCTCGTCGTCTCTTCTTCAATGACGGCCATCAGTTCCTCGCTCTGTTCCGTTTGCGGTGATACATCGGAGCGCAGACTGGTGATCGCGGCAAGAATTGCTGTGAGCGGCGTGCGCAATTCATGAGTCACTGAGTCCAGTAGGGCGTTGCGCAACCGTTCGCTTTCATGGGCCGCTTCACTCTTGGCTAGAGTTTCAAGGGCACCTGCACGCTCAACCGCAATAGCCACCAGTCCACTGATGGCGTCGAGCGTTTCCGATGATATCTCAGCGCACGCGATGCCCAAAGAGCCCGTCGTTCTCATCCCCAATCGGAGCGGAACCAGTTGAACTCTGGGGCCGTTTTCTACGCGGCCCGCTTCTCTTGCAACGCGGCGAAGGTCCTCGGCCTTCACCTCGACGAAGTCTCCGCTCGATCGATAAACACGATCCTTCGCCGAAAGATAAATGGCCGCTCCACGAAAGTTGAAGGTCATACTAAGCGCGGAGGGTACGGTCGCCAGCAGATCGGAGACATTCCCGCTGACCAGCAGGAGTTGAGAGAAGTCGTAGAGACGCTCCGCCTCCCTGCGCCTGCGATTCGATGTGGCCGTCTCACGACGGGCCCGCTCCGCAAGCTGGCTGGCTACGAAGCCCGCGATAAGAAATGCGAATAGGGCAACCCAGTTCCGGGTATCCCCGATGGTAAAGGTAAATACAGGAGGCAAAAAGAAGTAGTTAAAGGCCAATGCCGAAAGAAACGACATATAAACCGCTTGGCGTACCCCCCAGCCGGCCGAGACGATTAACACTCCGATGAGAAAGGAGAGGGCAACAGTGGTACTGTTGACGTGAATCAGCCGGTAGTAGACGAAAACGATCGCGCCTACAATACCGGTCGTAATACAGTAGCGGGCTAGCCGGAAATATAACGTCCGTTGCACGTGGACATCTTACAACCCAATACTACAAAGACCAATGACGCATTCTTCCAAAACTCCCGATCAGTGGCTAGAAACTGTCGATGCTGATAAGCGCAAGGGTCTGTTCAAACTGTTTCTGGGGTACGCTCCGGGAGTCGGAAAAACATTCAACATGCTCAGCGAAGCGGTTCGCCGCCGAGACCGCGGAGAAGACGTGGTCATCGGGGTAGTAGAGACGCATGGCCGCGTGCGAACCGCCGAGCTGGCGGCGCAACTGGAGATATTACCCCGCAGGCCGATGGAATACAAAGGGGTCTCGTTCCAGGAGATGGATGTCGATGCGATCCTGGCACGCAGGCCGCAGGTCGTGCTCATCGATGAACTGGCCCATACGAATATTGCGGGCAATAGGCATCGCAAACGGTATGAGGACGTTCTGGAGGTGCTGGCTGCGGGCATCGACGTGCTCGCGACGGTCAACGTGCAGCATATCGAGAGCGTCGCGCCTACGGTGCAAAGCGTCACAGGAATCCAGATCCGTGAGACGGTTCCGGACTGGGTGATTGGCCGTGCGGACGAAATCGTGATGGCCGATCTCACTCCAGAGGCCCTACAAACGCGCATGAACCGCGGCGACATTTATCCAGTTGATCGTGTAGAAAAGGCGCTGGCGAATTTCTTCCGCCGGGGCAATCTCATCGCGCTCCGCGAACTGGCGTTGCAGTATGTAACAAAAGCAGTTGACCGCACCCTCACCGACTACATGGATCGAAAACATATCCGTGCGAACTGGGCTGTGCGGGAGCGCGTGGCGGTCTGCATCAGCTCCAGCCCAGCGGCCCGCCAGTTGATCGCACGCGGTGCCCGCCTAGTCGATGCCATTGGGGGAGATTTCTACGTGGTGCACGTCAACAATGGCCGAGAACGATCCGAAGAAGCCCAGCGGACGCTAACCGCCAATCTGCAGTTCGCGGAAAGCCTGAAGGCGCAGATCGTCCATCTGAGGGACCGCAATGTAGCCTCAGCCACCGCTCAGTTTGTGCGGGAACGCCGCATCACTCAGGTCTTCTTTGGCCGCTCTGCGGTGCACGGACTAAAGAAATATCTTTATTACTGGGCCATCCAGCGCTTCCTGAAGGAAGTGCCTTCGGTAGACGTGCACATCGTGACCCAGAATCAGGAACGCGAATGAATTCGAATGAGCCATCCAGGATTCTCATTGTGGACGACGAACCCCAGATTCTCAGAGTGCTGAAGACAGCGCTCGGCGCCCGGGGATATGCCGTGCGCACTGCGCCAAATGGCCTGGAAGCCCTCACTGCCTTTGAGCAGTGGAAACCGCACCTGGTGGTCACCGATTTGGCGATGCCGGAAATGGATGGTATCGAACTCTCCCGGCAATTGCGGCTTTCCTCGGAGACGCCCATCATCGTGCTCTCAGTCCGCAATCAGGAAGAAAGCAAGATTCGCGCTCTGGATGCGGGCGCCGACGATTACGTCACCAAACCGTTTTCCATTCAGGAACTTCAGGCGCGGGTACGCGCACAGCTTCGCCGCGCGAGCTTCTCCGAGGCCGCGGCACCGACCGAGGCGTTTGCAATGGGAGATTTTGTCTTTGATATTCCTCGCCGGCGTATCACCTTGCATGCAGCCGAGGTTCGACTGACTCCCAAAGAATTCGATCTCCTGCTCTTTTTCGCCAAACATGCCAGCCAGGTCGTGACGCACCGTGCCTTATTGAAAGCCGTGTGGGGAAGCCAGGCCGTCGAGCAGCCGGAATATTTGCGCGTCTTCGTCGGACACCTCCGCAAGAAACTCGGTGAAGGAGACAAGCCGCGCTATCTCCGCACAGAGCCCTGGGTGGGCTATCGCTTCTGTCCAGACGGCAAAGAGTATTAGATTTCGCAACTTCTCGCCACTACAAATTTTCTGGGCCCTTTTTACGCACTTTTTACGCCGAATGTCGTGAACTATTTCTCGGGCGCGAAACGCCGGTCGAGGAACAGATGCTGATGCTGTCAATACCCCGCGCAAACACTGAGCAGCCCCCTCTCCTCGAACGATTCATAGCCGCGACCGGAGTAGCGTTTTGAACCGAGGCGCGGAATGTTAGAACTGTCGCTTTTGAAATCGACCAAGGAAGGGAACGTATGTGGGACTTCGGAATGGTTGCATTAAGCATCGCGTTTTTCTTCGTGGCAATTTGCTACAGCGGCCTGTGTGACGGACTGCGAAACAAAGAGGAAGAGCAATGATTGAGGATGTTGTGCTGCTGGCGATCGTCGTGCTGCTGCTGGGATACCTGGTCTTCGCGCTGCTGCGACCGGAAAGATTCTAATGACCGCAAATGGGTGGTTTCAAATCATTCTGTTCTTCGCGATTATCCTCGTCCTGACCAAGCCGGTCGGCATCTACATGGCACGGGTTTTCGAGCGCGAACACACCTTCGTCGACCCTTTATTTCGCCCGTTGGAGCGCCTGCTGTACAAGTCGACTGGAATCGACGAGGACCGCGAGATGCGCTGGACGGAGTACGCCGTCGCGATGCTTCTCTTCAGCGGCGTGTCCATGCTGGTCACCTACGCGATTGAACGGCTGCAGCATTGGCTGCCCTGGAATCCGGAGCATTTGGCGAACGTTGTCCCCGCCCTCGCGTTCAATACCGCCGCTTCCTTCACCACCAACACCAACTGGCAGGCTTACACGCCGGAAGCGACGATGAGCTATCTGACGCAGATGGCCGCGCTCGCCACCCACAACTTTTTCTCTGCCGCTGTTGGCATCGCACTCGCTATCGCATTTATTCGGGGCATATCGCGGCGGGAGATGAAAACGCTGGGCAATTTCTGGGTGGATGCGACTCGCGCCACACTCTGGATACTGGTTCCGGCCTGCATCGTATTGGCGCTGCTCCTGGTTTCTCAAGGTGTGGTGCAAAACTTTCGTCCCTACGATCACGCAAGACTGCTACAGGCACAGACAGTATCTGTCCCTGGTCCAAACGGCAGCAGCACGACGCAACGCATTACGACGCAGACTATCGCGCAGGGGCCAGTGGCCTCCCAGGAAGCCATTAAGATGCTGGGCACCAATGGAGGCGGGTTTTTCAACGCCAACAGTGCGCATCCATTTGAAAACCCCACTCCAGTCTCGAACTTTCTCGAAATGCTGTCCATTTTTCTGATCCCTGCGGGCCTCACCGCGACTCTGGGGGAAATGGTGAAGTCTCCGCGACACGGCTGGGCTGTCTTCACCGCGATGGCCGTGCTCTTTTTCGTTGGCGTGGCGACTGTCTACTGGGCGGAATCGCAGCCAAACCCGCTTCTGCATGGAGTGAATCAGCACGTCTCCGCGCAGCAAAGTGGAGGAAACATGGAAGGCAAGGAGGTGCGGTTTGGCATCGCCGACTCCGCGCTCTTCGCCACCGCCACTACCGACGCCAGTTGCGGCGCCGTCAATTCCATGCACGACTCCTTCATGCCGCTGGGGGGTATGGTCCTGCTCGTCAATATGATGCTGGGCGAAGTCATCTTTGGAGGCGTCGGCGCAGGCATGTACGGCATGCTGATGTTTGTGGTGCTGGCGGTGTTCATCGCCGGTCTCATGGTCGGCCGAACGCCGGAGTATCTGGGAAAGAAGATCGAAAGCTACGATGTCCAGATGGTCATGCTCTACGTGCTCATCTTTCCTCTCTTGATTCTTGGCTTCAGCGCGATCAGTGTACTCATGCCGAACATTGGCCTTGCTAGCCTCGGCAACGCAGGCCCGCACGGGCTGTCAGAGATTCTCTACGCCTACACATCCGCAGCCGGCAATAACGGTTCGGCCTTCGCCGGGTTGAATGCCAACACGCACTGGTACAACCTGACTTTGGCTGTCACGATGCTCTGCGGTCGATTCCTGATGATCGTTCCCATGCTGGCCGTAGCGGGAAACCTGGTCGAGAAAAAGCTGACGCCGCCTTCGCTGGGAACATTTCCTGTCCACACACCTCTTTTCACCGTGCTGCTGCTGGGCGTGATTCTGATCGTCGGCGCGTTGACATTCTTCCCGGCGCTGAGTCTGGGACCGATTCTCGAACATCTTCTCCTGCACACCGGCAGGACCTTTTGAGGGAGAAAAAGATGACGCCTACAAAAAGGAAATCATTGTGGGATGCGGGCATCGTACGCCGAGCTGCGATCGACTCGCTGCGCAAGCTGAACCCGCGCGCGATGATGAAGAATCCCGTCATGTTCGTAGTGGAGATCGGCAGCGTGATTACGACCATCCTGCTGGTGCAAAAAAGTCTGGGTCACCGTCACGCGCTCGCATTCGATTTGCAGATCACGCTATGGCTTTGGTTTACAGTTCTGTTCGCCAACTTTGCGGAAGCCATGGCGGAGGGCCGGGGCAAAGCGCAGGCGGATAGCCTGCGTCGCGCCAAGTCCGAGACGTCGGCACGGCGGATCAACGGCAGCGGCGGCATCGAGCAAGTCCCCGGCTCACAACTTCGCTCGGGAGATGTGGTTCTCGTCTCTGCCGGCGAAATGATCCCCGGCGATGGCGAAGTGATCGAGGGAATCGCCTCCGTTGACGAGTCCGCCATCACCGGCGAGTCGGCTCCGGTCATTCGGGAATGCGGCGGAGACCGCTCCGCGGTAACTGGAGGCACCCGTGTCCTGTCGGATGAGATCAAGGTACGCATCACCTCCAACCCCGGGGAAACCTTCATTGATCGCATGATTGCCCTGGTCGAAGGCGCGGAGCGCCAGAAGACGCCGAATGAAATCGCCCTCAATATTCTGCTGGCCGGTCTCACCATCATTTTCTTACTGGCTGTCGTCACTCTTCAGCCGCTGGCGATTTACTCGAAGGCTTCGCAGTCCATCTTCGTGCTCATTTCACTGCTTGTCTGCCTGATTCCCACGACAATCGGCGGGCTGCTTTCCGCGATCGGCATCGCCGGGATGGACCGCCTGGTGCAACACAATGTTCTCGCAATGTCCGGCCGCGCCGTCGAGGCCGCGGGCGATGTGAACACGCTCTTGTTGGATAAAACCGGCACCATCACTCTGGGTAACCGGCAGGCGTCCGATTTTCTTCCAGCTCCAGGAGTCAGCGGCGACCAGCTTGCCGATGCGGCACAGCTTTCGTCATTGCCCGATGAAACCCCCGAGGGACGCTCCATTGTCGTGCTTGCCAAAGAGCGTTACGGTCTTCGCGCCCGCGATTTGAGCGAAATGCAGGCTGAGTTTGTTCCATTCAGCGCCTCCACGCGCATGTCAGGGGTAAATATAGACGGGCGCATCATTCGCAAGGGCGCAACCGATGCAATCGCGAAGTTTCTCGAAGACAACGGTGGCCGCCTACCGGATGAAGTCCGAACAGCCGTCGAAACCATCGCCCGAGCCGGCGGAACGCCGCTGGTTGTGGCCGAGAATCAGCACGCTCTGGGCGTCGTGCATCTGAAGGACATTGTGAAAGGAGGAATGCGCGAGCGCTTCGCGCAACTGCGTTCCATGGGCATTCGCACGGTCATGATTACCGGCGATAATCCTCTGACCGCCGCCGCTATCGCACGCGAAGCCGGAGTGGACGACTTCCTGGCTGAAGCCAAGCCAAAGGACAAGATGGACCTGATCCGCCGCGAGCAGCGCGAGGGCAAACTGGTTGCGATGACGGGAGACGGCACGAACGATGCTCCCGCACTTGCGCAGGCGGACGTGGGCGTCGCCATGAATAGCGGGACGCAAGCCGCCAAAGAAGCCGGGAACATGGTCGATCTCGATTCCAATCCAACCAAGCTGATTGAAATTGTGGAGATCGGCAAACAGCTTCTAATGACTCGCGGCGCGCTCACGACATTTTCCATCGCGAATGACGTCGCGAAATACTTCGCCATTATTCCGGCGATGTTCGCAGCGACGTTTCCGGTCCTCGGCGCACTGAACATCATGCATCTCAAAACGCCCGAATCCGCCGTTCTATCCGCCGTGATATTTAATGCCGTCATTATCATCGCGTTGATTCCGCTGGCGCTGCGCGGCGTCGGCTACAAGGCTATGAACGCGGAGGCGCTGCTGCGCCGCAACCTGCTGCTCTACGGTGTCGGCGGTCTCGTAGCTCCGTTTCTTGGCATCAAGCTCATCGATATGGTTATCACAGCGATCCATCTGGTCTAAGGAGCATTCCCATGCGGCGCAATTTTCTCATCGCGATTCTTTACACGACGGTCAGCACATTGCTGCTGGGCATCGGATATCCACTGCTGATCGCCGGGTTGGCGCGCGCCTTTTTTCCCGTCAAGGCGAACGGCTCGTTGATCTATTCGAACGGTGTACTGGCCGGCTCTAAACTCATCGTGCAGTCATTCACTGGGCCGCGCTATTTTCACAGCCGTCCATCGGCCGCGGGCATCGGCTACGATGCGTCTGCGTCAGGCGGGTCGAACCTGGGTCCCACAAATCAGAAGCTGGTGGACCGAATCTCCGCCGACGTGAAGTCGCTATCGCAGGAGCACCCTGGTACGCCAGTGCCGATCGATCTCGTCACAACATCCGGATCGGGACTCGACCCGGACATCACACCGGCTGCTGCGGAATTCCAAGTATCCACCGTGGCGCACGCGCGCGGTTTGAGTGAAGCCGAAGTCCGGGTAGCCGTTAGGCGTCATACTTCGCAACGTCAGTTCGGCTTTCTCGGAGAGCCGCGCGTAAACGTTCTGGAACTCAACCGCGATCTTGACAATCTCAGTTCCAGCAAAAAATGAATTGGCTAACTGCCTCGACTGAAGCTCGACGAGTGCAAATCGTCGATGCGCTCATAGACATCGAATCGGTATCGCTAAGTCTTAAGCTTTATCTGAAGCGTCCGTGTGAAATTCTTGTGTTATTCCTGCGCGTGTTGACGCTTCGGATACAGAGACTTGAGGGAAGCCCTCGTCCAGAAAGGGCGAGTATGGAATTTCTATAGACTGGCTCTTTGTGGCCAGATCGTTGTCAACATGCACCAACACCCGCTCGGCAACTGAGAACAAGATGGAGCGTCCCGACGCGGCTGGTTGCAGACGCGCCAACAGTTTTCGATCTCTTCCTCGGACAATCAATCCGTGCTCTTCGTATCAGAGATTTCCCCTCGTTTTGCCAATACACCGCTGTAATCTCACAATTCCTGCACTGTCCCAAGGTCAACCTCGTGCTGGCCATTTCATTTGCTCATTCGCTCATTCAGGAGAACCATCGTGGAAACTTATTTCGATTACCTCCGCGCCATGTCCCATTCGCTCGGGGAGCGCATCGTCCAGACCTACCCCGCTCTCCAGTCGCCGAAGGACGCTCCCGCTCCCGCTCTCAAAACCTTGCTACGCAAGCCTTTGCCGGCGCAAGCGCTCGCCATTACCGGGCTGGCCAAGTACCTGAAGAATGCACGCGCTGCGCGCATTGTGGCGGAGTGTGGAGCAGGGAAGACCTTTATGTCGCTTGGCGCCATGCACGTCGATGCCGGCAAGAAGCCGTACACCGCCATCGTCATGTGCCCGCCTCACATCGTCCACAAGTGGGCGCGAGAGGTTCTGCTGACCATCCCTCATGCCCGGGCCTTCCTCATCGAAGACCTGCGCAATGGAGGCGACCCGAAGAATACGCACGGCATCGTGGAAGTCAAGCTCGAAAGGGGTTCAACCGTCGTCAAGGGAATGAAAACCACGCTTCCGCAACTGCGCGGCATGGGCCGCAAAGGCTGGCGCACTCGCTGTCCGCAACCGGCGTTCTTCATCATGGGCAAAGACAAGGGAAAGCTCGGCTACTACTGGAAGCACGCTTTCAGTGTCGCCAAGTGCGGTCCCGAACTTGGCGGCTTGATCAACCCAGACACCGGACATGCGGTTCCGGCGAAGGATGGAGGCTATCTCAGCACCCTCGATCTCCGCGAAGCGAAGTTCAGCGAAACCTTTCAGGGAGGCAAGGATGGCATCACCCGTTTCTCTTCGCTCTGGCAGGCGGACCGGAGCAAGATTCAACGCGTGGCGCCAATTGATTACATCGGCCGCTACATGAAGGGCTGGTGGGATTATGCCGTTGCCGATGAACTGCATCAGTTGGCCGGCGATACGGCTCAGGGCAACGGCCTGGGGGTATTGGCGCGTTGCGCGGAGAAGCTGATCGCACTGACCGGCACCTTGATGGGAGGCTATGCTGACGATCTCTTCAATATCTTCTATCGCATGGAACCGCGACAGATGGTGGCGGCGGGATACGAGGCGGGCAGCCAGGGTCGTCGGGACTTTCAGGAACAGTACGGTGTTCTCGAAACGGTGGAGAAGGTGCGGCAGACAGACAATGCCTGCTCAAAAGCGCAGAAACGCACGGTACAGGTCGTTCGGAAACCCGGAGCCTCGCCGCTGCTCTTCGGCAAGTACCTGATGGAATCGACGGCGTTCATCACCCTCGAAGATATCTCCGACCAGCTCCCCTCCTATGACGAGACGGTGCTCTCGGTGGACATGGACAAGCCGCTTTCGGACGCGTACAAGGCGGTCGAGAAGGACATCACCGAAGCCATGCGCGCTCATCGCGGCAACAAGAGCTTGATGAGCGTCATGCTCAACACGCTCCTGCTGTATCCCGACCATCCGTATGGAATCGGTGCTATCTGGGGAAAGGAGTACGACCCGAAAGAACGCAGCATGGTGTCGTTCTTTGTTACAGAGCCGGAGAGTCTGCCGGAAACCGAAACGTATGCCAAGGAGAAGCGACTCATCGAGGACATCCGGGAGGAGCTGCGACAGGGCAGGCGGTGTCAGGTCTACGCCACCTTCACGGGCAAGCACGATGTGACGTGGAGGCTGGAACAGGTGCTGCAACAGGCGGGCTTTCGAGTGGCGGTTCTTCGCTCCACGGTCGCGACAGTCAAGCGCGAGGCGTGGTACGAGAGGCAGGTCCGCGCCGGCGTCGAGGTGGTGATCTGTCACCCCAGACTGGTGGAAACAGGTCTCGATCTGCTTGCCTTTCCGACCCTTTACTTTTATGAAACGGGCTACTCGCTTCACACCCTCCGGCAGGCAAGCCGGAGATCGTGGCGGATCGGGCAGAGGCACCCGGTTCGAGTGAAGTTCCTGGCCTACAGCGGCACGATGCAGGAAACCTGCATCCGCCACATGGGCAAGAAGATGCTGGTCGCGCTCATGATGGAAGGAAAGTTCTCCGGCGAAGGCCTGCAATCGCTCGACGCCAACGAGGATCTGCTGACTGCCATGGCACGCGAACTGGTCGAAAAGGGAGGAGTCGGAGAATCGGCCGATGCTATCTGGAAAGACCTCGAACGGGAGCGGACCAGGCTCCCGCCGGAATGTCCAGCGGGAGTCGAAATCCCGCTTCCTTCTCCAGCGATTATTCCTGCTGTCGTGGTGGAGGAATTCCCGAAAGCTCAGGAACTGAACTTCGACACCGCAATTCCCGCAAGCCCCGAGCCGCATCCTATTTATTCCACGCGGCCAAACTCGACGCCACCACGGCCAAAGCGGAAAACCACTCCTCTCTGGCCCACGGCCCACGTCGCCGGCGAACAGATGGACCTGTTCGGCTGATCTGGAAGTTGGCATCCGATTGGGGGACGGGAGGTATTTTCTCCTATCCCTCTTTTCGTATGCATCCTGGTCTGGCCCGACCAGTGGCTGACCGTCCACAAGATGCTCGCATTGGGCAAAAGCGTCCCCCAAGGACGAGAAGGGCGTAGGACTCAATCCCCTCTGTGCTACTGGATTTTGTCCTCTTCGCCAAGCGTCTGCCGATTGCTCCCCACTACCTGCACAACTTTCCCGCAGAGGCCAGCGTATTTGATCGCCATGCCGAGGAGCATGTACTCGTCGTCCTGATAGTCAGCGGCGAATGCGTCCTGGTGGAGAATGACCACATCTACGTCAGACGCGCACGCATGCACAAAATCGGGGAGCATCTCCTTGACCTTATGGATAAGGCTCGATTCTCGTTGTATCTGTTTGGTGCTGGTCATACGCATGTTCTATCACAGCGCGATCAACAAAATAGGTTGGATGATGAACGTGAGTGCGTCTCAGAATGATATACCGACATACGTCCGCCATAGCTCACACCAGACGCGAGAGCAATGGGCGGAAACGTCAGCAAGGGCGAGAAGGATAAAGCTGCCTATGGCTCCGCAGACATAGACAGCGCGATCTATAACAAGGATAAGAACCAATGCCAACACGGACGACGGACCCAGCAACGCGAGCACAGAGGACAATTGATGCATCCGAGCGCCGCGAGGTTTCTGTGACGCTCCACTATCCCGAAGCCATTGCACTCATGAAAGAGTCATTACAGTCACGCGAGCGCATCATTCATTCAGAGGAGCCTCCGCGCTCTTCTGAGCAGCGTCTTAACGGAGCATCAAACGAAGAGATCGAGAACGCCATTCGCTATCTTGAAGGCGCGGCCGCTATGCAATTCCTGCATTGCGGCTCCGACAATTCGGAATATCGTGCTGCCCATCGTGCAGACGATGCCTATTGGTACAGCGCGGCAGCGCTGCGGATTGTGCTCAAGAAGCCGGACGCTTAATCTGGTCATGCATCAAAGGGACAGCCCGCATCCCTTGTTTCACAACTGTTTACCCCCCGGCCTTGTGCCGGGCATTTTCTTTTAAGGAGATACCATGGCCACATCCGCATCCATTCAAGCCCCCGTGCTGCCATTTGCTCAGCAGCAGCAACCGCAGGACGAGAAAGCGAAAGTGGCGCAGGAGGCCATCGCCGCCGATCACTCGCTGCTCGAAATCGACCGCGAACTTGATTTTCTCTTCGACCGCATGCAGGACGAACTCGAAGAAACAGGCGATATCAGCGCGGAAAGCAAGCAGGCGTTTGACCAGTTCTGCGAAGCCTTTGGCGAAAAAGTCGATCGTGTCGGCCGCTTCATCCGAGTCATGGAAGCCCGGACCGTCTACTGCAAGAGCGAGGCTGCGCGGCTTATTGCAAGAGGGAAGACGGCGGAGAACAAAGTCGATCAAACCAAGTCCCTCATCCTCTATTACTTGCAGACCCGAAACATGACAAAGATGGAAGGAAAGCAGTTTACGCTTCGCTGCCAGAAGAATCCTCAGGATTCCGTGCGAGTCAGCGATCCCGACTTGCTTCCGATCCGCCTGAAACGAATTGAAGCCCGCTTTGACGGAGAAACATGGCTACGGCTTCTGGCCGCAGTGACGAAGGATTTGCAGTCGGTTCTCAACGCCGCAATTCAAAGCATGATCCCGATGAACGACGCCATCAAGCAGGCGGTCGCTCAAAAGGAGAAGGTCGAAGGCGCGACCGTAATTCGGGGGCACCACATCCGCGTCGTCTGATCTCAGGTCCAATACACGAAAGACAAGCAATTCAATCAGGCCGGCGCAAGCCGGCCTTCGCATGTTCAGGAGCAGTTATGGAAAAAGGTCCCCTTTCGCCGGATCAGTTTACCGCCACCCAGTTCGATTCCGCCGAGGTGAAAGCCGCCTTCGGCAATCATTTTCTTCACTTCGTCCATTCGGAGTTCAACAGGTCATTGTTTCGAAAGCCGTTCTATAACCGTCTGTCGATGTGCTTCTCCCATATTGCTCACTACGACCTGGCGGGATTCTACGACGTCTGGTTCGCGGACGACGAGTCACGTCTGAACTTCCTTCACCACACGCTGCGCTTTCCTTGCTACGGAGATCCCGCTTACACGTACTCGGATGTGGAACGGGAGATCCAGCGTCACATCCTGACCACAAGCCTGGTGCGGCAGTACGAATTGCGAGTGGCTGCCGCGGTCCGCAGCCGAGAGATCACTCAGATGGAACGGCTGCAGGCCAAGTATCTGGCGTCGCAACCGGCAGCCAACAACATTCCCCAAACGACTGTGCCAGCTCAACCGGTTTCGAGGCTCACCATTGCGGAGTCCATGTCAGAGCCAGTCCAAGCCTCTCTGTTCTAACCCATTCCTCACTTCCGGAGATACGCCATGATGTTTCCTTGTCGGCCCTTGGTCGATGTCCTGAAGCATCGGGGCGTCGCCGATCCCGAACTTTTTCTTGCACCCTCCACCTGGAGCGATATGCCCTCTCCTTTTCTCATTGAAGGAATGGAGGAGGCCGTCGCCTCCATCCTGGCGGTGGTTCGTTCACAAAAACGGATCGGCGTCTATGGGGATTACGATTGCGATGGAGTCCTCTCCTGCGCGATCGTCGAGGCCACGCTTCGGAAACTCGGAGCACGGCCGGTGATTTATCTGCCGCATCGCGATGAAGGCTATGGCTTTACCGAGGCGGCTGTCCACCGCTTCTCCCGAAGCGGCACGGATCTTGTTCTCACCATCGACAACGGGATCAATGCGGCCGGTCCGGTTCGATTGGCCCAAAGACTCGGTATGGACGTCATCATCGTCGATCACCATTACATCGAAACCCGGGCGAAGGCTCCCGCCGTCTGGTCCAGTGAGTTTTGCGCGGCAGGACTGGGGCTGATGCTTTGCTGGGCGCTGCTCGAAGCCGCGGGGAATGGCGCAGCCGAGACTCTGGGTTTTGTCGCGAGCATGAGTCGGCTGGCGGCCATCGCCTCGATTGCCGATTGCGTCCCGCTCACCGGTGCCACGAGGACGCTGACAAGGATCGGCCTGGCGGAACTGGCCTCCACACGTCATGCTGGGCTGCGCAAACTGCTACTGCTGGCTGGCGTCCGGCCGTCCCAGGCACCCAGCTCAGAACAGATTGCGTTTCGGATTGCTCCCCGGATCAACGCCGCCGGCCGCGTCGGGCATCCGGAGGAGGCCCTGCGCATGCTGAACGCTGCCAGCGAAAGAGAGCGGATCGACCTGGCAGCCTCGCTCGATATTCTGAACCGGGAGCGCCGCCGCATTGAGAAAGAGGCATTGAAGGAGTTGGTCTTGATCGTTCAGAAGGATATCCAGAAGGAGGTCCCCGCCGGTCTGGTCGTTTATGGCCCGCAGTGGAAGAAGGGAATCGCCGGAATCCTGGCCAGCCGGGCGCGCGAGCGCTATGGCGTACCAACCGTCGTCCTTGTCCACGATGCGCGGACCGGAATGGCGGTCGGCTCGGGGCGAAGTGTCGAAGGGTTCAGCCTCATCACGGCACTGCGCGCCTGTAGCTCCGCTCTTCATCGGTTCGGGGGACACAGCCAGGCAGCCGGTGTGACGGTCGCGGTCGAAAAGATCCCGGAATTCCGCCGGCTGTTCGAAAGGTTCCTGCTCGAACACCCCCCAAAGCCGATGAAGACACCGGAAGCAGAAGCGGACCTGAATCTCGATCTCACAAATTCAGGCTTCTTTGAGCAGCTGCGCAGTATGGAACCTTTCGGCATCGGCAATCCGACGCCAATCTTCCGCGTCGGAAATGCAATTGTCCGGTCGGCGACACCTGGTTTCGTTTTCGTCCGGCAAGGGAAGCGGGAGATCAAGGCCCGCTCGGCGGAACCTGTCACAGGTGACGGCACGGCCTTGCTCGCGCTCAACGGAACCACCGCTTCTCTCATTGGTTTCGATGAAAAAGGCCGCAATTTACGGGCAATTTGACTGAAAACGGGTTGCGTGGGATAACGTCCGTGAAAGGAAGACAATCACATGGACGCTTTAACAACGCAACTCGAACAGTACAATCGCGATCTCGACAAGTTTATTCTTCCGGGTACCCTGATGGACTGCTTTGAATACCACCGGAGGCGGGAGATGCGCAAAGCATCTGCCGCCTTCAACGACAACGAACTGAGCTGGTTTCTCCACATGATGAACGAACTGCGCGGCGTGGCGGATCGCAAGGACGACTTCGATCTGCTCTTCGATCCGGTCATGTATATGGTCGATCATCCGGCGTGGACCGCGCCCCCGAGTGTGGTCGTTGAGATGCCGCCGCTCAATACGGAGGTGCGGGAGACTGTCGAGCCGGGCACTCAATTCGCGCGGATTGCCGAAAATGAGGCCGCACGCTTGCGGACCCTGGCCGAAACCTATCCAGATGCCGCCATCCTGGGGCTGGCAAACATCGCGGCCGCTGCCTACGCGGATGCCGGTCGCGTCTTCGCCGATCGGAGATCGGCAATTCGCTATCTTGCGATCAATGCCAGCGCCAGGCTTGAGGACTACTGGTCCGAGGATGACTCGCTGTGGAAGCGGGCAGGGAATCGCAGGGTTCAGCTCTCCGATATGGTCGCGGAATTGAAAGAACAGATGCTTGCGGATCAGGTCACGACTGCGGAGTCCGCGGTGACGGAAGAGGACCTGACTTGCTATTCCGAGGAACAGATCAAATACTTCGCCTTCAATCCCGACAAGTTTCTTCTCTCCGGGAAGACGCGGCACATGACGCTGTGTGGATTCTGTCAGGAACGCATTGCGAGATGGATTGACTACGTGCGGAAGACGGAAGAGCAGTTCATGTCGGAAAGAGAGGGGAAACTACCAGTCGCCTGATCCAGTTATCTGCTCGGATGTTGTTTACGACTGAGGTCCAGCGAGATAGCGCCACAACTCTCAAAAGTGATCGAAGAGGCGATCGACCTTATCCACTTGCCGAGCGAGGGATTTCGAGAGGTCCCGGTGGGTGCCGCTTTACTGGAGTGGCAGGCGTAAGACTGGTCGAAGACTATGAACGCTATGATCGTCCTCAGACAGCTCAGGCGCATCTGACGCAAAAAGATCTAGACCAGCAGAGCGAGCTACGGTCGTTCACCCTAAATATGTTCCATCGCCAGCCTATAATTTCGGGCCGGGCCAAAAAAGGAAGCGGCAAGTGTGTACACGTTTGTGTATTATATTGAGAGGCGGTGTGATGCGTGGAACTGGAATTCGAGTGGGACGAAGAGAAAGCCAGAGCAAACCTCGCCAAACATCGCGTCTCGTTCCTGACCGCTGCTGAAATCTTTGCCAATGAGATCATGGAGCGGATCGACGACCGGGAAGACTACGGAGAGATTCGTTTTATTACGCTCGGCAGGGTCGATACCGAGGTGTATCGGGTGGTGTTCAACCTGGCGGGGTGAAACCTCATCCGCGTCATCAGTGCCCAGAAAGCGAGCAGAGATGAAAGAGAAATCTACCATCGTGCGACACTCCCTTAACCAGGTCCAAGCCATGCGCGAACGGGGCGAGGACAAAACCAGCCCGGAAGCGCCCGAAGCCGAGTCTCTCGGTGCAGAGTTCTGGAAAAGCGCCCGCGTCGTCATGCCCCGGGGAAAAACTTCCGTACATCTTCGCCTCGACAGTGATGTGGTGGAGTGGTTTAAGGCCAATGGAAAGGGACACCTTACCCGCATGAACGCTGTTCTCAAAGCATACGTTGAGGCTCAGAAACATTGAACGTGAAACATCGTCCCAAACGGTTCTGCCAAGCCATGATGGGGTACGGATTCTGAGGGTAAGCTGAGCCCTGGAGAAAGTGCCCTCGGAGCCGATTAGCAGGGGATTGCAAAATTATGTCTATGGTGAAGAAGCGCGGCAGCCAGGGTGGCATCGAACGTAAACTGCCGGAGGTTGCGCCCAAGCCATCCCGCCGGTGACGGTAACTCTGGCAGAGTCACCCCAAACGCTGGCAGCGGCCCAAGCCGCGCTCCCACTCTTCGATCCGCCCGCCGACCAACCCAAAGAGCTGTTTGTGTGGGATATGTCCAAAGGCATCCACTGAAGAATGTAATTCATTTGCATTACAATAGGCTTAGGAGAGTTTTTCATGGCTGCGAACGCATTGGTGCAAACACGGATTGATTCTGCTGTGAAAGAGCGCGCAGCGGCGGTGCTTGAAGAGTTGGGAATCACGGTTTCTGACGCGGTGCGTATCTTGCTGACGCGCACTGCCAACGAAGGCGCACTTCCCTTTGCACTGGCGAGTGATGCCACTGCCCATGATGCTTGGTTCCGTGCCAAAGTGCAGGAAGCGCTGGACGATCCGCGCCCCGCGATCCCGCATGAGAAAGTGGAGGCGCACTTCGCCACACGACGGGCCACCGCGCGGCGCAAGGGGCGCTAGTCGATGCGGCTGGAGTGGTCTGTCTTCGCGCAGGCCGACCGTGAGGCGATCTTCGATTACATCGAAGCGGATAGCCCCCAGGCCGCTCTCAATTTGGATGAACGCATTCGGGAGCAGGTCGGGGCGCTGATGCAGTTCCCGGAGATTGGCAGGCCCGGACGCATTGAGGGAACGCGTGAGCTGGTCATTCATCGCACGCCCTACATTGCTGCCTATCGCATCACCGGCGATACCGTGCGGATTTTGCGTGTGCTGCACGGTGCCCAACAATGGCCCGAAGTGATGTCAGAAGAGACGAAACAAGCATAGCTCTAAAATCTTTCCCGGCAGCAGAACACATTATGCTGACCATCTCCAAACCGCTCTCGGCAAGCCAGGCACGAACGTGCTATGAGCGGAAGTTTGCGTCGCAGGAGCAAAACTACTGGACCAGCATCGCACACCGATGGATCCGTCGAGATGATGCATTGGGCAAGCGGCTGGGCGAGGCCGGAGCCAATCCAAACAGCCCGCCGGCGCGATGCGCCTCAGCCTGAAAATGACTTTTTCACGGCCGACTGGACTACCAGGCGTTTGTATCTGAGTAGTCGACATATTCTCACAACAATGTCCTTTATCGTGCGCGAATATGAGTCCCGCGCCCTGATTCTCAATCAATCTGGAGCTGGTGCCATTGCTTCTCATCCAATTTGCCACTTCTCTCCGGCATACGATAGCTCCGAAGTGCTCGCAGGAGCATAGATCTCGAGATCCTATATGGAATCGGCGTAGGTCTCCTTCCTCCTGCGGTTGGCCTTCTGTTTAACTATGCGCCGAACCTGACTGCGCGAGCGAGCATTGAGTTTTGCTTGCACGGGAGGCGGCGAAGCGTGGGGCGCGTAGGTCTGGACCACCTTAATTGCCTTTTCCATGATTTCTGCTGTCTGCATCGTGTCATGAAGATACGACCATGCGGCAAGTTGTGCATTCGCCCAGTTCACCTGTGCGGTTGTCATGAGTTTGCTTCTCAGTTCTTCGTTGAGCGCTTCGTGCCACTTCCAGATGAGATCGACATCAGAAGAGTTGGTGCTCATGAAAATACCCCGAGTGAATACTCACGGGCCGTAAGAACCCCTGCAGAAGATGGTCGTTTTGTCGGACTAAGTGTGCGGCTTCAAGAATAACAGCACCTTTTTCATCCGTCCAGTTATGAATCGCAGAAAAATATCAAAAAAAATGAGTTTTCCACGCCACAGATGGCAATCCAAAGTGCCTTTAGTTTGTAGAGGGAAAAACCCCGAAGGTGGCCTTCTCTGCTCGTCAGCGGAAAAGTGCCCCCCAAATGTCTATAACATCGCGGCTTTACTGTCGTGGTTGTGCATAGTAACGAGAAAGGAGCGCGCGACATTGATGGCGATGGAGATCAACTCTCGAAAGAGAACTCGTTATATATGGTCGGAGGAAGCCAAACGGCTGGTCGCAAAAGCCCTTCGCGGACAAAACAGAGTGCATGCCGTTCTGCTGCACAACCAACTGGAGGAGTTGACCGGCTTCAGCAGCTTCGCTTGCTGGAGATTTCTCGAGCGTCAAGGAATCCGACGGCCCGGTGCAGGCACGTACAGAACCTGGGATTCGTTCGCAGTCGCCGAATACGTGATGGAATATGGCTATGAAGCGACCGCAAAAAAATTCGGTTGCCCCAAGAGCGCTCTCTATAACGTGATGTGGAGGGTTGACCGCACGCTCGGCCATTGCTCCGGTCACTATGGACTGAATCAACTCCGAAAAATGTTCAGCGTCCGTGTGCAAACGATCCTCTACTGGATCAACACCGGCGTGCTGGAGGCCACGCCTGTGCTGTACGGTGGAAGAGAAACATTCGTGGTTTCGGACGATCAGCTGCGGCGTTTCGTCTCACGAGAAGCCGGAAGCCTCATTCTGAGGCGCTTCCCGGAGAAGCGAGCAGAGTTTCTCAGTAATTATCTCTATACCGAAAAGCATATGAATCTCGGTCTAACGCGCACCCGGGAGAGCAAAAAGGAGGAGGATGCTTACCGAGAGTATCTGTCCGCGAACGCCAGTTAGTCTGCGATGTCGAGCGACTGATTGTAGCTGCGCTTGAGACCGCATCTTTGGCCTTTCTGATGACTGCGATCTATCCCGTGAGCCTTCCGGGCATTGGGAAACTCGACCACCACATTTCGAAACCATTCCAGATTCTCGGCTGTGGGAACTAGCTTGCGGGCCGTCTCATTGGCGTAAAGAACCAGATCATAGTGAACCTTCCCTATCGTTTTCCCGCGCCAGACGGATATAGACCAGGACCTGAATCAGATGGTTCAGGTAGACTCCGCCGCCGGAGGGCGGCCACGCCATTTTTTAACTCCAGTGGAATGATCCCATCCGGGGTACGGATAAGGCAGTCGGGCTTGCCGCGCACCCCATATACGCGAGGGTCGGGCACCCGGGCTCGCATTGGCTGGCCACGATGGTCCTGATAAAAGACATTCCCGCTGTGAAAGCCCAAGTGCCGGCGTCGGCGCTGGCTCTTGCGCGGAAGAAAGGTACCAACAGCAGCGCCAGGATCGCGATGAAATGAAGATTCATGGCAGCCAACTCCATACCGTCAGCACCAGCAAGAGAAACGCACTCAGGTGGGCCGCATATCCCGCGCCGCTGAAGGCATCCTCCTGGCAACGCGGGCGTCCTGCTCCCGATGCCATCGCTCGCCGTCAGCCTGAGCCTCGCGCGCGTCTGGGAAATCGGGTTTCTCCGCTTTCCCAAATAGTGGGAGAGCATTCGGCGACTCTCCTCCAGCGTTTCAATCTTTGCTTTCAGTGGATGCGATGCAGTGGAAGCTGGGTGGGTCAGCCATGATGAAAATTACCACACCGTCAGTCGCCAGTTGCGCTTCAAGAATGCAATCCTTACACTTACCAGTAGGAGTCTTACCATGCAAATCACAAGCAAGGGGCAGGTAACTATTCCCCAGGAAGTTCGCGTTCGACTTGGTCTTTTGCCTCATACCGAGGTGGAATTCGAGGTGGTCGGCAATCACGCTCGCATTCGCAAGGCCAAGCGCGGCCTTGGCGCTGGTGCCAGAGGAAGACGAGTGCTCGACGCGCTCCGTGGAACGGCGGATGCCCGCATGAGCACAGACGAAATCATGGCGCTCACCCGCGAGAAGGAACCACGTCGTGGGAAGGCGAAGTGACACCGGCATTGCTGAACCTGCCGACGCGCTTACGCGAATGCCGCGGCATACTGGTGGATAGCAATATTCTGCTGGACATTGCCACCAATGATCCGAAATGGAGCGATTGGTCCGGCAACGCTCTTCTCGAATGTGCCGAGCAATCGACGCTGGTCATTAATCCGATCATCTATGCCGAGGTTTCTATCGGTTATGCAACGATCGAGGCGATTAATGCTGCCCTACCCGCTAGCCTCTATGAAAGAGCGCCTCTTCCCTGGGAGGCGGGCTTTCTGGCTGGCAAATGCTTTCTTACCTACCGTCGTCGTGGCGGCATTCGAAACACGCCGCTCCCCGATTTTTATATCGGAGCCCATGCAGCTATAGAAGGGCTGGCCTTGCTCACGCGCGATGCCACGCGCTATCACACCTACTTCCCAAAGGTTGAGGTTCTCTCACCTCCGGAAAGCCTCCTCTAAGGCCGAGGTGAAACCTCGCGCCTGAAGAGTCCCGCTGCCAAAGTTGAAGTGAAGGCCCCATCAATAACACAGACAATCCAATCGAGGAGTCGATGGGCCTCTTCGCTCTCCTCATCGGTCGGTTCATCTGGCAGTGATAATAGGAACCATAAACTGGTATCTACTGCCACTTTATGGTTTAAGTCGCTCGACGGTATCTTCTTGACCGTCTTGAGCCACACCCCTCGACAGTAAACAAATTCGGAAAGCTCACTGACACGGGTTGGGCCTTCGGGGCTCGCCACGCATAGAGTTGGCAACAAATTCATGTTTTGGTTAAATCTCCCGTATTTCCGCGAAAAGGCGCGCCTGTCGGCTGTCCTTTTCATTCCACTCCCAACAACCAAAAGGATACGCACATGTTCAAGGAGCTCAAGCCTTTATTGACAAAACGAAGTCTGGTTCTCACCCTTTCCTCGGTCGGCGACGATCAGCTTCGCGTCACCATCACGCCACGCCCTACCGGTAAGGAGGAAGCCAAAGAACTCACGCAACCCTTCGCTGTCGAAGGAACAGCGGAAGAACTGGACACAGGCCTTTCCGGCGCCATTGTCAGCTACACCGCCGAACACCTGACACTGGAGCGCTCCGTCGCCCAGATCAAGACCAATATGGAGGCCGCGCTCAAAGAGGTCAAGGATGAAGCCGCCAAAAAGGTTGCCGAAGCCAGGAAGAGTGGCAAGGGAACCTCCAGCACAAAGACAGAGATTGCCGCCAAGCCAGAGGTTTCCGCTAAACCGGAGGTGAAGAAACCGGATCCACCGAGCCTGTTTGATACGCCGGCGGAACTTTCGAAGGCTGCTCCCAATTCTCCCAGTGAATCAGCGAAAGCCGCGCTGGAAGAGAACCATTCGGACGATTCAGGCATTGCTGCAACATCTGCGGCAAGGGCGGCCCAACCAGCCATGTTCGACACCCAAAGCGATGAAGAAGACGAAATTCTAAGGGAGGCTTTTCATGGCACTGACGACGACAGCGCTGCCGCGTGAATTTATTCTTGACGGCCGCAAGTTGGCCGATCCCAATCCCGCCCTCTCCGTCGAGGAAGTGCGGGCACATTACACCGGGATCTATCCCGCACTCAACAACGCCTCGTATGAAGAGCAGCTGAGCGATCGGGCGCGGACGATCACCTTCACCACGTCGGTCGGACACAAAGGCTGAGCAGAATGCCCCGCCCACTCCGGAAGACAGACGCCAAATCCCGCAAGTTCCTGCTGGCAGAGCTTGATCGCATCTGCCGGCAGGAGCGGACACCCAACGAACAAATGATCGAGAGGTTCCTCCTATGCGCAGAGGCACAGAAAACATCGAAAACCCTGGCCTCTGTGACAGGAGCCAGACATCACTCCGGACCATCCTGCCCGACGCCGAGCGGATTGCTGCCCTGGCTGCAATGACTTTTTCCCGGCAGAACCCCGGCCTCCTTCTCCCCGCCATCGCCGAGATCCCCAGCTCCTACACGCACGTCCGGGGCGGCGACACGACCGTCGCCTTGGCGCGCAGTCTCGTCCAGCTCGGTCTGGGATCGCCGGAATTGTGGAAGCGCCACAATGCCAACCCATCTCTCTTCATCCGGGGCGCTATCAACGAATGGCTGGAGGGTCTCGGAGCCAGGGGGCTCGATCAAGCGGTCCACATCGACCTCGCGATCGTGGAAGAACTCGATGATTTCCGTCCGGAAGAGGGAAAATTCATCATCCTGATCGAGACCTCCGATGGATGCGGATTCCTGGCTGTGGGGCGCGCATTGGGCCTGCTGGAGGAGGAGGAAGCAGGCTTGGGGCGGGCCTTTTACATCGTGCTCATGCGCGCCATGAATCTCTGGATGGAGATCTACGATCTGCCGAGGACAGAATGCTTCCTGGATCAATGGAAAGAGTCGATCGAAATGGACATCGAAGACGGTGACATTTCAGAAGCGTCATTTCAGCAATACTGCGAGGAACACGGCTTTATCTTCCCTGATCTCGAAGGGGCTACGCCTCCCTGCGTGCGAGACATCTCTTTTCACAAGGAGCAGCGCCGCGTCGGGCATTCGCTCGATTTACTCAGCAAACATCGGAATGGGAAATACGCCGAGTGGATTGAGCCAGTCCTCACCCTCGCTTCGTTTCGCAAGACGCAACGGGGCATGGATTATCAGGATATCGAAGGAATCTGGGACGATACTCCGCTGCCAAACTGGGTGGTCGCCTTTGAACCTCACGACCCAATCACGCAAGCTTTCGATGAAGAGCGTGAGCATATGTACGAGTCCTCGCATGCGCCAACGTGGATCGACTCCTTCAACCCTTCCGATGAAACTGATGTGAAGCGCGTTCTCAACCACGTGCTCAGGGTGGTTCTGGTCAACCGGCAACTGGTGAATCTCAGCCTGGCCCTCGATAGGAGTACAGACAGTGGAAGCACAGATCAATCTCAGTTCGACAACCAGCTTCGAGT
>NZ_DATKQC010000376.1:0-2624 GCF_035532915.1 Edaphobacter sp.
TGATTCGAGTTATAACCTGCTGTTGACGCACGAAGATAAGCTGTATCAGGGCGCGTTCATCGCATCGCTCACGATTCCCTGGGGCGAAGCGCGCAACGACAAACAGGGAAAGGGCGGCTATCACCTGGTTTGGACGCGCGACATGGTGGAGAGCGCCATGGGCCTGCTCGCGGCGGACGACACGCACGCCCCCTTGCGCGCTCTGATCTATCTGGCAGCCCGGCAGGAGGAGGACGGCAGCTTTCCGCAGAATTTCTGGGTGAATGGAAATGCTTTCTGGAAAGGGATGCAACTGGATGAAGTTGCGTTCCCTGTGCTGCTCGCTTGGCGTCTTCACCAGCTTCAACTCCTGGGCCGGTTCAACCCACGCGTGATGGTGAACCGGGCCGTCGCTTTTCTGCTGCACAGCGGACCGGTAACGGGTGAAGAGCGGTGGGAAGAAGGGAGCGGTTATTCGCCTTCCACTCTGGCTGTGATCATCTCGGCGTTTGTATGTGCGGCCTCTTTCGCGCGCGCGGAACAGGACAACGGCACAGCGGCCTTTCTCGAGAGTTATGCCGATTTTCTTCGGTCCCATCTCGAGGAGTGGACGGTGACAACCGAGGGATCGCTCGTTGCCGGGTCTCCTCGCCACTTCGTGCGCCTAAATCCAGCTAAGCCCGGGGCAGTCGCCAATCCAGGGTCCGTCAACAAAGCCGAGCTCTATTTAACCAGTCAACGTCCAGGTGCTCCCCAATCGTATCCGGCCCGCGACGTTGTGGATGCGGGTTTTCTGCAGCTCGTTCGATACGGAATCCTCTCCGCTGACGATCCGTTAATCGTTGAGAGTCTGAAAGTCGTGGATGCGATTCTCAAAGCGGATTTTCCTTCTGGCCCCTGCTGGCACCGATACAATCACGACGGCTATGGCCAGCAGCCCGGAGGTGGCCCGTACACGAGTTGGGGTCAAGGCCGAGTGTGGCCACTGCTTACAGGCGAACGAGGGCACTGCGAGTTGGCCGCTGGCCGCGATTGCAGTTCCTTTTTGCACGCCATGGAGCAGTTCTCAAATGCTACCTGCCTGTTGCCGGAACAAATATGGGACGAAGCGGATATTCCGGAAGCGCAACTGCGTCGTGGCGGCCCGACCGGTTCGGCAAATCCCTTGGTGTGGGCACATTCGGAATATGTGCGCCTACTCCGCTCCTGTGACGACGGGAAGGTGTTCGATGAGATATCCGAAGTCGCCGCCCGATATCGAGTTGGCAAGACCGGCAGCACAGTAGAGTTCTGGCTGCCAAAGCATCCGATCCGACAGGCAAGCAAGGGCCACACCCTTCGCATCTGCACGCCTGATCCCTTTCGTCTGCGCTGGACAGTCGACAGCTGGAAGAGCTGGCGGGATAGCGAATCGCAGGCGACCGGCATCGGCGGCGAATACTTCGACATCCTTCCGGACGACTTCCAATCACAACTCGACTTCACCTTCTTCTGGCCGGATCGCGGACAGTGGGAAGACCGGAATCATCAGGTGCATGCGCAGTAGCAAAGAGCAAAGGCAATTTCAGATCGACGGAAAGACATCGTAGTTCCCGCCGCATCCCCCGGATTAGGAGGTGCCGGGGATACGAAGTCTGTGCAGCAGGGCGCAATATTATCCCGAAGAGGGATAGGCGAGTGCGGACCGAACTGTTTCTGCTGAAGGGAGTTTGACCGATGACAAATAAGGCGAAATCGCACGTGAAACCTTTTGTTTACGTCGCGGTAGGAATTGCGGCCCTGGGCGGACTGCTCTTCGGCTATGACACGGGCGTTATTTCCGGGGCCATCCTATTCATCAAAAATCAGTTTTCTCTTTCGGCCGCCATGGAGGAGATCGTCGTCAGCGCCGTCTTGGTAGGCGCTGTCTTCGGCGCCGCTGCAGGAGGTGTTCTGACGAACCGCTTCGGGCGCCGCAAATTGATCATCCTGGCTGGCATGATCTTTACGCTCAGCGCAATTGGTACGGCGCTGGCCCCAACGATTCCCTGGTTGATTACAGGCATGGTCGTCAGCGGACTTGCGATCGGCATCGCTTCCTTTATCTCGCCGATGTATATTGCCGAACTGGTTCCGGCCAATGTGCGCGGTGCGCTGGTTGCGGTCAACATGCTTGCCATTACCACCGGCATCGTCATTGCTTATCTGGTGGACTATGCGTTTTCTTCCATTCAGGGATGGCGATATATGTTTGGCCTGGCAGCCATACCAGCGGTCGGCCTGGCCATTGGGATGTGGCGATTACCCGATAGCCCGCGCTGGTTGATCAGTAAGTCGAAGGTGGAGGATGCGAAGCGGGTACTGGAACGTGTCCGTACGGTGTCGGATGTAGGTCCAGAGATAAAGGACATCCAGGAAAGCATGAAGCAGCAAGGCACAGGCGGCATCGCCGGACTATTTCAGCCGTCACTCAGAATGGCACTAATTGAGGGCTTAGGGTTGGCGATATTCCAGCAAACAACGGGTATTAGGGCGTGTTAACACTACTGCAATGCAACTCGTGTAGTTTGTCGGAATGGAGATCACGGAAGAGCAGTACGCAAGGATCGAGGAAAGTCTGCCGGTACAGCGGGGCAATGTAAGCCTGTCGAACCTGCAATTGCTGA
>NZ_DATKQC010000377.1:0-18872 GCF_035532915.1 Edaphobacter sp.
AATTCGCAAGAGAAGAAATAGAACCGCTTTCCTCTTCCGCTTGCAGCCATTCGATCGACTCCAACTTCTTCGAGGCCGATTGCTGAAGAAAGTCAGTGGCCAGCTGGCGTTTCCCGCCTGCCCACAATACCAGCAGCGCAATTCGAAGATCGGCATCGAGATCGCCGCTGGGACCATCCTCGAGAAGAACGCGCCAGCCGCCCTTCAGAAGTTTCCTGCCCGCTGGAGTAATGCTGTGGTTCGTTCGGCCTCGGCTCCCTGGCTTCCCCTGGCGCACGCACCCGGCCTTCAACAATCTTTGCAATGCCGGAATGGTTGCTCCAGGGGAAAGCCCCGCAGATTTCTGGAAGTCGTAAGGAGTCGAAATCCCGCTATCGATCAAAGCCAGCACAAATAGATCGAGATCCGTCCGACGGCGCTTGTCACGAGTCTCAGACATGTTCCATCAGTATACGAAGCCGAGATTAGGATTGTGCTCCTTTGTTTTGTTTACGACGTTTGCGGGTGCGAACAGTGCTCTTCTTTTCAGCACGAATCGATGGAGAGACATAGGACTTCAAAAGAGCGGTTATCCGGACGGGATCAGAAAGTTCGAGCCGCGTGAGCCGGTTGGCATTCCAAACCTCCTCAACCTGCAGTAGCAATGTGGATAGCTCCGGCGGAGTGGAACCAAATCGCGGCGCAGCGGCCGAGGCATAAATCGCGAACAGGACACGAGCTTCAATAGGAAGCTGTGCGAACGGTACGTGCAAGTTAGTTATATCCTTCATGACTTGATTCTGACCGATCCGGCCGCCGCACCAAAGACAAGGAAAAAAGCCACAAGATCGCCCTGGTCTGCGATGATTGTTAATTGAGATCAACAATGAGTCATGGGAGTTCCGATCGATGCAGTGGATAGCACCGTCCGAGAAAGCCAGCGGGCGTGATCAACGTAAAAGCAACTCGGATTTTCGACCTTTCCAATGGCGGGTCGGAACTGTGTCCACACGATTTTCTTTAGTTCAATACCTACGCGTGTTTGTCGGTACCGAGTTCGATCTATGTTTGTCATAGGGCATCACTGATTTGGCCTGATCAAGAGCCAAGGTTGAGCTATGGCGCCGTATGGCGTGATATTTCGGTACCGGACTCGGCCGCGGTTCGCGCGTACTTGTTCCTTGTGGTCCGATTTCCCCGGGGCGGCTCCCGCTGAGAGCTGCGGAGAATACCGATGGATGTATTCGATCTGGATCGCGCCCTGCTTCAGGACTACGAACGGTTCGCCCGTTCCTTCACCAAAATCCGAGCGCACGATATTCGGGAGCAGGTCGACCGTGTCTACGCCTTCGGCAGATTCTGGACAGTGCCACTTATCAGCATCAATCTCCATTTCCAGAATGGTGCTGCGCTCTCAAAGTTGGTGGTGGAAGGGACGTTGCATCCGGAAACGGAGCGAATCTTTCGGATTGATGGCAAGCCGATCACTCTTTTCCGCCATCAGTCTCAGGCCATAACCAGAGCGGCGCCCCAGCAGAGCTTTGCGGTGACCACTTGCACGGACTCTGGCAAGTCTCTGTGCTTTTTTATTCCAATCATCGACTGGGCGATCCGAGCCTGTGTCGGCGGCAAGCCGAGCCGAACTCGCGCAATCGTCGTGTGTTCAATGAACGCACTGGCCAACTGCCGATGGCAGAACTCGAGAAGTTCATCGACCAGGCTAACCTGCCGGAAAGGCTGAGGCCCACATTGGCGCGGTATACCGGTCAGGAGGATCAGGACAAGCGCGATCTGATCCGTCAGTCGAAGCCGGACCTTCTGGAATCTGTACCTCTTCTTCAAGCGCGAACCGGTCTCCGCCGCGCGAATCTGGCGCGTCATAGAAAACAGCACGGTCATAATTTAACTGCCACTTTGAGGGTAAGGAACTCCGATGCCAGGCCAGAAAGCAAACAAGCGTAAGAAGCGATCAAAGGCAGCGGTTCAGCGAGCAACAGACATCCGCCGGGCGACTAAGGAGGAAAAGCTTCGCAGACGATCGATGCTGCTCGATAATCGGTTCGTCTACAGCGCGTCAAATGATGCATTCGCCCGTCCCGCCAGCGGCGGACAAGAGCATTCACCGCCCAAGGTCACTGACGATGGCATTCAGAAGTACGAGAAGACTCTGGTATCGCGGCAAGCAATAAACACCCTGATCAGGATGGGAGTGCTCAGGCCAACCAGCATGCCTGCGCGGCAGCAGAGGAAAAAGGATGTCGCTGCTGTCGTCCCACGGCGGTCACTCAAGCCAGTGAAGGCCAGAGGGTCGCCGACGCTGCCGGCCCCTAAACAGTACCTTTGCATGTGGCAGGATTCACGCGATAATCAGCACCGGCTGCTCACTTGGTCGGATAATTTTCCCGGAGCGGCGGTTCCGCTGACCACAGGTAGATGGGTTCTGGAAGAGCGAATCGTCGGAGACCTTAATGTGCGCATGCGTAACCAGGAGTTCGACAACCGCGAAAGAGCAATCACAGAGCTTGGCAAACGAGGATATTACGAGTTCAGAATTTCGGCGGCAATCGGCAATTCGGACATGCGCAAATTGGGTCTCGAAAGACACAGTGAGAAGCGGCGACTTCCGGAGACCTTCCGTGGTGGAATCTAGACTGGTCAGGAGAGGAAAATAGATATCACTCAGGATTGGTATTGGGAGGGTAACATCATCGAGACGATTGCCGCCTGCCTCTCTAGGGAAGGGTGGATGATAACTGGTAAGGCAGATACGCGCTCTAAAGAGCGGGGGGTGGACCTCCAGGCTAGTCGAGGCGGCAGGATGCTGCTTATAGAAGTCAAGGGGTATCCGTCAAAGAGCTACCGCGATCCACGCCGCTTTGAGGAAGTGAAACCCACCAATCCGACCAATCAGGCGCAGCAGTGCTGCTCGCACGCACTGCTCAAAGTCATGCGCTTGCAAACGAAGTATCCGAAGGCTGTGGTCGCGCTCGCATTTCCAGATTTCCCGCGCTATCGCGCACTTTTCGAGGAGACGCAGGGTGGCCTCGCGAAGCTTGAAGTGGCGATGCTTACGATGCGTGCGGATGGAATCGTCTTAACGTGGGGGCTGAATGGCTAAGATTCACAAGCGTCCTGCGGAAGTAAATCGCTATTGCGGCCTCGTCCAGGAACAGGGGGACGCACAGCGCGACCTGCTGGGTTTTCTGCCCCGATCTGCGTACGCGGAAGCGGCTGCTCAGGGGAAGTTGTACGTCGCGACTGTTGATGTTGCTGGGCAGGAATATTATGCGGGGCATCTGTTGTTTGGTGGAAAATTCCCGCACCTCCGAGTTTTCCAGATTTATACGATGCCTCAGTTCCGAGGACGCGATATCGGCCAAAAGCTCATCGAAGCCTTAGTTTCAGAAGCGGAGGAGCAGTATTACATTACGATAAGCGCTCGGGTAGCTGCTGATCTCCCCGCCAATGTGTTCTGGGAGCGCATGGGCTTTGTGGAGATTAGGACCGTGAGTGGAGGCGTTACAACCGGGCGCATGATTAATATTCGGAGACGTGAGCTCAACAGCCCAACGCTGTTCAGCAGTCCGAAAGGGGCCCGGGCATTTTCCCTTCCCAAGCATCCAAAACCCGAACATCCCATATTCGCTTTGGACGTCAATGTGCTTTTGGATGTTCTCAAGAACCGGCCTCGTGGAGAATACGCGAAGCGCTTAATGACAGCCTCAATGAGCGGAATTCTTCGACTGTTTGTCGCGCAGGAATTCGTCGAGGAGCTTTCGCGTGCTGCCCGGGAGCAGGAACCTGATCCGGTACTCCAACTCGCGATGAGTCTGCCTCAGTTCACTCGCGTACCGGCGCTTTTCCTTAACAGCCTGAGGGGGCAATTGGCGGAAATAGTTTTTCCTTCACGTGCGATTTCCGGATCATTGCGGGAGCGCGATCGGTCGGACCTGACGCACCTTGCGACGATGATCTATCACAAGGCCGCAGGATTCGTTACAAGCGACGAGTGGATTCTTGGAAAGCGGACAGCCTTGCGGGACCTTTACGGTATAGAGGTGCTAGGTCCGGCGGAGTTGGCGGAACTTTACATGCCTTCACAGTGGACTGCTGCACAAGCTCTCGCAGAGTCCCCAGACGGAGTAGTTATTGAGGTTTCCGAACTAGAGGAAGCAAGGAGGCAGGAGGCGGAGAGCTTCCTCAAGACGTGTTCTATGACGGATAGGCAGGCGGCGAGCGCTGTTGAGCCCGGCCAGTCTGCCTGTCCGCGTCATCGGGTCGTCGTCTCTGTAGCCGGCGAGATTGTCGGATTTGCAGCATGGGACGCGAGCCGGGGTCCTAAATCCTCAACGGTGGCATGGCTGGGGCTGGACCCCGATAGCTCAGTCGGGGAGTTGGCGTGTGATGTGCTTCTCGACACAATGTTTAGGGACTCTTGTTTCGCCCGTCCAGCGTGTGTGGTGCTTAATCGAGGACGCGCGAACCGCGAAGCAATTGAGTATGCAAGGGGTCAGGGTTTCAAGGGTTTCACAGCCCCGGATGGGGGGACCGCCCTGCACAAGTACTGTCTGGGCAAGATCCTTACACCCGCTTCTTGGGGAGCTGCCCGGTCTGAGTTGTTGGATTTGTTTGGTTTCGCTTTACCCACGAGCCCTCCCGAATATTCGGGTCCGGACACGGCTATCGCAATTTGTATGGATGGCACTTCAGTGCAAGCGATTTCACTCCAGGAGTTTGAATCCCATTTTGGCCCTGCGATCCTCGTGATTCCCAAGCGACCAGTCGTTGTAGTTCCGATTCAACGCCCTTACGCGGATCAGCTTCTCGACACTGCGAAGCAGCGCCCCCTGTTTCCTGCGCCAGAGGCTTCCGTACTCGGGGAGAAGCTGTACGTCAGTACCCCCCGGGCTCTGTCTGTGCTTGTGCCGGGGGCCGTGATTCTATTTTATGAATCAATTGGCAGCAACAGCGGGCGCGGCGCAGCGATTGCTGCCGCGCAGATCACCCGCACTGCGGTTAAGGAGAATTCGGAAATCGGCATCGAGACGAGTCGGCGCGGAGTTTTGAGTTCTGAGGAGGTCAGAAACATGAGTTCACGGAACAAGGTGGGGCTGACCTTCTTTAACCAGCTGTTCCGTTTTGAATGCCCCGTTGAGTTGTCGCGTCTTCGGGAATTGGGTTGCGCCGATGGTACCAATTTCGTTACGGCCCGGCAAATCGAGGAAGCAACTGGGTCGATCATTATTGAGGAGGGAAAAGGAAGTGTCCGACTGTCCTGACATCCTAATTTCACTGCGCCCCGGCTACACCAAGGCGATTCTCGAGGGCAGGAAAACCGTCGAGCTTCGTCGCCGACGAGTTCGAGTTGAGGCCGGTACCCGCGTTTGGCTCTATTCGAAGGCACCAAGCGCCAGAATAGAGGGAAACGCACGTGTCCAGCGTATCCACGTTGGGGATCTTGGCGGGATTTGGTCCGAATACTGGGGCCGGATCGGGATTTCACGCATCGAGTTTGATGAATACTTCAAGGGCTGCAGGAACGGATGTGCGATTCTCTTAGTTGAAGTCCGCGCGATCACGCCCGCGGTCGACCTTAGTACGATTAGAAACCGAATTGGTTTCTTTCAGCCGCCACAGTTTTTCAAGCGGCTGAGCGCGAAGGAGGTCGCCGCTCTCTCGAGACTCGCTCGCGTAAGGTCGGCTCCCATATTAACCCTAACGAGGCGGACAACTTAGGCCGCAGCTTGAGGTATTGCGAAACAGTAAAGCCGGATGCGAGTTCCGTATTTGAATCCATGCCTCGAGGCATTTAAGTATTCCCCTGTCGAGCTCAACAAATCTGCCTGCCACCTCTCTCAATCCGGGTTTGGCAATGTACCTATATGGCGATCATCTGCTCCACGCTTCCGCGGCTAGCGGCAATTCGTTGAGCTCGACCCGAGCCTCCCGCCAACTTGGATAATGCTTTTCAAGGATGGTCAGAAAGCGATCGCTATGGCTCGGCTCTATTAGATGGACCATTTCGTGGACAATGACATATTCGAGCAAGTCCTTCGGCTTCGTGACCAACTGTGTGTTCAAGCGGATGTGGCCTGCACGATGATTGCAGCTCCCCCACTTCGTTTTCATTCTTTGCAGAAAATACCGTTCCACAGTCACCTTCAACTTCGGCTCCCACTTATGAATCAGTGACGGCACTACTTGGTGCATTAGCGACTTATGCCACTCGTGCATCACTTCGGCACGCTTTTGAGGACCGCTGCCAGGCCGCACTGTGAGATTAATTCGCCTGTGGTCGAGAGAGATGAACGGCTTCGTCTCTCGGTAGTAGACACTCAAGAGATAGCGTCGTCCCCAGACATAATGGCTCTCCCGCTCTACGAATTCGCGCGGTGCCTCGCGAGCCTGATTATGAAGTTTGGATTGTTGCTCGCGTATCCAGCCGAGCTTCGAAATCGCATAGGCGCGGGCAACTTCGAGACGCGTCGTATTTGGAGCTACAAGCGTCACCCGTCCATTCGGCGGATGCACCGACAGATGAACATTCTTGACCGCCTTTCGGCTGACAAGAATTGAAACATCACCGATTTGGATCCTCTCGCTCATAGGTAATCAGGCTGGTTCTTGATGATGTCGAAGATTGCTTGCGTCGCTTGCCGGTCACGCGACATCAGCGGAAAGAGGGCGTTCAGCACTTGCTTTTCTCGGGTATCATCTCCCCTCCACCCCGCGGGAGCGTTTTCGCGCATAGTCAGATCGATATCGACCGCAAGTTTTGCCTTGGCCTGATCGTCTGCTGGGCATTGGAACGTAGTTGCCGGGATGCTGGCCAGATTGTTGAACAATACGATCGCGCTTGCGAGTCCGTTCAAGATTGCTGGGTGATCCCCACCACCCTTCTGCGCTAGGCACTTCACCAAATCTTCCGCACGCTTTAAAAAAGCCTCGTACGCCACCGCGTCGGCGCGGCTCTGCTTAATCAGGTCTTCAAGCAGTTTCGACATTTCGGCGTAAAAGCGAGGATCGGTTAGCTGGTCCCGGATGATCGTTTTGCGCACATTATTGATGATCCCCTCAGCGATGGCATTGCGGGAGAGCTTGCCCTTCTCGTTGAGTTTGCGCGCAATCGCATCATGGATGCCGGTATCAATGATGGCCTCGGTCAGCGAGAGCGAATTGAGGTTGCCCAGATCGGCAGCGGGGTCCGCTCGAACGTAACTGTTCAGGAGGTGCCGCATGTCCGCTTCGTAAGGCTTGATGTCGAGTTCCTCACCGGAATGTTTCTTAATTGCGGCGCGGATGTCACCATAGAACTCGACGTCATTCTGTAACGCCGCTATCTCGGCGTCGGAGTAGCCCGCGTCGCTAAGATTCTGTGCCAGGTCAGCATAGGCGCGAACGAATTTGGCTACGGCTTTATAGAAAGAGACACGCAGCGGCTCGGTCTCCGCAAGCGCGTTCGGATTACCGGCGTCTCCGCAGAAGTGATGGAGATATTGCTCTATGTCACGCGGGGGCGGCACGGGATCGCATAGGTAGCGCAGCGCCTCGCGGGCCAGATCGAGCTGTTTCTTGCCTTCGACTAGCCAATCCTTGAGCTGGACGTTATTGTCCCCTGCTCCGCCCTCTTCGATGTCCAACTCGTCAGAACTGTACACCGCGATCGCCTCCTGCACGTCGCCGAACAGTTCCTTGAAATCGACGATATAGCCAAAGTCCTTATCATCGCCATCGAGCCGATTGGTCCGGCAGATGGCCTGGAAAAGATTGTGATCGTGTAGCTCGTTGTCGAGATAGATGTAGGTGCAACTCGGCGCATCGAACCCAGTCAATAGCTTGCTCACCACGATGAGCAACTTGAGGTTCGCAGCCTCTTCGATAAAACGACGCTTGGCCTCGTCTTCATACACTTTCGTGATCTGGCCATTCTTCAGAACATGCTTCGTGTAAGTATCGAACTTGTATCTCTCGTCGCTCTCCTTGGGCTCGCGAGAGATGGCATTGTGGTTGGGTTCATAGGATGTGATGATGCCGCAATACGTGCCGAAAGGCGCGTTCTGGAAAAGCCGGTAATAATGACAGGCGTCATAGATGCTGGCCGCGACCAGAAGCGCCGTACCCCGGTCATTATTGAGGCGGGGCCTCAGGGTGAAATCCTCAATGATGCTGGCGATAATGCGCTGCTTGCGCTCGCCGGCACTCATCAACTTCTCCATGTTCGCCCAGGTCTTGCGGACGACAGCGCGTTGAAAATTATTCAGCCCCTTCGTCTTTTGAGCGAAGTAGGCATCGATGGCTGCTTGCGAGGTAATCCGCTGCGGAACTTCGCGGGCCTCATACTTCAGGTCCAGGATGACCTCGTCTGCGACGGCCTGGTGGAACTTGTATGTATCGATGTAGGTACCAAAGACGTCGCGCGTCATCTGCTTGTCTTTGCGTAGCAGCGGTGTGCCCGTGAAGCCGATGAAAACCGCGTGAGGGAGCCAACGCTTCATCTGGTGATTCATGTCGCCACCCTGCGTGCGGTGGCATTCATCCACGAAAACATAGAAATGCCCATGCACTGGCGGCGGTTCACCCTTCAAGTCGGAAGGGTCGAATTTGTGAATCAGAGCGCACAGCAGCCGGGGCGTCGTGTCGCCGAGCTTGGTCACGAACTCGGCCCGCGAGGTTATTCGTGGCGAAGGCGAATTCTCCCCGATCACACCGGCGTTCTTCATCACGCCTTCAATCTGCTTGTCCAGCTCGTCGCGGTCAGTGACGACCAGGATGCGAGCCTCCGGGTCGTGCTCCATGATCCACTTGGCAAGCAACACCATCAGGATGCTTTTTCCGCTCCCTTGCGTGTGCCATATGACACCGCCCTCGCGCTTGCGGACGCGCTCCTGCGCCTTTTTCACACCCACATACTGATGTGGGCGCGGGACCTTCTTAATGCCGTTGTCGAAGATGATGAAGTTGCGGATAAGGTCGAGCAGTCGGGACTTCGCGCACATCTCAGCCAGCGGCCGGTCGAGCAACGCCCCGGGTGTGAGTTCCGCGCTATTGGATGGCTTCCATTCAACAAAAAACTCTTCCCTCGTGGTGACGGTGCCGAAGCGCAGCCCCTGGGAGTCGCTGCCTGCGAACACGAACTGCACAGTGGCGAAAAAGTCCTTGTTGAAGATTTCTTCCTGATTGGTGATGAGTTGGCGGACGCCGTCGCCCACTTCCACAGAGCTGCCTTTGAGCTCGATGACGCTCACGGCAATGCCGTTGATATAGAGAACCAGGTCGGGTCGGCGCTCATAGCCGCCTCGTAGCGTGACCTCTTCGGCGAGAGCAAAATCGTTCTTCTCCGGATGTTCCCAGTCGATAAGGTGAACCGTGTCGTGCGGCTGTCCGACGGCGATTTGAACAGGGATACCATAGCGCAGAAGTTGATACGTGCGCATGTTGGCTTGGTAAAGCGTGACGCCTGTGGCGTCGGCGGCAGCCATCAGTTTCTGCACGGCGGCAGAAATATGAGCCGGGGAATAGCCGCACTCTGTGAGGTTGGCGCACAGCAGTTCCGCTTCGATGCAGCGGTTGTTTGGGCGTTTGTTCCAGTCACCAAGATATCGATAGCCGAGGTATTCTGCGCGCTGCTTGTCGCTAAACAAGTCGATGACACGGTTCTGTGTACGGCGCTCGGAGCGCGGCTGCTCAGGCATGCGCAACCTCCGGAGCGACCAGGTGCGTTTTGCCAGTGAGTAATTCCTGCATCATCGCCTGTTTCAGGTCGCGGGTCTTGGCGAGGCGTTGCTCTAGTGCGGCCAACTCTGCGTCCATGTCTGAAAGCGCGTTCGCAATTGCGGTTTGCTCGTCCAAATCAGGCAGGAAAATTTCAAACCTCTTAACGACATTCCAGTCCGAACGAGGCATGTGAGTCCCATAGGATGAACTTGCTGCCTGGATGAAAGCGTCGAGTTGAACTATCTGTGCAAGATAAGATGGCACCGCGAACGCACGGTTCACCTCTAGTACCCAGATTTCAGTTGAACAAACCCCGCTGCGGTCTGCGAGCCAGTATTTCTTGAGATAGGCTCGAAGCCTACCGAATAGAATGTCATCACTTTCGAAAATGGACTTCTGTGATGACGTGTTTTTAGTTGCTCCGGAGCCGACTAGCCGTCCAGCTCCAGATTTAATGTGTTCAAGCTCAACGCAGTAAAGGGGCTGCACACTCCGACTTGGGTCTACACGCTGCTTGCTCGGACTTGCCAACTCACCGAAAGGCCTCGATACCCAATCAGCCGTGAAACCCGGCAGGCGGGTTTGACCGGTGAGGAGCTGCTGCATGGCGGCCTGTTTGAGGTCGCGCTTCTTGAAAATGAGCCGCTCGAGTCCATCCACAAGTGCATCAACATCGTACAGAGCCTCCGCGATATCATTCTGTTCCTTTGAGTCGGACGGTAGTGTCACGCTCATTTCAGTGAGCGTGCTCATCGTGATGTACGGAGTATTGCTTGCATTCACTTCGATACGGATTCGACGCTTGAGATTCTCATCAAGAAAATACCTTAAGAATCTCGCATTGGCTGAGAATTCGCTTAAGACGTATGTCCGTTGATAGGCGTTGAATTTTCCATTGTAATAGTGAACATAACCGACATTTGCGCCGTTGCCGGAAACGAGAAGGGCTTCACAATCGAAGGCATACCGATTGATCCAGAAGCTTTCGCTTGCACAAGTAAAGAAAGGATATTCACCGTCAGCAACCATCGCGTTCGCATCAAGCTTTCCGGTCGTGATCCGACCGCAAATGTGTGCGAGTGGCACCTTCATCCATCCAATTGGAATGGCTTCATGTCTCATAGCTCGTCCACCCCCATTGACCGAAGGTGACCTTCGACGCGTTCGCTGAGCGCTACCACGTTAGCACTTAGCTTCTGCAGAGGAATCTGGTATCTCTCAGCAAGCTGGCGAATGCGGCCCGTCAGGTTCTGCGAGACACGGTCGAGTTCACTCTGGACGCCGTCCGCGATTCTCGCGAGCCATTTGTCATCCACCACAAGCGCCTTTATCTCGTCCTCGGTGAGCTTGGGATACTTGGCGCCGAGCTTCGTCTCCAATTCCTCCTCGGCAGTCTTGAGCCGGTCCTTGATCGAGTCCTTTTCGTCAAGAAGCGTGGCATACTCCTGGAGCGCCGCGCACTCGTCGGCATAATCGGGGTCTTTGCCGATCTCCTTAAGGCGCGCCTTAACGTCCTTGGGTGCGATTTTTTGCTTATCGCCTTCGCCTTCGATGACTTCGTTGAGAAGCCCCTCCTCGCCGCTCTGCTCTTCACGTTTTTCATCAAGCTGCTGCTCAATCGCGGCAAGTTCCGCTTCGAGGCTGGCGATAGCGTCGCGCTCCGGAACAAAGTAACGGGCGATGAGAATCTCAGCGGGAATCAGGTCAGACTTGAAGCGCCGCTTGCCGCGCTTGAAATCATGCTTTTCCGGCCAGGCGAGTTTGTTTTCCTTGTTCTTGACCTGAACAATCTCACGCGGCTGTGCGCCCACTTTCCACCCATCGAATGCGATCAGGTAGCAGTCGTCCTGCATGGTCTCGGCCCAATAGTCCATCAGGTGCTGATAGAGGCCGTAGGCATCGAGGAGCGGCGCAGCCTTGAATGTGGCGAGCAAATCCTCGGAGATCGCTTCGATGAGTTGCTTGGGATGGCCATCCTTTTTAAAGCCATCGAGCCGCGGCTGATTTGCCGTCTTCCATTGGTCGAAAAGCTGATCGGTCGTTTTCTGGAAAGCCGCAAACTCGGGATGATCGAAGATCGTCGCCTTGATGTCGCGGATCGGCACCCGCAACTGGCAGTAACCGGGGCGGCCAGCAGACTCAAACAGGGCGTCCCGGACGCCTGGAAGGATCGACCAATACGATTTCAGCCGGACGGGATCGTCGATGTCCCGCACCGGGATGCCGCCGCGCAGATGGCCGTCGATGTCCTGCAGATCTTCCGGTTCTGTGCTGTCAATGTAGCGAGGCAGATTGAGGTTGTAGCCATTTTTGGCGTCGGCAATTTCTGATATCGGAACCATGCGCGCATAGCGTGGATCGCTCTCATCCTGCCGCGTGAAGGTATCCACAATGCGATGAATATCCTGTTCGCGGAGCCGGTTTTTCGGCCCATCCTTCATGAAGCCTTTGGAGGCATCGATCATGAAGATGCCCTTGCGGGCGGTGGCGTTCTCTTTATCGAGTACGAGAATGCACGCCGGGATGCCGGTACCGTAAAAGAGATTCGGCGGAAGGCCGATGATGGCCTTGAGATAGCCGGACAACACAAGCTGCTGGCGAATGACAGCCTCAGCATTGCCGCGGAAGAGAACTCCATGCGGCAGAATGCACGCAGCCTTGCCGGTGCTCTTCATCGAGCGAATGATGTGCAGCAGGTACGCGTAATCACCCTGCTTCTTGGGCGGCACGCCCCAGGTAAAGCGCTGGTATTTGTCCTTCTCCGGAATGAGGCCGGTAGACCAGGTCTTGTCGGAGAACGGCGGATTGGCAACGACATAATCGTAGGTGCGGAGCTTTTCGCCGTCTTTGAATTTAGGATCGGACAGCGTGTTGCCCGAGAGAATGGTTGCGGTCGGAAAATCATGCAGGATCGTGTTCATGCGCGCGAGACCGGCAGTGGTCACATCTTTTTCCTGGCCTTCGAGCGTAATACGCCGCCCGGCCGCAGCCGCGACCTTGAGTAGAAGTGAACCCGATCCACAGGTCGGGTCATAGGCGGTCGTTGAGGCTTTGGTGTTCGCGGGAGAAATCCCTATCGCTTTCGCCATGATGCGACTGACTTCGGAAGGCGTGTAAAACTGGCCTTTGCTCTTGCCGCTCTCCGTAGCGAAATGCCGCATCAGGAATTCATAGGCATCGCCTAGAATATCGTCGTGCTCAGCGCGGTTTTTCGAGAAGTCCAGCTCCGGCTTCTGAAAGATGGAGATGAGATTGGAAAGACGTTCGACCTTCGAGGAGCCCTCCCCGAGCTTGTTCGGGTCGTTGAAATCTGGAAAGTCGCTGCGCGCCAGGCGGGGGTTCTCGTCGATAAGCGGCTGAATGACCTGCGTATTGATCTTGTTGCCGATGTCGCTGTTGCCCTTGAGGGCAACCATATCTTTGAAGCTGGCGCCCTTCGGAATGACTACCGGCGGCGCGAAATCATCCGAATTGCCATATTTGTCGGAGATGTACTTGATGAATAGCATGAACAGGACGTAGTCCTTGTATTGGCTGGCATCCATGCCGCCGCGCAGCTCATCGCAAGAAGCCCAGAGAGATGTATAGAGATCAGATTTTTTGATTGCCATAACTCAACGTTGTTTGGCCCGACAATCTGCGCACAGGTTCGGTTCAGAATCGCCACGGACCTCAGCGCGGTTTACCGCGTCTGAGACATTGCAGATTGTCGCCGTAAACAGAACCAAGCATAAACCTTCCCGAGGCGAGTGAGCGGTGATTTCTGAAAAGGCGTGATGGAGATTCGTCGGTTCTGCTCGATACCCTGTCGGAGGTAGGGTGTTAATCTTCGTAGGCGCCGTGAATGCGAGGTTCGCGGTCGCGAGGGGAGAGAGCGTGTCGCTGTCAGAAATAATTGCAGAGATTGAGAAACGGGCGCAGGGACGAGGAATCGGCCACCTCCAAGAAATTCGGAAGGGTCTCAAAGGCCTCTCACGCTCGGCCGGCAATTCGATCTTTAGCCCACAAACGACTTTTGGTGAAAAATATGCCTACCATTACGGTGGCCGCGGCGAATTGCAATTCAATGTGGGTACCGATAAGCCAGGAATGTTTCGACACGGAGTCGCGTTCTCGTTTGAGTCAAGTCGATCGCTACCCAATCCAGAAGAAGCATTATTGACAAGTGTTCGCCGCTTCAACGAGTTCATCGATTTGCATTCGGCAGAATACTCCGACATGTCCATGTGGGAATGGGACAGGAACGATCGAAGAGATTCAGACCGCCCAATTACCTCAATAAGGCCGAATTTGGTTCGCCGAGGGATGTTTGTTTTCGCAGGTAAGATGCAACCCACAGATTCGATCGACCTCGACCTCATCGTGGACGATCTCGACCGACTTCTTGCAATGTATCAATTCGTTGAAGGTCGCGACGAGTTTCCAACATTGATTGTAGATACGGTCGATGTCCCATTCCGGCCCGGCTGCACTATCAAGCGGCGCTATGCCACGGCATCGCTGGCCGAGAGAATTCTGAATATTGATCTGCGCCATAACGAACTCCAATCTCTGCTTTACGAAGAGTTGCAGCACGAGCATGGCGAAAACAACGTCACCACCGAGTGGAAGGCCGCGACAGGGAAAGTAGATGTTGTCGTGAGACCAGAGGAGGGCCACCTGTGGTTTTACGAGATCAAGACATCACTCTCCGCCCGCGCTTGCATCCGGGAAGGACTGGCACAGATCCTCGAATACTCCTATTGGCTGAGCGGCATAGAACCGGAAAAGCTCTTTATTGTAGGCGAACCGCGTCTTGATCCAGAAGCCAATCAGTACCTTGCGAGGCTTAGAGAGAGATTCTCGATTCCGATTGAATATAGGCAGTGCGTTCTGCCTGAACTGCGTTGAGCGTCATCACCGGATTCAGTACAAATGAACCGGCCACGCTCCGCGCATTGCTTACCTGCTTGCGATACCGAAGACTGGTGCGATGCCGACTTTCAGCTACATGCGCTAAATGTTCGAGGGGAAATTTGCACCGCTCGAAGGAGTATTGGGAGCAGAAGCTTGCCGGGGGCGGAAACGAGAGGATGGAGTCGGCAAAGTTCAGTCGCAGTGGGCAAAGCGAGAGAGAGGAAAGAAATCACAATTGGATCCTCGAATCCACCCACCCATCCACGGAGAAATCCAACCTATACGCAGATACCCCGGGAAGAACTCTAATGTTGATCCTGTGAAGCCATAAATCCGGTGATGTTCGAAAAAACCTTATACTAGGTCGGGCATTTTGGTGGAGACCCGAGTCTCTAGAGCATATTATCTGATGGTGTAGAGTAGCAGAGGCGATGATCCGCGACATGAGATGCCATGGCGCGAGCATATTCGGATGATCTGCGAAGGAAGCTGCTGGAGGCTCACGACCGAGGTGAGGCCAGCCTGGCGGAGTTGGCCGCGCGCTTTGGCGTGAGCCGAGGTTGGGCGTGGAAGATTTCCGCGGCCCGCAGGCGCAGCGGTCAAGTGGAACGGCGGTCCTACCGGCCCGGTCCGCGCAGCCGACTCAACGAGGAAGTGCTGGCCCGGCTGTTGACAGACAACGCCGAATGGACGCTGCGGGAGTTGCAGTCGGCGCTGAAAAAGCAGACCGGGTTTGGCTTCAGCACTCCCTATTTGTGGCTGCGCTTGAAGCGGATGAATTTCCGGCTGAAAAAAAGTCGCTCCACGCAGCCGAGCGGGACACGGAAGCCAACCAAAAACGGCGCGCCGAGTTCCTTGAAAAAATCCGCGCGACCTCGCCGGAACGCTTGATTTATCTGGATGAAAGTGGGGTCACCACCTCAATGACCAGGCTCTATGCCCGCAGCCGGGACGGAGCGCGCATCCATGAGGCCGCGCCCCAGGGCCACTGGAAAATCCTGACTATTCTGGGGGCCATGAGCAGCCGCGGAATGATTGCGGCCATGAGCATCGAGGAACCCACCGACACCGATATTTTCCTGGCCTATCTAGACCATGTTTTGTGTCCCAAGTTGCGCTCCGGCGATGTGGTGGTGATGGATAATCTCAGCGCCCATAAGGCGCAAGGGGTGCGCGAAAGGATTGCGGCGGCAGGGGCCGAACTGCTCTACCTTCCGCCCTACTCGCCCGACCTGAACCCCATTGAAAAAGCTTGGTCCAAACTCAAATTGCTGCTTCGTTCCGCCAAGTCTCGAACCAAAGAAGCACTGGACGAAGCCCTCTCCCAATTGTTGCCACAACTTACTCCAGAGAATGCCGAAGCATGGTTCAGAACCCGCTTCGGCACTCTATAGCAACCATGAAAATGCTCTAAGTTGTTGATAAATTCTAAAAAGTGCCGTCTTCCGCCATTTGAAATACAAATCCTGCAGGCGAGCTGGAAGACCGGAAACAACTATTTTGAAGATTTTTATGCATTTTTCCGCCTCGTTTCCGATGCAACACAGGGTCTGCTTCTGTCAGTGAAACTTGGCCCCACTGTGCCGGTGAATATTGGCCCCACCTTGGAATGAGTTATTGTTGTTCGATTTGCTCCTCCGGAGCGTAGCGGAGGAGGAGTAAATCGACGGTGAAATCTGGCCCCACCTGAATCAGGTTTTCTTCTTTCGTTCCATGGTGCGGCGGAACCGGTAGGACTCGCTTCCGGTCTCCAGGATGTGAGCACGATCGGTGATGCGGTCCAGCAGCGCCTTGCAGAGGCGGGTGTTGGGGAAGACCGACGACCACTCGGAGAACGGCAGGTTGGTGGTGATGATGACGGCGGCCTTCTCTGCCCGATCGGCGATGACCTGGAAGAGCATCTCGGCTCCGACCTCTGCCAGGGGGACGTAGCCCATCTCGTCGAGGGCGATGAGGTCCCACTTCTTCCATCGCGCGAGAGAGCGGCTGAGTTGACTGTTGTGGCTGGCTTCGACCAGTTCGTTGATGAGCGCGGCGACTGTGGTGAAACGAACGCGCTTGTTCTGGCGACAAGCTTCGACGCAGAGGGCGGTCATCAGGTGGGTCTTGCCGGTGCCGGTGTCGCCGAGGAAGATGACCGGCTCGGCGCGATCCAGGTAGCTGCCTTCGGCCAGCGAACGCACCTGGGTTGTGGAGACGCTGGAAGCGTTGAAATCGAAGTCTTCCAGAGTCTTGACCTTGGGCAGTTTTGCTTCGGAGAGACGCCAGGCGATCCTGCGTTGCTGCCGCTCTTCGACCTCGGCGGCGAGTAAGGCTTCGAGATAGCGGACGTGAGAGTGTCCCTGGCGCGTGGCTTGGTCGGCGATGCGGCTGTACTGGGCGGCGATGGTGGGGATACGCAGCGTCTTGCAATGCGCATGGATCGAAGCTTCCTGGAGAGAGGCGGGAACGGTGCTCATCGCGCCACCCCCGCCTGGAGCAGGTGGTCGTAGGCTTCGAGGGTGGGCAGCGGGCGTTCGTATCGTGCCAGCAGACCAAGTTCGATGGCGTCGGGCTTCTTGCGCGTCGGCTCTTGGGCGGTGAGCAGATAGCGAACTGCGGCGGCATCGGCGCAGCCCAGTTCCACGGCCTGAGCAATGGCATGGGTGAGTCGATCACTTCCCGCATGCTGACCTAGGTCGAGTAGCGAGATCATCTCGCGGGTGCCGTTCTGACGGCCCAGGCGTTCGATCATCCTCTGCCAGAGCAGGTCGTAGCTGGTCGGCCATCGCCCCTGGGAACGCCACTGTGCCAACGGTGTCGAGCCCGCGAGTGCACCTGGCTTTCGCTCCAGCACATCGAGATAGTGTTCGAGATCGAGGATCTGCTGACGCTTGCGATAACATCGTTCGTGCCGCGCGACGCACTTGCCACGCGCCCATATCTCGACGTAGGCCGAGTAGGTCCTGACCACCGCTTCCGTGCCCGGATGCAGCGGCGTCGAGTAGGCGCTGGTCTTGACCAGCACGCAGCGCTGACGATCGACCAACGGGAAACTGACGTCAGCCAGGTCGAAACTCTCTGCCGCTGGCGGAAGCAAGCGCTCGCGCTCCGCAGCCAGTGCATACGCCACCGTCTCTGTCCGTCCATGGATGATCCGCTGTTCGTCTTCGATCGCGGCAACGGCGAGCTGTTGGTTCAACTCCGCCAGGTTACTGGCACTGGGCACCGGCACCCAGTGGTTGCGGCGGAAGTATCCGACCTCGCCTTCGACACCGCCCTTTTCGTGACCCTCGCCGGGTGTGCAGAAGGTAGCAGCGTAGCGCCAGTGCGAGCGGAAGGCGATGAAGCGCTCTGCCTCTTCGCGGCGGTATCCGCGCAGGATCCGCCGCACCGCGCTGGTCAGGTTGTCATAGCGCAGCGTATGAAAGACACCCCCAAAGCGTGCGAACGCCAGCTCGTGAGCTTCCAGAAAAGCCTGCTGAGTGGCACGCGGATAGGCGCGATGGAACGACGCTCCGCTGTACATGCTGCGCATGGTAAAGACCTGCAACTTCACTCGCTCGCCGCCGAGATCGGCGTAGGCTTCATACCAGTCAACCTGCGCCTCAGCTGCTGGCGGATAGCTCTGCGGAATGAACACCTCCTGCCGGGTCATCCCCAGTTGCCGCTTGCGCAAGCTGACATACTCGCGCACCCGCGACTGGCCCACCGGAAAGTCTGGACGCTCGACCTGCAACCGCTTATAGATCCTCGCCGCCGTGTGCCGTTGCTTGCGCGGTGCCGACAGGTCGGCGGTCAGGATGTCATCGATGAACGGCATCACCGGCCCCAATCGCGGACACTCGCGGGGCTTATAAACACGCTCCGGTGGTACAGCGCTGGCCAGCGCCTGGCGGACCATCCGCCGATGCACGCTGAACTTGCGTGCCACCGCACGGACGCTGCTCCCTCCAAACTCATGCTCCCGTCGAATCTGCTCGAATAGCTCCACCTTCGTTCTCCTGTCCACCTAGCCCTCCGTGAAAAGAGGGTAGGCCGGTTGCTCCAGGTGGGGCCAAATTTAGTCGGCAAGCTGGGGCCAAATTACGGTAGCAAAATCAGGGCCCCTATACTGGGGAATCAAACCCGATATCGTGAACATTAAACTTTGCATGAAATCATGGGGTCACAGTGCCTGCCGTATCTTACTCCGTTGAACAGTACCTCTCCGATATTCGAGCGATACGGAATACGGGATCGGCAACCGCCGAAACTTCTTTTTATCCTCCGTTGGATCGGTTATTTAATGCCGCTGGGCAGTC
>NZ_DATKQC010000378.1:0-5628 GCF_035532915.1 Edaphobacter sp.
GCAACTCGAAGAGTTCCCCGTCCGAATCAATGACCCACTACTGCAACTCTGGGCAGACTTTCGCTGTCATCAGCTCACGGCCTACTACGCCGAAATGGCAACTCTGATCCGATCCATCAATCCTGCCATTGCGGTCGAAAACAACCCTTCCACCGGCATCTCCGGTCGAAACGTAATCTGGGAACAGGGAGTGGACTATCCGCGCCTGCTTGGCGCCATCGATGTCGCCTGGACGGAAGAAGGGGACAACGCCACTGTGACCCCGGACGGCGCGCTGATCTCCAAGATTCGTACTCTCAAAGCGGCATCCATCCTGAAGAAGAAGATTTTCTGCTACACCTGGGGAGCAGAAGGGAATTGGGGTTACCGCCCCAACAGCGGCGGCCTGCTGCAGATGGCCGAATCCATGGCGTACAACCGGCAATGCCTTGGGATGGTCGGCATTTTCGATGCGGTGCCTGATCTGCCCGAAGCACCTCGCCGATATATTCAGTTCTACCGCCACAATTTCGACCTCTACCGCGAGGTGGAATCGGTCGCCGATGTAGCGCTCCTCTATTCCTTCTCCAGCATGGGCTTTAACAGCGGCCGTCCTCAGGTCAGTTTCATGCTCGCCAGCCAAATGCTAATTCAGGGGCCGTTCCTGTTCGATATCATTTTCGATCAGCATCTTAACGATCTATCGAAATACCGCGTGCTCTTCCTCGCCGATCAGGAATCACTCAGCGATGCTCAGGTTCGGCAGATTCAAAGCTTTGTGAGGCAGGGCGGGGGACTGGTCGCTACCGGACACTCCTCGCTTTACACCGAGCGGCGCGAGCGGCACCCCGACTTTAGCCTCAAAGACTGCTTCGGTGTCTCGGCGCCCGCGTGGGTGGGTTCCGACGCCGATGAGCCAAATGTTCCCGGGGAGCCGGTCCAAAACAACTTCGGCCAGGGCAAGGTCACATACATCCCCGCCATTACGCCCACCACGATGAAGGCTTCTCATCAGGGACCCGGGCGGAAACAGCATTACTGGAACCTCGCCGCCAACAACGATCAACTCCGGAGCGGGGTTTTGGCGGCGATGAAGGGAACACCCTCTGTTCGGCTGACTAACGTGTCGTCTCCTTATGTCACGATTGAGCTGGTACATCAGCCCGCTGCCAGTCGTTTGGTGTTGCACCTGCTTAACTATGATCACGTTCGCACCCCAGAAATGCAGGATGTGGTGGTGGAACTGACGCTGCCCACCGGCAGGCGAGCCAAGAAAGTCCGAAGCCTTTCGCCCGACGCCCCCGGCTCCGATCAATCACTTGACTGGAGGGGTGGTCGTGCGATCTCTTTCCGCGTGCCTTCGCTGAGAATCTACTCTGTGATCGTCATTGACATCGGCTGAGGCGGTGGTTGGTGCGCTGGACCGCGAGCGGGCAGCTGCTAGGCTGGCCCGAGACGTAATGGGGGGACCCGCTGTGGGATTCTGTCCTAAAAACGAGTTACGAATCCGGTTGAGGGTACAAGCCGCTGACTGGGAGGCGTAATGAGTCGGCAGTCGATCCAGGGACGCGACGTGGCAAGCGGCGAGAGCCTGGAGGTCGTCGTTGAAGATGGCATCGTCCAGGCAATCGTCCCCGCACTCACCGGTGAGGAGTGGTGGCTGTCGCCTGGCTTTATCGATCTTCAAGTCAATGGCTATTGCGGGCGCGACCTCAATGCTGAGTCGCTCACGCCCGAAATGGTCATCGCGCTGGCCCGGCAACTGGCCGCTTTAGGTGTGACAACCTTCCTCCCCACCCTGATCACTGCCGCCGAAGAGCGGCTCGTGGCGGCACTGCGTGTCATCGCGGCTGCCCGTCGCATCTCGGCTCTGGCCGAGCACATGATTCCGTTTGTGCATGTTGAGGGGCCGCACATCTCGCCGACCGACGGCCCACGCGGGGCTCATCCCCAAGCTCACGTGAGGCCACCAGACTCCGACGAATTTGAACGGTGGCACGCCGCGAGCGACGGCCTCGTCGGCCAGGTTACCGTCTCCCCGCATTGGGATGGCGCACTCGATTACATCAGGTGCGTTCGGCCAACACCATGGTTGATGGACCCGGCAGACGGAGGATAGGCTGCTTTGCCAGTTTGGCGGCGTAGGTCGCAGGAGTGAGGCCGGCCAGTTCCTGGATGGAGCGATCGGCCATGCCGGGCAGCACATCGGCCAGATACTGGCGAATGGGGACGCCCAGCTTGCGACAGCTCTCAACAATACTGAAGATGGCGGCGATCTTGGGTCCAGCCTCTTTACTTCTCACGTGAAGCCAGTTGCGGCGGCCGATGGCGATTCCCCAGACATTCTGCCCATGTCGGTCAGGAATTAGAGATTCACTATCGCTGTTCCAACCTCTATTAATTCAACCAAATTCAACTCGTGGTTTGCTGCGCCGGGCTGCACTATCGGGCACTCGAGCGCATTTGAACACACGAGTTGAGTTTGGTTCGCAACCTGCAGCCTGCTTCTCATCGCGGCTCTCACCGCATGCTGGAAATGTAGTTTTCCACTTCCTTTGAGAGCTTTTCCTTGCCGGCAGCCAGAATCCGCGTGGCCGCCGTTACAGCGGACGATGGACCCCGTTCGTGCCGGTGACGCAGCGCCACAACTCAGTGACCGCGGCCAGAACGGCGACCTGATGCCATTCTGGGCTGGCGCGGTGCGAATCCCCCCAGCACACCCGGATCCCGATGTGATTCAGGCGGGCCGGGCTGTCGAGGTTGTTGGCGGTCTCGTAGTCGTCAGGAGCTGAAGGAAGGCCGAATGCCCTGACCAGGGCCGGCACATCGGTCCGCCGGGACCCTGCCCGGAATCCTACGTAGCGAAGAGCCGGCCCGTCGAGGTGAAGTTCCTCGACGAGCTCGAAGAGCATCTTGCCGTACTCGGCGTCGTTTGCGCCTGTGATGATTACGTAGCGATGGGTTGTAGCTGCGTAGCAGTACCCCAACACAGCGCTGCGCGCCAGATAAGGCTGGCGCCGGGCCACGCACATCAGCTTCCGCGCGAGCGACACAGCCTTCTCCCATGCTTCATTGGAGAGGTGAAGCGGCGGGAGGTCAAGCTTGAGGCTCGGGTTCGCAGGCGGTTCGAACCAGCGGGCCAGCTGGGCATCACGTGAAATGTCCGATCCGTCCTTCGACGCGTCTCCAGGCTGTTCTGGGCCCTCTGGTTCCTCCGGTTCATCAGGTCTGGTCGCGATCTGTTCCAGACGACCCCTGATGTAGGCGCGCATCGTCTCCGGAATGTCGAACAGGTCATCCTCACATGCCAGATTGATGACGTGGAGAAGATGAAACAGACCATTGTCGGTCTCCTCCAACCAGCGCGCGTGCTAGACATTCTCCGGAACGCGATTGTGTTCGAACGCACGCCCGATGGCGTTATCAAGAAGGTATCGCGCTATCAGCAACTGCGCGTGGCCAACAAAATTGTTGACCGTGTCGTTAACACCAACCTCGATCAGGGCATTGCATGGCACACGCAAGGTTCAGGCAAGAGCCTATCAATGCTGTTCACCGCCTACAAGCTGCGCGCACATCCAAAGCTGGGCGACCCGACAGTCTACATCGTAGTGGACCGGAAGGATCTCAAGACGCAGATTGGAGACACGTTCGAGGACTGCCTGTTCCCCAATACCACGAAGCCTCTCACCATTGGCCAACTCCGGGAGAAAATCACCAACCGCCCCGCCGAGGTCATCATTACTACGATCCAGAAGTTCCAGGAAATGGACTTTGGCGCTAATGGCAATGTCACGCCAGATGACCGCGAAAAGGTCATCATTCTGATCGACGAAGCGCACCGCACGCAATACGGCCAGTTTCATTCCGTCCTCAAGGCCGCGTTTCCCAACGCGAAACGGTTTGCCTTCACGGGCACGCCGATTCCGAAGACCCAAAAGGAGTTTGGCGCGGTCAAAGATGGCAGGGTGGAGGCGTATCTCGACCGTTACAGCATTGACGATGCCATCAAGGACGAAGCAACGAAACCGGTGCGCTACGCCTTCGGCCCAACGGAACTGTGGCTCGATAAGGAAAAGCTCAAGGCCGGGTATCAGGACATCACGAAGGAGTTGGACGAGGAGGAGAAACAAAAGGTTGAAAAGAAAGTGCAGCCTTGGAAGGAGTTTCTGAAGACAGACACGCGCATCAAAGCGCTGGCGGCAGATATCGCGAAGGATTACCGCGAGGTGGTCGAGCCCACCGGCGGCAATGCGATGGTCGTCACCGTGGACAAGGAAGGTTGTCGCCTCTACTACGACGAACTGCTGAAGTATTTTGATTCGTCGGAAATTGCGGTTGTCATTTCGAATACCAGCAAGGAAGCAGGCGAGGAGCTGTACAACAAACTCAAGGACTTCAACATGGAGTCCGGCGACCTGAAAGCGCTGCTGAAACAATTTAAGAAGCGCATCACGCCGGAAGAGCAGAAGCTCGGCAATAATCTGAAGCTGCTCATCGTTTGCAACATGCTGCTCACGGGGTTTGACGCGCCGATTCTGCAAACCATGTATCTCGACAGCCCGCTGCGCGACCACAACCTGCTTCAGGCGATCGCCCGAACGAATCGACCGTGGGACGATCCGGTTACAGGAACGAGCAAGCAGTTCGGCCGACTGGTCGACTACGTCGGAGTGTTCAAGAATTACCAGGAATCGCTCGCCTATGAACCGGAGGACCTGCCGGAGTTCAAGAGCACAGATGAGATCGCCACTCTGTTTCCGGGTCTGATTGAAACGGCGATGAAGCCGTTTGATGGTATTGCCCTGGACGACAGCTACGAGTGCTCGATTGAGATTGTCCGGCGTTTGCAGAAAATTGACCAGACGCAATTCGAGAAAGATTTCCGCGACGTGGTGCAGAATTACGAGGCGCTTTCGCCGCACGCCATTCTTGCCAAAGCGGAAGTGCGCGATCGCTACGAATGGCTGCTGACCATTTACCAGGTCTACCTTACGGAGTTCAAGCGGTCGGACTTCGACGCCGAGCTTTATGCCGCCAAGACCCGCAAGCTCATCCGCGAGTGTGCCAAACTCAAGAGTTTCCTGGGACATCTCCCGGAAATCGCCATTGACGAGCGTTACCTTGAGAATTTGCGCTACAGCAAGATGTCCAGCGCGGACAAGGCGGAGAAGATAATCCGGGATGTCGAGACCATCATTCGCCGCGAGGAAGCTCGGAATCCGGCCTACGTTGATTTGGATGTGCGCTTACAGGAACTGATCGAGCGCAAGAACGATGCAAACGCCGACATCGAGCAAATCCTGCTCGATGTGGAGAACCTCTATAAAGACGTGGACGAGGTTGGGAACTTGCCTCACCGCATGGGCTTTGAGGATCGCGGACGCTACGACCTGTTTCTCGACATCAAACACGATGTGGGTCCAGCGTTCGATGAAACTAAAGCACGCCAGTTCGTGGATATCCTAGTGGTGTGTCTCATGCAGATCGTCGATTATCGAGCGTGGCCCGTGCGCGGGTGACTTTTTCGAGGATGTCGGAAGCTTTTGCCGTCCAAATGAAAGGCTTGGGGTTGAGATTGTGCTTGTCGATATAGTCTCCAATGCCCATGATGAGTTGCTCCAGATCCTGGAACACTCCGCGCCGTAG
>NZ_DATKQC010000379.1:0-17553 GCF_035532915.1 Edaphobacter sp.
GTGTAGCTGGTCAAAAACTCGCCGCGCTGCACCAGCGAGTCGATGATGACGGGCCGGTAATGCCGATACACACCCGCACCGAGAAAGCTCGAATAGCCAGTGGCGTTGTTCTCCGAGAAGGCGCGAAAGCGGTCCAGAATCTCCGATTCGCCATGCTGCCGGGGAATCGCAAGATCGCGTTTAAGCTGATATTCCGCAGGGATGCTCGAGAACAGATCGTCGATGGACGCGGCGCCAATTTCGGCAAGCATCTCCTCACGGTCCGCAGGGGACTTCGGCAGATAGCGCATCGTTAGTGTCCGGTCTCTTCGCTGATGAATTTTTCGTAGTCTGCGGCAGATAGAAGCCCATGGCTCTCTGCTCCATCTGTCAGGTCAAGCTTTAGCATCCACGTATTGTTGGCGTCAGCATTGATCTTTTCGGGTGCGTTGGCCAGTTCTTCGTTGATGGCTGTCACCGTGCCCGATGCCGGAGCGTACAGGTCCGAAACCGCCTTCACCGATTCCACCGACCCGAAGATCTTGCCCGCTTCGACCGTATCGCCCACCTTGGGCAGGTCGACGAAGACGATATCGCCCAGCGAGCTTTGCGCGTAGTCCGTAATGCCGACGGTGCCCTTGGCGCCGTCAACTTCAATCCACTCATGTTCCTTGGTGTACTTGTAATTCGCAGGATAGGCCATGTCTTGGGGTTTCTCCCTTTCCATTGTAGAGGGTACGGAGTTGAAAAAAGTGTGCCGCCGAGTTGTTTTAGCGCGGCCCAAATCCGGGATAAGGTTCCAACTCGGTCAGGGCAGCGATCTCCAGCATGCCCAGCTTGGCCAGGGGCAGGCTGGCCATGGCGGCACGTACCTCATCCTCGGTGGCTGCTTCAAATAAAATCGCTGAGCCGGGCATGTCCTTCCGCCGCCAGATATTGCGAACGATGCCCTCCACGTAGAGTTCACGCACGCGCTGCGATTCATTGGCGAGCAGATCCGGCGTCCACGCCTCAGCAGGAAACAAATCCATCTTTCGGCGAGTCAGAACGAGAAATTGCACAATATATCTCCTTGGAATCAGCTTTGCTGGTGGTATTGATTTATTTTCTGGGACGCTTGTAGAAAGGTGTGGGCACTACTTTGGCCTTTACCTTCTGGCCGCGGATCTCCACCCCAACTTCGGTGTCGAGAGCGGCAAATTCCACAGGCACATAGGCCAGTGCGATATTTTTCTTCAGAAAAGGCGCTGGTGATCCGCTGGTAATATCGCCAATTTTGATGCCGTCCAAAGAAAATACCGGATAGCCGTCCCGGCCAATCCCGCGTTCGATCATCTCCAGCCCAACCAGCTTGCGCCTGGGTCCACCGGCAGCTTGAATCTCCAGCAATGCTTCGCGGCCAACGAACTCCGGCTTGTCGAGCTTCGCATAGCGTCCCAGACCTGCCTCCAGCACATTGATCGTGTCCGAGATCTCATGGCCGTACAGCGCCATCGCCGACTCCAGTCGCAGCGTGTTCCGCGCACCCAGTCCGCAAGGCAGAATGCCAAACTCTGCTCCGGCCGCAAGCACTTCATTCCACACACGCTCGCTGGTCGGCACGTCAGACGGAACGTAAATCTCGAACCCATCCTCACCGGTGTAGCCGGTCCGCGCAATCATCACGTTGTGCAGACCGCACACCTGTCCCCAGGTAAACCAGTAATTTTTAATCGTGCTCAGGTCAGTCGAGGTCAGCTTTTGCAGCGTCTCTGCCGCGCGCGGCCCCTGTATGGCAAGTTGCGTGTAATAGTCGCTGAAGTCATTGATGTGGACGCCAGGCATACGCCCAATCGTCTGTCGAATCCACTGAACATCTTTCTCGCGTGTCCCTGCGTTGATGACGATCAGATAGTCATTATCGGAAAGCTTATGGACGACCACGTCGTCGACAAACGTCCCATTCGGATAGAGCATCGCCGAGTATTGCGCCTGCCCTTCCACCAGCTTCGAGGCGTCATTCATGCAAAGCTGCTGCACGGCGGCCAGCGACCCCGGCCCTCGCAGTTGAATATCGCCCATGTGCGAGACGTCGAACAACCCAACCGCAGTTCGAACTGCCATATGCTCGGCGATCAGGCCCGAATACTCCACCGGCATGTCCCATCCGCCGAAGTCAACCATCTTGGCCTTGGTGGCGCGATGTGCCGCATTCAGCGCAGTCTTGCGTAGTTCTGTCGTTGTCTCTGCCATGTCTGAATCCTTCTGTGTACCGTAGGTGTCCCACTCAAACGATAGCACTCAACCGCCTTCGAAATCTGCCCGCACCGCCGCAGGTCAGCGAGCCCGAAGATCAAACCGTAACCGACTCCCGGTACTCCCCAAATACCGCCCGCAGCACATCGGCGATTTCGCCAACAGTCGCGGAGCTCTCGACGGCATTCAAAATCCGCGGCATTAGATTGCTGCCGTCTCTGGCGGCATCCTCAACGCCCCGCAATGCAGTGGCATGAACGCTCGCATCGCGCCGCAGCCGCAGCGCCCTCACTCGTTCCACCTGCCTTGCTTCCAGCGCCTCATCCATTTGTTGAATCGGCACTGTAACCTCTTGTTCCGCGGCAAACTCGTTCACTCCTACAACCACTGCATTCCCGGCATCGATGGCCTGCTGGTAGGCATACGCAGCAGTCTGGATCTCCCGTTGCACATAGCCCTGCTCGATGGCGCGCAGCATCCCGTACTTGCCTCCACGATCAAATTCGGCAATCGTAGCCAGGTATTGTTTTGCACGCTGTTCAATCTCATTGGTCAGCGATTCTATGTAATACGACCCTGCCAGGGGATCGACCGTTTGTGGTACGCCGCTCTCATGCGCCAGTATCTGCTGCGTTCGCAATGCAATGCGCGCAGCCTGTTCCGTTGGCAGAGCCAGCGCCTCGTCAAATCCGTTCGTATGCAGCGATTGCGTTCCACCCAGCACCGAGGCCAGAGCCTGCAAGGTCTTGCGCACAATATTGTTCTCCGGCTGCTGTGCCGTCAGTGTCGACCCCGCAGTTTGCGTATGAAACCGCAGCATCCAGCTTCGCGGGTTCTTCGCGCCAAAATGATCGCGCATAATATGTGCCCACATCCTCCGCGCCGCGCGAAACTTCGCCACCTCTTCCAGCAGATTATTGTGCGCGTTGAAAAAGAAGCTCAGTCGCGGTGCAAACGCATCCACATCCAACCCGACGTCAATCGCGGCTTGCACATAGGTCATGCCATCGGCCAGCGTAAACGCCACCTCCTGCACCGCCGTGCAGCCTGCCTCGCGCATGTGATATCCGGAGATTGAGATCGTATTCCACTCCGGGATCTCGACCGCAGCCCACGCAATGATGTCAGTCGCCAGCCGCATCGCATGGCGAACCGGATAAATGTAGGTGCCGCGTGCGATGTACTCCTTCAGAATGTCGTTCTGCACCGTCCCGCTCAGCTTCTTCACATCCGCGCCTGCTCGTCGCGCCGCTGTGACATAAAGTGCCAGCAGAATCGCCGCAGTCGCGTTGATCGTCATCGAGGTCGAGATCGTATCCAGCGGAATCCCATCGAAGAGCCGCTGCATATCTTCGATCGAATCGATCGCCACCCCGACCCGCCCCACTTCGCCGAGCGCCAGCGGCGAGTCGGAGTCGTACCCAATCTGCGTCGGCAGATCGAAGGCGACGGACAACCCTTTGGTTCCGTTGGCCAGCAGAAATTTATATCGCCGGTTCGATTCCTCGGCATCGCCCATGCCGGCGTACTGCCGCATCGTCCACAGCCGCCCGCGATACATCGTCGGCTGAATCCCGCGCGTGTAAGGAAACTCCCCCGGATCGCCAAGCTCCGTGGCAGCGTCGAAACCCTCAAGGCTCCCCGCTCCATAAACAAGGTCAACAGGAATTCCAGAACTGGTTTTAGGCGACTCTCGCATGACGATGTAGTGTACTCGTTGCGTCGGCGAACTATCGTCCTTTGCCCCTGCGGTTTGCCTTCACAAAGCTGCTCACAAGAAAATACGTGAACACGGCAGCCATCATCACGCAGACCAGAAAGCGCGCATGAGCATCATGATTTGTGGCCGTCTCATGCCAATTCCCGCGCAGCTTCCATGCCCACCCGGCGCCAAAGAATGCGAAAAGCCCAAAAAACACACCCGCCAGTTCGAGCCCCAGAACTCCCGAGAGCCTGATGAATGGCTTCCAGACAGCCTCTCCAAAGCGTCTGCCGCCGCGCACCAATCCCTGCCCGGTCTGCCTTGCCTGAACCGCCGACCGTGCAGCCTGCTGCACAACGCGGGTGCCTGACGCCTTTGCCTGCTGCTCCACCTGCGTAGGTGCGGGCGATGGCGCGCTTCTTTGGGCTGTCCCTGCTGATCCGGCGGAAGGATTCGGCGCAGTCGCAGCGTCGACCGCCGTCACCAGCGTCTTTGCTGCTGCACGGGCTCCTACACCAAGCGCTCGACCGAAGCGAACCGAATCCATACTAGAAAGTGTAGCGGTTCAGCGCCTCGTTGCAACAGCCTTTGCCCCGAATCTTCAAATCGCAATCTCCAGCCGCCGCGCCACGCGAATCGCCGTTTCAAGCCGCGCCGCAAGGATCTCCCGCCCCTGCTCCCGCGCAGCCTTCAGCACCTCCGTCGGAGCGGTCTTCGGAGTGCCGCTATGAAAGGCAGGATCAGGCGCGTACTCGATCATGAGTTGAATCTGTTGGGCAGCAAAATCACCGCGCAGCAGAGCAGCGACCGTGAGCGCACCATCAATTCCCGCAGTCACGCCGGCAGCGCTGACGTGCCTCCCGTCGACCACCACGCGCGAGTCCACTGGAATCGCACCAAAGTAGGGGAGCAGGTCGAACGACGCCCAATGCGTCGTGGAGCGGACATTCCTCAGCAACCCAGCCGCTCCGCAGACCAGGGCCCCCGTACAGACGGAGAAGACATACTCCGCTCCGGCGGCTTGCTTCCGCAGGAACGAAAGCACCACTTCGTCATCCATCAGGTCTTGCTGGCCGTAGCCGCCCGGAACGACCAGCACATCAAGTTGTGGCGCTTCGGAGAGAATTTCTTCCGGCGTCAGAATGAGTCCATTGATGTCTCGAATTGGCTCCTTGGACTTTCCGATCACATGAAAGGTCGAGTTGGGGACCTGCGACAAAACCTCAAACGGCCCGGTGAAGTCGATCTGGTCCATTCGCGGGAAGATGAAAGCACCAATATGAAGGTGTCGAGCACTGGAGATATCGGTCACGCGTTGTCCTCTGCTTCTTTAGCGTACGCCCGTTCATTGAAAAAGCGCCGTATTGCGATAGCCGCCGTTCTGTTCCGTTGCATCTAACGAAAAGTTGGCGCAAAAAGGGGACAAAAAAGATGAAGAACTTTCTCTGGATGGTAGGCGCCCTCTGTGCCGCTTCGGTGGGCTTTCTGGTATGGGGACCCAAGCGCGTTAAGCCGGTGGAGGAGCTGGCCAAGCGGCTTGAGGTGGCCTGGGGCGATCACCATACGACGGTCTAGGCACCTGAAAGGGTTCCCCTGCAATATGATTGCGGCCCGCCCTGCTCCGGCGTATTCTGTACAAGTACCTCAAGGTACGTCGCAGTACCCGCAATGCCGTTCCCGCCGGTCGCGTAAGGCCGGGAATACCCGATGCGTGGTTGGTTGCATACAAAGGGCAGTCCGGAGGTGGCATTGAACCAGAAGGTCAAAAACCTTATCCAGAAACTTGGCGAAGCGATCCACGAGTCCGTATCGGAATCGGAGGACATCGCTGGCGTTGTCAAAAACATTCGCGAGCAGGGTTTTGATGTTCTCCTCATGCTGGAGGCCACCATCGGGCTCAACGAGGTTGAGGAAGAGACCGGCGAAGCGGACGAACTCCTTGCATTGCCTGCTGAAAGTGGCGAAGCTCCCTTCACCCAGAACGATCTGACCTTTTTGAGATCCCTGCGCATCAGCCTCGTTGAGGATGGCGCTCAAGAAAAGTAGCTTTCGAATTGTTCCTTGCGGCCCGGCTTCCATGCCGGGTCGTTTTTCATTTGTGCCCGGAAAATTGGAAAAATCAACATACTGAATCCTCAGGATGATAGACTCGCTTTTCCGTGGAAGCTTGTTCGCGGTTTTGTGCATCCGACTGTATAGTTCATCGTTCATAAATTTCGAGGTCGTAAAAATATGAGAGATACGCTTGGTGTTCTGCTTGCCGGTGGCGCCGGTGAACGGTTGTTCCCCTTGACCCGCGATCGCGCCAAGCCGGCCGTCCCTTTTGCCGGGCAGTACCGCATCATCGATAGCACGCTTTCCAACTGCATCAACTCCGATCTGCGTCGCGTTTATATCCTCACCCAGTACAAGGCGCTCTCGCTCAACCGACACATCCGCGAAGGCTGGGGAACGGTGGTGGCCAATGAGCTGGGCGAGTTCATCGAGATCCTTCCGCCCATGCAGCGCGTCAGCAAGAACTGGTACACCGGCACCGCCGACGCGGTCTACCAGAACATCTATTCCATCGGCTCCGAGGAGCCCAAGTACGTCATCATCCTCTCCGGCGACCACATCTACAAGATGAACTATGGCCGTATGCTCAAGCAGCATCAGGACGCAGGCGCCGACGTCACCCTCGCCACGCTGCCCATCTCTCCCGACGAGGTCTCCGCCTTCGGTGTCGTCGAGATCGCCCGCAACGGCGATGTCACCGGCTTTGTCGAGAAGCCCAGGGAGACCAGCATCCGTTCGCCCTTTACCCCGGACATGGTCGATGTTTCCATGGGCATCTATATCTTCAACACCGATGTCCTCATCCCAGAACTGCTCAAAGATGCCGAAGACCCGGAGTCCAAGCACGACTTCGGCCATGACATACTTCCCAAACTCCTGGGCCGCTTCAAGGTACAGGCATTCAACTTTGTCGACGAGAACAAGACCAAGGCGCTCTACTGGCGCGATGTAGGTACCCTCGAGGCATACTACGAGGCCAACATGGATGTGGCCGGCGTCTCGCCCACCTTCAACCTCTACGACAAGTCCTGGCCCATGCGGACGCGGCCCTACCAGTATCCTCCCGCCAAGTTCGTCTTCGGCGAACCGGGACGCACCGGTATGGCCATCAACTCCATCGTCTGCTCCGGCTCCATCGTCTCCGGAGCGGTCGTGCGCAACAGCGTCGTCTCGCACGACGTCCGCGTCAACTCCTACGCCGACGTGGACTCCAGCATCGTCTTCTCGCATGTAAACATCGGACGGCACTGCCGCATTCGCCATGCCATCCTCGACCGTGACGTTCACATCCCCGACGGCACCGTGATCGGCTACGACGCCAACGAGGACAAGAAGAACTACTTCGTCTCCGCCAGCGGCATCACGGTGGTTACGAGAGACTACTCGGTCTACGAGAACCCGGTCTCCCCGGACTTTCTCCAGCAACGGGACACCTGGTAGTTCCACCCAGGGACAAAACAAAACCGACCGCATCAGGCGGTCGGTTTTGTTTTGCAAAGTATTTCTGGATTAGTTCTTGCCAAAGCGATAAACGACACCCGCCGAGATCGCGAAGAACTCGCGCGTCTCTGTCCCGAAGTGCTCGAAGATCATGTCTGGCGAGAGGCGAACCGCGAAGTTCTTGGAGCGGTTGATATCGAGGCTGCCGCCCACCGCCGCGATTGGCTTGGTGCGGTTGGTATACAGGCCTACATCCTCAGGGGGAACGCCGCCCGTGCCGCCATCGAAGACACCGTGCGCCACGCCAAAGTATCCGTGAAGGTTGATCGCGGCGAACTGGTTCTTCGGCCCGCGCAACTGCGCGCCGAGCATACCCATATTCATGTACACCAACGGGCGGTCGATGGTACTCAAATTGGGAGGAATGGGCGCACTGGGAAATACCGGCGTCGTTCCTGCCTCGCCGCGATAATCCGCAGCCAGACCGACCCGCTTGGTCAGCCAGTAGGTGCCCAGAATCTCGCCGCCGCCGAAGTTCATCCGTGTCGGCAAGTTCTGTCCAGCCTGAAAGTTCATAAAGTTCAGGCCGCCATAGATCTCGTAGCGGTTGGCATAGCTCACTGGAGGAGCGGCAGCCAGCTTGCCTGTGGCCTGTGCCATCGCCGCCGTGCCTGCAACCAACATCGCTCCCAGCAGCATTCCACTTGCCGTGCGTGTCCCGTTCTTCCACGTCGCGGCCATCTTCAATCCCGACATCAATCTCTGCATCTTTTTTCCCAACACCTTCTCCCGCATTAGCTTCATCTTCCAAGATATAACGTCCGGGGCACATCTGCCCGATTCGCTGTATCGTATCTACAAAGTGAACGGGATTTAAGCTTTATAAAAAGAGACCGGAGTTATAAAAAAACGCGATTACGGTCTATTGGCAGGCGACAGGTATTTCCTCTCAAGTGCAGACTCCCTTTGTTTGTCATTCCCGAAGGGAATCTGCGTTTTGCCCGAATCAGCAAAACTACATCTGGAGAAGAGCCGCTCCAGGTAGTATCTGCGGTTTTGGTTTGTGCGACAATGATATGAGCCGGTTGGGGCGTTACGCATCCGGCTTGTAGGGAGAATTCTTATGGGCGATCTATTTCAACCTTGGCATCTGGCCATCCTCGCGATCATCGTTATAGTGCTGTTCGGCGGCAAGAAGCTGCCAGAGCTTGGCAAAGGGCTGGGCGAAGGTCTGCGCGGCTTCAAAGAGGGCATGAAGGGCGTCACCGACGAGATGAACAACAAGCCCGCCGAGACCACCCACGCGGTCACGCCGAAGCCTGAAGAGTCGGTCAAGTAGCTCCCGGCGCTGCGTGAGTGGGTTCAGGTCTTTCCTCTGTAGCTCTGTCCAGACAGGCATTTCCCGATGAAGCTGAAATCGCCCTATCTCATCAAACCGCATTCGACGGTTCGCATCACACGTCTTCCAGCCGGGGAGACCGGCCCTTTCAAGACAGAGGAAGCTGCCGCTCCGGTACTGGTCAAACACCGCGACCAGCTCAATACGCTGCAGGAGGTCTTCTACGCCAGCCAGCAGAAGGCGCTGCTGATCGTCCTGCAGGGCATGGACACGGCGGGAAAAGACGGCACCATTCGCCACATCTTTTCCGGCATCAATCCGCAGGGCTGCGACGTCACTGCCTTCAAGGTTCCCACACCGCTCGAAGCCCGGCACGACTTCCTGTGGCGCGCTCATAACGCCGTCCCTCCCAAGGGCATGATCGGCATCTTCAACCGGTCGCAGTACGAGGACGTCCTGTCGCCTCGGGTCCACAAGCTCATCTCCGGCAAGACCGCCCGCCAGCGCCTCGCCGACATCAACGGATTTGAGGAGATGCTCTCCGACAACGGCGTCGTCATCCTCAAGTTCTTCCTGCACATCTCGCACGAAGAGCAGACGCAACGCCTCAAGTCCCGTATCGACACGCCGGACAAGCACTGGAAGCTCTCAGAATCCGACTTCCACGAGCGCGAGTTCTGGACCGGCTACGAAGAGGCCTATAACGACATCCTCTCGGCCACCAGCCACAAACATGCGCCCTGGTTCGTCATCCCGTCCAATTACAAGTGGTACCGCAATGTCGCCATCTCGCAGATCATCGTCGACGCCATGCAGGGTCTGAAGCTCAAATATCCGTCTCCGACCTTCGACCCCAGCCACATCAAGCTATAAGCTGCTTTTTATCCGATGTATCCTCGTAAATATATAAAAATAAAGGATATAAACCCGGATGTGTCCAGATATGGTCTAGTACTTAATTATTTAGTACTAAACTACTTTCGAGCTAAATAGTTGTGCCGCAATGATTTAAGTGGAATTACAGTGTAATCATGACTACGGCTGCCGCGGCCACCAGCATTCCCAGCCCCTGCCGCCGGGTGGGCCGCTCGCTCAGCATCCAGGCGGCCAGCAATATCGTCGAAGCAGGGTAGAGAGAAGCCAGTACCGCCGCTACATCCAGCCGTCCAGCCCTTGTGGCGGCTATGAACAGCAGGTTGCCCGAGGTATCGAGCAGCGCCGTCGTCAGCGCCCAGCGCGCCGCCGTGCGGTTCAGGCGTCCCTTGGCAATTTCTGCGGTCTTGGAACTGGAGGAAAGTCCCAACAGCATCAGGGAGCACACGCTCAGGCTGCCGATTCTTGCCGTAGCCATCGGCCAGACCACGCCCGCAACCCCGGCCATCTTCAACGAAACAAAGTAGATGCCAAAGCCAATCCCCGCCGCAACCGCGAGCCAGATCGTACCCATATCAGCGGTTTTGGCCTCGGCGTTCGGCCCGGCGGCGATCAGCCAGATCGCTCCTCCAGCCACTAAAAACCCCACGATGCGAAGCAGGCCCGGCGAGCCTTCCGAGGCGATCGAGACTGCGGCCGGAATCGCCGCAGCCAGTAGGCCGCTCAAGGCAGCCGAGGCGCCCATGGCTCCACGGGAGAGAGCGACATAAAAACAGGCCAGCGAGATTCCACCGGCGACACCAGCGCCAATGCCCCAGGCCAGCGGAGCGCCGTGCGGAAAGACGTCGCCGCGCCATTGGGCGATGGCGATCAGCACGGTAAAGCTGGCCGCATGGCTCAACAGGATGACGCGCAGCGCGCCGCCCATGGTGCCGCCGGCGTTCTTTGCGCCCATGCCGCCGGAGAAGTCCCCGCCACCCCATAAAGCGGCTGCCGCCAGGGCCAGCAGAGCGTTCAGATGCAACAGGGCGAACCTACTTTGCTCGAAGGACAGATGGCTTGATGTCTTCCGCCGTGGGATAGTAGCCCGCTTTGGCAATTACCGTCAGGTTCGGTCGCAATACCTTGACCTCAATCGAGCGGTATTTTCCGTCGATAAACGGCTCGTGGGTGTAGTAGCCGATGGTGTACTGCGTCCGCACTTCCTGAGCGATCTTGGCGAAGCTGTCCTCGATGCCATGCTGCCGGAACTCGGCCTCAAAGTTGCCGCCAGTCTGCTTGGCATAGGCCTGGAGAATGTTGTCGCGCATGGTGTAGGGCAGGTGAATGCGGTCGAGGAAGCCGACCACGGGCAGGGAAGAGTCGCCCACCAGCGTGCCATAGACGGCGATCTTGTTTCGCTGTAGATACTTGACGACCTCTTTGAAGCTAGCCGTGCTGCCGTATTCCCTGCCATCGCTGATCACGTAGATTACGCGTCGACGTCCGGGCCGCGTCTTTGCCAGATGGCTTGCCGCCGCCAGAATGGCGTCGTTCAGGGTATGCACTTCCTTGGGCACGTTCAGCGTATTGCTGAGGCTGGTGCCGTGGGTCGAGTTCGTATTGGGGTCGATGTAGCTCTGCGCGCCACCGTTGAGGTTGATGTTCTGCGAGAGCGGGCCGCTGGTGTTGGCGATCAGGGCTTCCCGCCCGGTCGACTTGGAACGCTCGATCACCGCGCTCAAGCGGGCGCTCTGGGCGGCGGTAAAGTCGGTCTGCATCCGCGGGCCATTGTTGTAGGTAAAGACAGCGACTTCGTCATAGGAGGCAAACGCACCCGGCAGAGCGTCGAGCGCATTGTTGACCTTGGTCATATCGTCGTAGTTCATGCTCTGGTCGATGACGAGCGCTACCGACAGTGGAAAGGCGTCCGTCGTAAAGAGCGCCAATTGTTGGCGCAGGCCATTTTCGTACACGTGCACAGCGCGCCAGGTCAGTCCCGGCACCAGACGCTGCTTCGAATCCTTTACGGTAAACGGTACTTCGACAAAATTCGTCTGGACGTGCAGGGTGAAGGCTTCAGGTCCCTGTCCTGCCGCTGGTACCTCAGGCGGGGCGCCCTGCGCAGCCCTCTCTGCCGCCGATTGCGGCAGATTGCTGGGAGGCGCTCCGGCGTCATCGTCCGAAGATGTCGAGTTATCCGCCTGTGTGCCCTTGCCGGGCGCGATCGCGTCGAACGGCGTTGGCTGCTGTGGCCTGGGGGCATCGGGAATCGCCTGCTGCTGTGCGACTGTCTGTTGCGCGGCTGTCTGCGGTGCATGGTCCTGTGCTGCCGTCTGCTGTGCCTGCTGTGCCAGCATCATGCATGCCACAGCCCCCGCCAATATGCTGTACTTCACCAAGAACGACCCCCATGACTTTCAGCCCGGACACTAACCCGGCCAACTACCAGACTATCAGCGCGTCCTCCGCGCCGCCATCCCGTATTCGAAACCTTTTCGTTGGACGCTCGACCCACCCCTGACGTTGTGCTTCTTCACCGGGGCGGGACAGCATTTTTCCGCTGACTCCACCCCATCTTCGTCGTCTAATGAGGTATGCGCCCCTTTGTCCTGCTTGCCGCCGCGTTGTCCCTCGGTCTTTCTCTCCCGCTCCATGCGCAGGAGGCGCCTTCGCCCGATGGCCCACCTCCGCCCAGCACCGCAGCCGCCCAGCCCACCGGCGATCAGGATATCGAGACCCTGAAGGTCAACGTCAACCTTGTGAACGTCTACTTCTCCGTCCGAGACAAGGATGGCTTTATCACCAACCTGCACAAGGATGACTGCGAGATCGCGGAGGACAAGATCCCCCAGACGATCAAGAACTTCACCCAGGAGAAGAAGCTGCCACTCACCATCGGCATCCTGCTCGACACCAGCGGCAGCCAGCAGAACGTTCTTCCGCTGGAGCAGCAGTCGGGCGCCGAGTTTTTGAAGGACGTTTTGACGCCCAAGGACGAGGCCTTCCTCATATCGTTCGATATCAATGTCGATCTTCTCTCCGATTACACGAACGATCCGCGCGAGTTGAAGCGCGCCATTGATAAGGCCACCATCAACACCGGCGCGGGTACCGGCTCCGTTACCGGCAATGGGACGCCGCGTGGCACCCTGCTGTACGACGCGGTCTACCTTGCCGCCCACGACAAGCTGCGCCAGGAGGCGGGCCGCAAGGTTCTCATCATGCTTACCGACGGCGGCGACCAGGGCAGCCAGGAGACACTGAAGTCTTCCATCGAGGCTGCGCAGAAGTCGAACACCATTGTCTACGTCATCCTCATTGCAGATCGCGGGTTCTATGGCGGCGGCTTTGGCATCAATCTGGCAGACACCGGGGCTGCTGACATGAACCGTCTGGCAAAAGAGACCGGCGGCCGCGTCATCAACGTCGGCAATAACGGGAAAAAACTCGAAGACGCCTTCGACCAGATTCAGGATGAGCTGCGCACGCAGTACCTTGCCAGCTACACGCCTACGAACCTCAAGGTTGACGGGACTTTTCGTACGCTCGATATCTCCTGCCAGAAGGGGCAGAAGGTACAGGCCCGCAAAGGCTACTACGCTCTTGCCGATTCGATGGGCAACGACGACTAGATTAGTTTCTAACGCGCGTACCAAAAAGGAAGAACCCACGGGGTATCTCGTGGGTTCTTCCTTTCGTCTCTGCGTCGTTTTTCTCTATGCAAACACGAGGCACTGAGGCGCGGCCAGCTCGAAGCTCTTGCCCGAGTTTGCCAGCTTGCCGGTTTTTGCGTCGCGTGCGAAGACGGAGATGTTGTTCGAGTCCTGGTTTGCCACCAGCAGCCAGCGGTCGTTGGGGCTAAGCGCGATGTGCCGCGGAGTTTTGCCGCCGCACGAGGTCCGCTCGATCATGGTCAGCTTGCCATCTGTAGGCGAAACCGTAAACGAGGCCATGAAGTCGTTATCGCGGTTCGCGACATAGGCAAACTCGCCCTTGTGGTCGAACGCGATATCGCAGCCGCGTGTCGGCCCGGTATATCCTTCCGGCAGCAGCTTCACGGTCTGGATCTCATTCAGTTTTCCGTGTTCTGCATCCCAGTGAAAGACCACGACCGTCGAAGTCAGTTCGGTAACGCAATACACCCACTTGTTATTGGGGTGAAAGCGGAGTGCCCGCGGACCCGCGCCTGGAGCCGACTTCCACGCAGCAGGCTGGTTCGGGGTAAGTTTGGCCGTCTTCGCGTCCAGCTTGTAGATGTGGATTTCGTCGAGCCCAAGATCGTTGATGAGCAGAAAACGGTTGTCCGGAGAGACGGTGACGCGGTGAGCGTGGGCCTTTTCCTGCCGGTCGGCGTTGGGACCGTGGCCTACATAGTCAAAGAAGCTGACGGCTTCGCTTAAGTGTCCGTCGTCGCTTACATGGAAGCTGCCTGCGCTGCTGCCGGTATAGTTGGCCACGAAGACGCAGCGGCCTGTGTGATCGACGGCGACATGGCACGGGCCAGTCCTCTTCGTCGAGACGCCGTTGATCTTTGTGAGATGTCCGTTGTGCCGGTCCAGTGTAAAACCAGTCACGCCGCCGCCATCCTGCCCTTCGAAGTGATCCACCTCGCTGACAGCAAAAAGTCTCTTGCCGCCGGGTGCGAGCGCCATAAAGCTCGGGGTCTCGATCGCTGCGGCAAGTCCGGTCTGTGTCAGCTCGCCTGTCGCCTCGTCAAAGAAGTACGAGTAGATTCCTTTGCTCGCGCCCGTTGTTTGCGTTCCCACCAGCAATAACTCGCCCTTGCTGCCCCCGCTTGCGCTTGCCATTGAAGCACTCGCCGCCAATGTCGCTGCTGCCGAACTCTTCATAAATTTCCGCCTCGTCATTCCCTGCATTCATGAACTCCTTAATATTGTGCCACCCGAAAAGTCTATGCTTCCATCGTGCCGGAGTACACCGCCATGCCGGCCACGGCATCGACGCCCATCGCATCCAAAGCATCTACTTCAGCGCGCTCCTTGATGCCACCGGCGACGATGAGCTGACGGCCTGTCGTGGCGCGCAGCACCGCTGCCACGTCCATCGGGAAGCCCGTCATGGTTCCTTCTGTATCGACGTGCGTGTAGAGGAACGCGGCGCAGTAATCCTCCAACCACGTCACCGCTTCTTCAGGAGTCAGGTCTACCGAGTCCTTCCATCCCTTCACCGCAACCTTGCCACCCTTCGTATCCACGCTGAATACGAGCGCATCCTCGCCCAGTTCTTTCTTCAAGCCTGCTGCAAACTCTTTGTTGACTCCAGAAGCTCCAAACAAACTCGACCCATAGATCACGCGCTGAGCGCCAGCGTTGAGCAAAGCCTGTCCGTCTGCAGCAGTCTTTAGCCCACCCCCCACCTGGCAGGGTAGCCGCTTGCAGATCATCTCGATCAATGCGCGATTGTCTCCCTGCCGCATCGCCGCATCGAGATCGATCAACTGCACCACGGGATACTTCGAGAACCGCTCAATCCAGTACTCGAAGTCATCGAAGGCCAGCTTCAGCTTCTCGCCCTGCACCAACTGCACAATCCGTCCACCCATTAAATCAATCGAAGGTATCAACATGCGATTTTCATCCCCTTATCAAAATGTCATCCTGAGCGAGCGCAAAGCGTGAGTCGAAGAACTTCGGTTGCACTTGCCGTTGCCTGTTCTTCATCGATGCCAAGTCTCTAGCAGGGCAACCTCACCGAAACTCCGGCCTGTCGCAATTCCGCCTTCAACTCGCGTGAATCCGTTACTCCAAAATGAAAGATGCTGGCCGCCAATGCAGCGTCGGCTTTGCCTCTGCCAAACACCTCAGCAAAGTGAGCAGCCGACCCCGCGCCGCCTGAGGCAATCACCGGAATCTGCACGGCCTCGCTTACTCTCGCGGTCAACTCGCAATCGAAACCGTTGCGCATTCCGTCGGTGTCCATGCTGGTCAACAGAATCTCTCCCGCGCCACGCTGCTCCGCCTCGCGAGCCCAGTCCACAACCCGTCGGCCGGTAGGCTTGCGACCGCCGCTCACATAAACTTCGGCGTCTTCCACGCCAGCCGCGCCGCGCCGGGCATCGATGGCCACAATCACAGCCTGTGCTCCAAAGCTGCCTCCGATCTCACCAATCAACTCTGGCCGCGCAATCGCAGAGGAGTTGATGCTCACCTTATCCGCGCCCGCATCGAAGACCGCCGCTGCATCTTCCGCACTGCGAATCCCGCCACCGACGGTAAATGGAACGAATAGCGTAGCTGCCGTCCGCTTCACCGTATCGAGTAGAGTTCCGCGCCCTTCATGCGTTGCTGTAATGTCGAGCAGCACAATCTCGTCGGCCCCTGCCGCGGCATGGCGATGCGCCAGCTCCGCCGGATCACCAGCGTCGATGATGTCCACAAACTGAACCCCCTTCACCACGCGGCCACCGCGTACATCGAGACAGGCAATAATTCGTTTCGTCAGCATCTATCCCAACCTCACCGGCACAGACGCTGGGACTGCAACCTCATCGCCTTCGCAGACAATCCGGGCCAGCGAATCCATATTCTCGATCACGGCACCATGTTCGACAAACCACTCCACCAGCAATCCCTGCTTCGGCGCAGGCACATGGAACTCCATCGCTCCATCGGTCACGGTGCAAACCGCCTGTCCCGTTCCCACCAGCGATCCCGCAGGCACCAGCTGTTGTACGAAGGTGTAGGACGGCTCCTCGGCTGCGATCTTTAGCTCATACATAAATGGCATGATTACAACTCCACAAAGTTCTTCAAGACCTGTAAGCCCACGGCGCTCGACTTCTCCGGATGAAACTGCACACCCATGACATTCTCTTGCTCGACGACTCCCGTAAACGCTCCGCCATATTCTGTAACCGCAGCAGTTGCATCGACTACCGGAGCGCGCCAGGAGTGCGTGTAGTAAACAAAACCGCCATTCTGCACGCCGCGCAGGAGTTTCGAATCCTGGCGCACACCTTCGAGCGAGTTCCAGCCCACGTGTGGCGACTTCAACTCCGCGCCTTCGAACAAGGCAGGGAAGCGCTCGCACATTCCCGCAAAGTGTCCTAGTCCGGCTACATCGGTGGCTTCGGTCGAGCCTTGAAACAGCCATTGCAGCCCGACACAAACTCCCAGAAACCACGCGCCGGTCTTCACACTTTCGCGCACCGCCTCGGTCAATCCGAGATCGGCCAGCAATTGTGTCGCTTGAAAGTGTCCTACCCCTGGCAGCACGACCTTCGATGCCGAGCGCACCACCTCCGGGTCCTGTGTCACCTGCGTCTCAGCGCCAAGGTATTTGAGCGCTTTGACTACGCTGGTCAGATTTCCCGCTTTGTAATCAATGACAGCGATCACAGCAAACCCTTTGTGCTAGGCAGCATTTCGCGCATTCTCTCATCACGCGAACAAGCTCCGCGCAGCGCTCGTGCGAATGCCTTGAAGATTGCCTCGATCTTGTGGTGATTCGAGCGGCCATACATGGTCTTCACATGCACATTCGCCTTGGCTCCGCGAGCGAATCCATCGAAGAAGTCCGCCAGCAGCTCGCTCTGGAAATCTCCTACCAGTCGCACCTTCACCTTGTCATCGACGACGTAGGCCACGCGTCCGCTCAGGTCTACAGCGGCAACGGCGAGCGTCTCATCCATCGCCATCACAAAGTATCCAGCGCGCATGATGCCCTTCTTATCGCCGAGCGCCTTATTGAATGCCTCGCCCAGCGCGATGCCGACATCTTCGACGGTGTGGTGTTGATCGACATCCAGATCGCCCGTACACTTCAGCGTCAGGTCAAACCCTCCATGCCGCGTGAACAGCTCGAGCATGTGGTCGAAGAACCGTATCCCGGTCGAGACCTTATAGACTCCCTGGCCGTCGACGACCAGCTTGAGCGCAATCTGCGTCTCTGTTGTGTCGCGCTTTACCGTTCCTGTTCGAACCTTGCT
>NZ_DATKQC010000380.1:0-13329 GCF_035532915.1 Edaphobacter sp.
CTCTCAGACCTGGGATGGAGCGCCCAAAAACTCCCCCACCATCGCCCACTCCTCCAAAGGCACCCCCTACGTCCCCGGAGCCCTCAAAGACCTCTCCATCTCCCGCAGCAGCTTCAAGTGGGGCATCCCCGTCCCCGGCGACGAGAAGCACGTCATCTACGTATGGCTCGACGCCCTCGCCAACTACATGACCGCCATCGGCTACGGCTCCGACGACCCCGCCGACAAGGAAAAATTCAAAAAATACTGGCCCGCCGACCTCCACCTGGTAGGCAAAGAGATCATCCGCTTCCACTGCGTCTACTGGCCCGCCTTCCTATTGGCCGCAGGTCTGCCGCTACCCAAAGCCATCACCGCCCACGGCTGGCTCCTCTTCGAAGAGTCGAAGATGTCGAAGTCCCGCGGCAACATCGTCCGAACCGAAACCATCCTCGACGCCTTCGGCTCGCTCCTGACCAATCCCGCCCAAGCAGGTCGTCCTGTTAAGGGCACGGCTTCAGCCGTGCCGCAAAGCGCCTCCATCGCAGACGCGGCTTTAGCCGCTGAGGTTCCGCCTTCCTCCGAAGAGCCCCCACCCCCTACACCAGCCAAACAAGACCTCTTCGCCGCCGACGTCATCCGCTACTTCCTCCTCCGCGAAATCCCCTTCGGCCAGGACGGCAGCTTCAGCTTCGACGCGCTAGTCCAGCGCTACAACAGCGACCTTGCAAACGGCTACGGCAACCTAGTCAGCCGCACGCTCAGCATGATCAATCAATTCTGCGAAGCCGCTATTCCATTCACACCCAGGGCAGATGTCAATAATGTGTTTTGGAATAGTTGGTCTGAAATTTTCAAAAAGGAATTAAGTTTTGAAGAGTTCGAATTTGCCATTCAACTTTCATTTATAGAGCGACAAATCAAAGCAGTTGATTCCCTGCTCACAACTTGGGCACCATGGAAATTAGCGAAGGCAGCGAGTGATATGGATCGAGGTCATGCTCGAGATTGCCTCTACACCGCCGCCGAATCCATCCGTATCATCACGGCCCTCCTCTACCCAATCCTCCCCTACGCCACCGCCAAAGTCTGGTCCCAACTAGGCCTCGGCTCCATCGAAGAAGCCGCGCGCAATGGCGAACTGAAAAATCTCCAATGGGGAGGCCTCAAACCCGGCACCAAGCTAGGCCCACTCTCCCCCATCTTTCCCCGAGCACCCAAGGAACTCATCCAGACAATGATCGACATGGAACTGAACAACGCCGCCCCCAAGACCGCCGAACCCGCTGGTCTCCCTCAGGTCAACATCGAGGTCGATAACCCGGCCCACAACCACACCGAGTTCCGCGAGTCCCCCATCTCGTCCGAATCCGCCAACCGGGCCATGAATCTCATCGCCGAGACCGTCCACCCCATCACCGAAACCTCCACCGCTCCCGACACCCCCCAGATCGCCATCGACGACTTCGTCAAAATCGACCTCCGCGTCGCCCGCATCCTCGTCGCCGAGCGCATCCCCAAGGCCGACAAGCTGCTCCGCCTCGAAGTCGACCTCGGCTACGAAAAGCGCCAGATCCTCTCCGGCATCGCCCAGTGGTACACGCCCGAAGAGCTGATTGGCCGCAACATCGTCGTCATCGCCAACCTCGCACCCCGCAAGATGCGCGGCCTCGAGTCGCACGGCATGCTGCTCGCCGCCTCGCACGGCGAAGACGGCAAACCTGTCCTCGCCACCTTCGGCGAAGACATCGCCCTGGGCTCCCGCCTCAGATAGCGGCGTTAAGCTCTTCGCTCCTCACCCAAATGCACGTCATCTCGACCGAAGTCACGGACAGCTCTATCGTCCGTGACGCAGCGGATCGACCCCTGTATTTGCCATTGCCTGTCTCTAAATCTGAGCCATCGGTGGAAAACCGGTGCCAGGCCTTCTGCGCCCTGATGCGCCCGGACGCGAACTCAAACCCGCTGCACAGGGGACTCCCGCCCAATCGCGATCACGAAATACTGCGCCGCGACCGTTCCGACGTTCTTCAGCCCATGCATCTTATCGGATGCGGCAAACAGGACCCCACCCGGCCCAACCGTCTCTTTTTTGCCGTCGTTGTCGAACTCCACCGTACCCACGCGGATCATCATGAACTCCGAGTGCCGATGCTTATGTGGAGGATGCGGCATCTGCCCCGGCGGCAGGGTCGTCTCATGCATCTCGACATACTCGCCCGTCGGCAACATGCCCTGCGTGACATGCCTGCTCTCGCCGCCATTCTTCGAATGGCTCACCGGCAGCTTGTCGTAGGCAAAAGCCTCGGAGTCCGACAGCACCTTCGTCCCTGGAGGCGGCAGCTCCTGCGCCCCAGCCGACACACTCCCCATCGCGGCAAAGGCGGACAGGGCAACACAAAGATCGCGGCGGTTCAAATTTTTCATGCCGCCATCTTACGCGCTGGCTTCGTCCTTCGCCAATGCCTCTTCGGCAGTCTCGGCACCGCCAAAACGCGCCGAAGGCTTCATCAGGCGCGATATCCCGGCAAGCCCGATAATGCCCGTTCCCAGCAGAAACAGGGACGAAGGCTCAGGCGTCAACGCGGTGGCCGTAGTGGCGGCACCATCGGATTGGGTCAGATATCCACTGCTGAAGTTCGTGCTCGCCAGCCCAGCATTGCTTCCCACCGCGCTGTTGTAGAACCCATAGACCTGAAGCGTCGAAGCACCCGTCGTTCCCGGCGAAGTTCCGCACTGCGCATAGCCCAGGCAGAGGCCAAGATTGCCATTGGCATCGGCCGTGGTGTTGAAGTAGAGCGCGATCTGGCCGCTGTCTTTGTTCGAGGTGATGTAGTTCTGACTCAACCCGTTGTAAGCGCCTGTCAGCCAAGCCCGGTTGAACGTCGGCAGACCTGGATTGTCGAAGGTCGGATCGTTGAAGGTCAGGTTGGCCAGCGTGACATTGCCGTTGCCATTCAAGGTGACGGTGCCGGTGACGGAGTATCCGGCCACGAAGGCACCATCGAGGTTATAGATGCCAGGGGTGATCGTGCTGGCGTAGGCGGAGATGCCAAAGCTTAGAAGTGCAATGAATGCGAGTGCGGGGAGGGTGCGACGCATACTGTTCGCTCCTTAAAGGAGATTTGACTGAGTTAGAAGCTAACAGTAGCGTGCCGTAGTTGCTGCCACTATTTTCTACAACTTTGGTGCAGGTTGCTCCCTCCGGCCACACCTGCCAAACCTCCCTCCTGCGTCACTTCCGGCTACCTCTCCCGGTGTCTCCGCCAATCGCGAGGACGACATATTTTGCGGGCACATCGCCCACGTTTTTTACCCGGTGCAGCGTCCCGTAAGCCACGTAAATCACTCCGCCCGAGCCGACCGTGTCGGTCTTGCCATCGTGCTCAAACTCCAGCGTTCCCTCTCGCACCACGATGAACTCCGAGTGATCGATCCGGTGCGCCGGATTCGGCACGCTGCCCACCGGCTGCATCGACTCATGCAGGGCCACACTCTCTCCCGTCGCCAGCACCCCCTGCACGATGCCCCGGCTCTCCCCTCCATTGGCCATCGTCTTCACCGGCATCTGGTCAAAAGGAAACACCCTCGCCTGCGCGAGGGACGTGCTCGCCTTCGAAGACACCCCAGGCGTACTCTGCGCCAGAACCATCCCTCCACTCAAAACAAGACCACCCAGAACAACACTCCACAGCCTCAACCTGCCGATATTTTTCATGCCGCCATCCTACGGCACGCCAAAATGAGCCAATCCTGACACGCATCTGTCATAAGACAAGTCGTCTCGAAGATCCCCGAAGAGCTGTCAAGGCCCAAGGCCTGAGGTCCGCTATCGCAAACACAAGAAAATACAAAGGTTAGAACCGAAAAATAAACCAGAATTATCTGCAAAAGAGTTCTATCCCATTCGCTAAAATAGAAAGAGTAGAGAAATGCTCCAAGGTCCAGCAGTCCCACGCCGAGCCTAAACCTTTTAGAAGCAGGACTTTAGATATAACCCTTTTAGATGCAAGACTTTAGAAAATAAACCCTGTAGATACAAGACTTTAGCGCAAAGGTACCCCGGGGGGTACCTTCCTGAACCCATTGCATTCCTCTGAGAACTGTCCATGCCTCTGATCGATTCCCACGCACATCTCGACTTCTACACCGACGACAGAGAAGACGTTCTTCGCCGCGCCTACGCGGCAGGCGTTCACAGCATCCTCGCCATCGGCATCGGCGAAGGTCCCGACACCATGCATCGAGCGCTCGAGATCGCCCACGCCAGCAGCGGCGAGCCGCGAATCTTCGCCAGCGTCGGCATCCATCCTCAGGAGGCTGCCAAAGCCAACGGCAAAGCCCTCGCCAGGCTGGCCGAACTAGCCGCCGACCCAAAATGCGTCGCCATCGGCGAGATCGGCCTTGACTACTACCACGTCGAAAACCCCGAGCCACCCATTCAAAAGCAAGCCTTCATCGCCCAGATGGAGATAGCTGCAGCCGCAAAGAAGCCCATCATCATCCACTGCCGCACCAGCGAGCTAGCCACCGCGCAAGCCAAGGAAAAATACGGAGAAGCTGACGCCTGGGAAGACCTGCTCACCCTCATCGCCGACCACTGGAGTCCGCAAGGAATCGGCGGCATCATGCACTGCTTCTCCGGCTCCGTCGAACAGGCGCGGCGCTCGCTCGAAGCAGGCTTCTATCTCTCCTTCGCGGGCAACCTCACCTATTCCAAGGCCCAATCGATCCGCGATGCCGCGGTCGCCGCTCCCTCCGATCGCATTCTGGTCGAGACCGACGCACCTTTTCTCGCTCCCATCCCTCATCGAGGCCAGCGCAATGAGCCCGCGCTTGTCGTCCATACCGCCGAAACCCTCGCCGTCCTTCGCGGCATCTCATCACAAGAGCTTGCAGCGATCACGACCGAAAACTTCCACCGCCTTTTTCGCAGCACCGAAGATCAATCGACCACGGATCGCAGAGATAAGAGTTCTTAAATCCGTACTTGTCCGTGAAATCCGCGGTCGCCGTTCTTTCAACCATCACCTGAGGTATAAAAACATCATGGCATCCGACAACAGTTTCGACGTAGTCAGCAAAGTAGAGCTTCAGGAAGTGAAGAACGCCATCGACCAGGCCTCGAAAGAGGTCCACGCCCGCTTCGACCTCAAGGACTCCAAGTCCAAAATCGAGCTCGAAGGCACCGACGCCATTCAGCTGGCTTCGGAGAGCGAATACACCCTCAAGGCAGTCATCGAGATTCTCTCGCAGAAGCTGGTCAAGCGCGGCGTCTCTCTCAAGAATCTTGAGTACGAGAAGATCGAGCCGGCCTCAAACTCCAGCGTCCGCCAGAAGATCAAGCTGATTCAGGGCATTCCCTCCGAGAAGGCGAAGCAGGTTGTGGCCCTCATCAAGGATTCGAAGAAGAAGGCACAGGCCAGCATTCAGGGCGATACCGTGCGCGTCGTCAGCAAGGACCGCGATGTGCTTCAGGAAGTCATGGCGCTGCTGCGCGGCAAAGATCTGGGCGTGGACCTCCAGTTCACCAATTTCCGCTCCAACTAGCACGAAATTCTGATACTCCAACCCTGATACTCTTAGATACGAGTGAGCACGCTCTCCATCGCGACCGCAGCCGAGGTCTTCGACCTCCTCCGTGACGACCTCGCTGCCATCGAGCGCGAGTTCGCCAGGCAATCCTCGTCCGATGTCGCCGTCATCACCGACATCGCCCAGTACCTCATCGCGGGCGGCGGCAAACGCATCCGTCCGCTGCTGTTGCTGCTCTCGGCCAAGGCGCTCGGATGCGACAGCCACAGCCGCATCCGGCTGGGCGCGGTGGTCGAGATGCTGCACACCGCAACCCTCGTCCACGACGACATCATCGACGAGGCCGACACCCGCCGTGGCCGTCCCTCTTCGAACACCACCTGGGGCAACTCCAAGTGCGTCCTCGCGGGCGACTGGCTCTACATGCAGTCCTTCGCGACCGCGCTTGAAGAGCGCAACTTCCACGTTCTCGACCTTCTTATCTCGCTCACCAAGCAGATGGTCGAGGGCGAGCTGCTCCAGATCGAAAAGCTGGGCCATCTCATCAACGAGGAAGAGTACTTCGACCTCATCTTCCGCAAGACCGCCTTCCTCTTCAAGGTCTCCATGCAACTTGGGGCCGCAGTCACTCAGGCAAGCAATGAGATCGAGTCCCAGCTAGGCGAATACGGGCGCAACCTCGGCCTCGCCTTCCAGATCGTCGACGACGTTCTCGACCTGACCGCTGCTGAAGACGTCCTCGGCAAGCCCGTAGCCTCCGACCTGCGCGAAGGCAAAGCCACCCTCGCCGTCATCCACGCACTTGAGCGCGGAACCGGAGCCGACCGCGAAGCCATCCGCACGGTACTGGCCGACCGCAGCTTCGAGAACGCCTCGCACCCGCAGATTCTTGAGATTCTCCACCGTCACGGCTCCATCGAGTACGCCATGGACACCGCCTGCGCCTACGCCGAGGCAGCACGTCTCAGCATCGCCGACCTGCCCGAATCCGAAGCCAAGCGCGCCCTGCTCTGGGTGCCCGGATTCGTCACCACCCGCGACCGCTAGTGGCAGTTCTGTTCCCATTCAAACTTAAAGACACTCCGGGGATTTCCATCATGAAGACTTCGCTTTCTCTGGCCGGTGGTTTGGCCCTGATGTGCTGTATCAACGCTGTGCCCTCGCGCGCACAGATTGTTCCGCTGCCCACGCCAATGGCTGCCCACGCGTCCGCCGCCGACCGCAGCAAAGCTCTGAACGCGCTGTTCGACGAGATTTGGCAGGAAAAGCTGAAGCATTCGCCCGAGTATGCCTCTTATCTCGGCGACAAGCGCTACAACGACCAGCTTACGGACTATTCGGTGCAGGCAGTCAACGCCTCGCTGGCGCGCGGACGCGGGTACATCGAGAAGCTGGGAATGATCGACACAACCGGCCTGACGGATCAGGAAAAGCTATCGGCCGAGCTGATGATGCGCTCGCTGATCGACGATCAGGAAGCAGCGCGCTTCAAAGAGTGGGAGATGCCGGTCAATCAATTCAGCGGCTTCCACACCGACCTCGCACAGATGCCGAACGATCTTCCCTTCGACACGGTGAAGGACTACGACGACTACATCGCGCGGCTGCAGAAGGTGCCGACGGCGTTCTCGCAGATCACAACGAACATACAGCTGGGCATCGACGATGGACGGGTACCTCCTGAATACCTGCTCGAAAAGGTGCTGGTCCAGGTGCAGACGCTGGCCGACCAGAAGCCAGCGGACAGCCCCTTTGCCCTGCCGCTCAAGAAGTTTCCCAAGACCGTCGATGCTGCGGAACAGAAGCGCATCTCCGGCGAACTGCTCAACGTCATCGCCACCGATGTGCTGCCCTCTTATCAGCGGTTCGCGAAGTTCATGAAGGTGGACTACGTTCCCAAGGGACGCAAAGATCCCGGCGTTTGGGCGCTGCCGGACGGCGATGCCTACTATGCCTTTCGTATTCGCCAGAGCACGACGTTGAACAAGACTGCAGCGGAGATTCACCATATCGGGCTCGACGAGGTAAAGCGGGACGAGACCGAGATGCTGGCCATCGTGCACAAGCTGGGCTTCGCCGACCTGAAGAGCTTCAACGCGGCCTTGAAGACGAATCCGAAGGAGCATCCCACCTCGAAGGAGCAACTGCTCGATGCCTATCGCGGATACATCGCGCAGATGCAGCCGAAGCTGCCCGAGCTTTTCGGCACGCTGCCGAAGGCGAAACTCGAGGTCGTTGAGATGCCCTCTTACATCGCCAAAGACCAGGCAGAGGCCTTCTACGATCAGGGCAGCGCCGATGGAAAGCGTCCGGGCAAGGTCGATGTGAATACCTACAACTTCGCCGAGCGGTCGCTGGCCGGAGTCGAGGCAGTCTCCTATCACGAAGGCATCCCCGGCCATCATCTGCAGATCTCCATCGCGCAGGAACTGACCGGCCTTCCAGAGTTTCGCAAGCAGGCCTACTACACGGCCTACACCGAGGGCTGGGCGCTTTACAGCGAGCGGCTGGGCAAAGAGATCGGCTTCTATCAGGACCCCTACAGCGACTACGGACGTCTCGAAGCGGACATCTGGCGCGCGATTCGGCTGGTGGTCGATACTGGCGTCCACTCGCAGCACTGGACGCGGCAGCAGATGATCGACTACTTCCACGCGCACACCGCCATGGACGACACCAACATCCAGGCAGAGGTCGACCGCTACATCGCATGGCCCGGACAGGCACTGGGCTACAAGATGGGCCAGTTGAAGATTCTGGAACTGAGAGAGCGCGCGAAGACTGCTCTGGGGCCGAAGTTCGACATCAAGGCCTTCCACGATGAGATTCTCGACTCGGGCGCGCTGCCGATGGATGTGCTCGACCAGCGGGTCAATGACTGGATCGCCGCACAGAAGAAGTAACGTCTCTGATCGCTGAGATAAAAACACTCTGGTAGCAAGTTGATTTAAAAGCACTCTGGTAGCCTTGCTATATGAGCGACGAAACGTATGAAGTTGTGGCGCCCGTCCCGGTGATGCCCGGACTGCGCGTAGCGATTCTTGGCACCGGCAAGATGGGCGGCATTCTGCTGCAGGCCTTTCTCAAGAACAATCTGGTATCGCCAGACCAGATCTTCGCCACCGTTCATCATCCGGAACGGGCACAGGCTCTGTCGGCGCAGTTCGGCGTCGAAGTGACCACCGACAATCTCGCCGCGGCACAACAGGCAGACGTGATTCTGCTGGGCGTCAAGCCGATTCAGGTGCCGGGAGTGATCGAACAGATTAAGCCGGCGCTCTCCCCGGACAAGCTTGTGCTTTCGTTCGCCGCTTCGGTGATGACACGCAGCATTGAAGACGCTTCAGGCCACGATCTCGGCGTCATCCGTGCCATGCCGAACACACCCGCGATGCTGGCCGCCGGAATTACCGCGCTCTGCGGTGGACGCTTCGCCTCAGAAGAACAGATGGCCATCGCGCAACGTATCTTTCAGACCGTCGGGCGCACCGTGGTCGTCGACGAAAAGCACATGGACGCTGTGACCGGGCTATCCGGCTCAGGCCCGGCATTTTTGTACATCATCATCGAAGCGCTCGCTGAGGCAGGCGTGAATGTAGGACTGCCGCGCGATGTAGCCACACTGCTGGCCGCGCAGACCACGCTCGGCTCGGCAAGGATGGTGCTCGAGACGGGATATCATCCGGCTCTGCTTAAAGATGCAGTGACCACACCGGCAGGCTGTACCGTCGACGGTATCCTCGAACTTGAAGAGGGCGGCTTGCGCGTGACGCTGATCAAAGCGGTGAAGCGTGCCACGCAGCGCGCCAAAGAACTGGCCAACGGCTAACGAATATCGGCCGGTTTGAAATTGGCGAATATCGGTCGATTCTTTTGTGCTGCGTAGAATGAAAAGCATGGCAACGGCTACGGCGATGACAGTGAAGCGGACCTCAACGGCGTTAGTTAGTTATGCGTGGGCAGTCGTTGCGTATAACATCCTCGTCATCCTTTGGGGAGCGGTTGTGCGCGCCACGGGATCGGGCGCAGGATGCGGCGACAACTGGCCGCTCTGCAACGGCGACTTCTTTCCGCACCATCCGCGTCTCGCAACCGTCATCGAATATGCTCATCGCTCCATGTCCGGGGTCAGCGCGGCTCTGGTAGTTGGACTAGTGATCTGGACTTTCTACGCTACAAAGCGCGGGGACCGGGCGCGTCGAGCCGTTGTAGCCTCTGCCATCCTGCTGGTGACGGAGGCTCTATTGGGCGCCGTGCTGGTGCTGGGGGGATACGTTCAGAACAACATCTCAAACGCACGCGTATTCATGCAGTCGATTCACTTCACGAATACTCTGCTCTTTCTGGGATCGCTGGCCTTGACGGCCTGGTGGCTGGGCGACCGGCAAACGCTCACTGCGGGCTCCGTTCGCTCGCATAACAGCCTCACCGTGCCAGCCTGGGTGGCGATCATCACGACCATCCTCACCGGAGCCACGGGAGCAGTGGCAGCGCTGGCAGACACGCTCTTCCCTTCTCCGAGCCTGCTGGCTGGTTTCGCCTCGGACTTCGCCGCCAACTCCCCGCTGCTGGTGCGGATACGATGGGTGCATCCCGCCGCGGCTGTTGTAGGTTTCTGCTGTGTGATCTGGCTGGTGATGAAGATGCGCTCGCGGCTCAGCTGGATTGTGGCGGCGCTGCTGGGCCTGCAATTCATCCTCGGCATCGCCGATGTTCTGCTGCTGGCACCGACCTGGATCCAGATCGTTCATCTGCTGGGCGCGGATCTCTATTGGGTGGCGCTGGTCTGCCTCGCTGCCGAGGCGCTTTGGGGTCGGGCGCACACGGCAGCTGTCGCAGAATAATTTACCGTCCGCTATCGCAAAAATTGCGACGGCAGGGTACCGATCTACTTGTCTTCTACCTTGTGAACAATATGCTTCGTGCCCCGGGCGGTCTTGTGATACACCTTCTTGGTGCCACGCTTAGTCTTATGGTAGGCGGTCTGGGTTCCGTCCGAGGTCTTGTGATATGCCTTCCGGGTCCCGGTCGAGATGCCGTGTCCGGTATCTTTGGCGGCGTCTTTAGTCTCGGTGCCGGCGTTCTTCATGTCCCGCTTGGCGCCATCCTGCGACAGGGCAAAGGTTGAGGTCATGCCCAGCGTGAGGATACCTGCGAGCAAGAGGGTGCCTGTTTTGCGAATCTGCATTGTGCGATCTCCACGAGCGTTGAAATGCGCTCTCCGTTCCATAAGATTCTACTTGGCATCCGGGAGTTGCAGTACGCTCGGGAGCGTCCGCGCTGCAGCGCCCGGAGACCATGGAGCCTAAAACGATTTACTAATGGGAAATACCCTCTTTAGCCTGAATTTAATCGCTGGCTTGTTCGTAATTGATTCCTGTATAGTGGCAACGAACGGAAATTATCGGAATACGCTTTCCTGAAGGATTTAAAGCCTTCCGTGAATCGCTCCGCAAGGCTCCGCCAGATACAACCAGCTTTGATTGAGAGGGTGTGGACGCTTCCCTGCCGTTGGCAGAGACCGTTCGCCTGAGGTTTCCACTGATGCAGTTTTTTGCTGCTCTGATGATGGCAAATGGTCAAATGACCAAGCTTGCCCCGGTAGATATTCTGATTCTGGCGCTGTACTTTGCGCTGGTCGTATTCATCGGCTTCTACGCCAAGGGGAAGGCGAACACCAGCGAAGACTTCTTCCTGGCCGGGCGCGAGATGACTGCCTGGATCGCGGGTCTGAGCTTCGTCTCCGCAAACCTTGGATCGCTGGAACTGATGGGATGGGCCGGCGCTGCCTACCAGTACGGCATTCTGGCCACACACTGGTACTGGATCGGCGCCATTCCCGCGATGCTCTTCCTCGGCATCGTGATGATGCCGTTCTACTACATCTCGAAGACCCACTCGGTGCCAGGCTACCTGCAACTCCGCTTTGGCGAACCCGCACGCGGCCTGTCGGCTGTCTCCTTCGGCGTAATGACCATTCTGATGAGCGGCGTGAATATGTACGCCATGGCAGTCGTCATGCAGACCGTCCTGGGCTGGAACATTAGCTTCAGCATCTGGGTGGGCGCGGCCACTGTGGCACTCTACGTGATGCTGGGGGGACTGCGCTCAGCCATTATCAACGAGGTGCTGCAGTTCGTTCTGATCTGGGCAGGTGCGGCGATGATCCCCATCCTCGGCCTGGTCGAAGCGGGCGGATGGACCAACCTGAAGGCACAGATCGCCGTCAACGTCGGTCGCAGTGACTACACCCATCTGTGGAGCACGCTGGGCCACTTCAGAGACAATCCCATGGGCGTGCACTGGACCGGCATCGTCTTCGGTCTGGGCTTTGTGATCAGCTTCGGTTATTGGACGACCGACTTCCTCGTCGTTCAGCGTGTGCTGAGCGCAAACAATCTGCGTGCCGCCAAGATGGCCCCGGTGATCGGAGCGGCCTTCAAGATGGCGGTTCCGTTCATCGTCATCGTGCCCGGCCTGTTGGCGTTGGCCGTACTGAAGAACCCCGACGGCAGCGTGATGCATCTCGTTCCGGCAAGCATTGCCAAGGTGACCGGACAACACAGCTACGACGACGTGCTTCCGCTGATGCTGATCCGATACTGCGGTCCGGGCCTGATGGGCCTCGGCATTACGGCGCTGGTCGCCGGCTTTATGAGCGGCATGGCGGGCAACGTCAGCGCCTTCTCCACCGTGTGGACCTACGACATCTACGGCGCCTTCATCAACAAGAAGGCCAGCGACAAGCACTACGTCGCAATGGGACGCTGGTCGACCGTGATCGGCATGCTGGTCAGTGTCGGCACGGCCTACCTTGTCATGAACGCGGCCAGCATCATGGACTACGTCCAGGCGCTGTTCACCTTCTTCATCGCTCCGTTGTTCGGTACTGTGATCCTCGGCATGTTGTGGAAGCGCGCGACCCACGCTGGCGGCTTCTGGGGTCTGCTCGCAGGCACGGTCTCTTCGATCGGCATGTTCATCTGGACGCATAGCGATGCCGGCGCACTGCGCTACATCGCCCTCAGCGTGGATGCCAAGCCGATGGCAGAGAACCTCTATCGCGGCCTGTGGAGCTGGCTGATCTGCGTCAGCGTCACAGTCGTTGTGAGCCTGATGACAAAGCCCGTCCCTATCGAGCAGCTTAGCGGCCTGGTCTACGGCGTTACGCCGATTCCGCACGACGGATCGAAGACGCTTTGGCAGAAGCCGATATTCTGGGCCATTGTGGTCATCACCATCTTCTTTATTCTGAACCTGATGTTGTGGTAGGAGCTGGATTATGAATGATAAGCGCGATAACGACAAACGCGATGTGGAGACAGCAGAGCTGTCAATCTGGTTCTTCTGCGGCATCCTGATGCTCGCCTACGGCCTGGTGCTGGTGTTCACTGGAATCTCTGAGTTTCACAACCCTCCACCGAACGAGGTCTTGCTGCCATGGTTGCAGCCGCTGCACCCGACACTTTGGTGGGGCGCAGTCATGACCATATTTGGCGGAATCTATACGATCAAATTCTGGCCGAAGCGGAAGCTATTCTAAAAAAGCCTCTAGCTAAGTCCAGGTTTTGAAAGGGCGGGATCTCAGTCCCGCCGTCAACGCAATCGAATCAACGCGGCTTTAGCCGCTGAGGGAATGTTCAGGACTTAATCAGACCATCCCTGAGTGCAATTCGATCCTATGCAGTAAAGCCCCGTTCGCGGGTTCAAATCGATTTGGAGAAGATGATGTCGAAGCAGATGACGATGGGCGTGATTGTTGGCAACCGGGGATTTTTCCCGAGCCATTTGGCGACGAGCGGGCGTTTGGAGATG
>NZ_DATKQC010000381.1:0-4558 GCF_035532915.1 Edaphobacter sp.
AGCGTAGCGTAGTCGAAGGACCTGCGGTTTGCCCGGAATGCCAATATCCTTCATTCTCAACTACAAGCCCATGCTCAACATTCGCCCCGCCACCCCCGCCGACGTCCCCCAGATCCTCGCCTTCATCCGCGACCTCGCCACCTACGAGCGCGAGCCAGACGCCGTCCACGCCACCGAGACCGACCTCCATCGCGACGGCTTCGGTCCCACGCCGCGCTTCCACTGCCTCATCGCAGACTGGGACGACGCTCCCGCAGGCTTCGCCCTCTACTTCCACAACTACTCCACCTGGCGCGGCCACCACGGCATCCACGTCGAAGACCTCTTCGTCCTCCCCGAGCATCGCGGCAGGGGAATCGGCAAGGCGCTGCTCACCCGCGTCGCCGCTATTGCTGTAGAAGAGGGCTGCCACCGCCTGCAATGGGACGTGCTCGAATGGAACACCCCAGCCATCGGCTTCTACGAGCAAATGGGCGCGACCATGATGAAGGAGTGGCGCACCATGCGCGTCAACCAGAAAGACTTGCCCGCCCTCGCGGCGCAAAGCAAATAAGCCCGAAGACGCAGCTTGCAGCTTAGAGCTATTTCCTCTCAGGGGTAGACCCCTTTATTTGCCATTCCCGAAGGGGATCTGCGTCTTGCTCCAATCACCAAAACGACCTCTGGAGGAGAACCGCTCTAAATAAAAGAGGCCGTCCTCGCCGAAAGATCTTCGACGAGGACGGCCTCTTATCGTCAGGCAGTAACTAAGCCGCGAGCTTGCGCCGCAATGTGCCAACCAGCCCAAGGAAGCCCGTGCCCAGCAGAATCAGCGAACTGGGCTCCGGAACCGGCGAGGTGCCTCCGGTTACGGAGATGCCATTAGCGGAGTCTCCTAACTTCACCCCTTTAAAGGAATCGCCAACCAAGTCTCCGCCGAGATCGCCCTGGCTCCAAAGATCGACGGTGTACCCACCCGCTACGTTAAAAGACATGCCATAGATGTCGAACACACCACCGGAAAACATCGGGGCATCGACGCATACCGCAGGTGAGTCGCCAGCAGGATAGAACAGGTTGTCATACGAAAATCCGGCATCGGTAAAAGCAGGAGCACCGAAGTACGTTGAGCCTGGAGTGTAGGTGGGGAGCGACGCGGCATTCAGTCCGGTGATCGTGCCGGAGAATCCGGCATTTGAGTCCGAGAACGTGCCGTCGATCCCGGTGATCTGGTACGTCCCCGGCATCGAGGTTGCGGTCACGTCGATTACGCCTGAGGTGGTGATGCCATGGCCACTCCAATTGAAGGTATATGAATCAGCGCGGGCTGCCGGAGCCAATGCAACACTCGTTGCCAGTACCAGCAAAGCCGAAAGAATAACGTTGGAGCGCGAAGCGATGCGCGCTGATACCCAGCGTGCGGCGCACGATGGTCTATTGTCCAATGAATTGTTCATGGTTTCCTCCTCGGAAACAAAGCGGGGCCTTTGAGATATCGGGGAGGGAACCCAGAGTACCATAACCCGATTACAACCGCGCCGTTGCCCGATTGCGCCGCATACCAAAGGAGCGACTTTCTATTTGGAATAGGGATTATCGAACGGCAAAAAGATCGACATCTTAGTGCCGTGGGAAGCGTCGTTCACGCTGCTCCGGACATCGATTCTTCCCTCGTGACCCTTGATAAATTCGGTAGCTACCCAAAGCCCGATTCCGGTTCCGATGGAACTACGCGTGGTGAAGAAGGGCTCGAAGATCTTCTTCAAATTTTCGGGAGCGATGCCTTCGCCCGTATCTTCGACAGACAAAAGGAGACCCCGGCGATCTGATTCCACTACGTCCTCTACAGACGCCGTGAGAGTGCCGCCGGACGGCATGGCGTACATAGCGTTGGTGACGAGGTTCGAGATGACCTGCATCATCTCCCCTTTCCTCACCACGATCTGAGGATTGGGGCTGAATTTTGTTTTGATCCTAATGTCAGCCGCAGCTAATTTCGTTTCATAGATCTTGAGCGTACCGGTGACCAGGTCAGCTAACGTGACACGGATTGCGGCGGAGTGCTCCCGGTAGTAGCCCAGCGTCTGCTTTGCTATATGGGCGACGCGAAGCAGCTCTTCTTCCGCAGTATTGAGATAACTGACGACCTCATCTGCATTCGAGGCGTTTGTCCTTGCCAGGTAGATCAGGTTAAGCACCGATTCCAGCGGGTTGTTGATCTCATGGGCAATCGTCGCCGCCATCTTGCCTGTAGCGGCGATCTTCTCTGCTTGCAGAAGGGTTCTCTCTATCTGCTTGCGATCCCCTATAGGGCGAAGAACTTTGGAAGCTCCAACGATCTTTCCCGATGCATCTTTCAACGGCGAGATGGTGAGGGACACATCCAGCCGCTCCCCTCTCTTGGTGAGCCGGACCGTCTCATAGTGATCGATGCGTTCTCCCAACTGTATCTTTTCGATAATGGTTTGTTCTTCGGACTGCAGGTCTTCAGGAATCAAATTCAAAATAGAAGTTCCGACAATCTCCCCCGGTTTGTATCCGAAGATGCGCTCCGCAGCCGGATTCCAGCTTGTAATGATGCCGTCGAGGGTTTTCGTGATAATGGCATCGTCAGAAGATTGAACGATCGATTCAAGCAGGGATCCTGGAGTTTCAAATCCCGAACGAGATGGGCTGATCTTAGAAAGTTCTACCGTCAACATTCCCGCCCCTAAGCGTCCGATAATTCCGTCATCTTACCTTGTAGGCTTCGCCGGAGGTGAAGCCGGAAGATTGCAAACCCTTGCCGCAACATCTCTATCTTTAGTAGATGTCAAGACTGGAAGGTAGTGTGTCCGCAAAAAGTCGCATTGATGAAAACTCCGCATCATTGAGTCAGACTGAGTCGATTTCGCCCGGAAACTCTTGACGCACCCCATATAATTAAAGAAGGGGCAAGATCACATTTCACCATCTTCCGCCGCGAGCCATTCGCGCCGCAGTGTGCAGCTAAGTGGCGTAGATCGAATACTTTGCGATATTCTCTTTTAGAATCAATACTTTAGGATTTAAATCCTTTGTTTCGAAGACTTTGCATAAAAAGTAGGGGGAGGGGGGTACCTTGGCAGAACGAGCTACAAAGCGAATCAAAGTCATCGGCGGAGGTCTCGCCGGACCTGAAGCCGCACTGCAAGCCGCGCGCTTCGGCTGCGAGGTCGATCTCTACGAGATGCGTCCGACGCGCTCGACCGAGGCCCACCAGACCAGCGACTTTGCCGAACTCGTCTGCTCCAACTCCCTCAAGTCCGAGAGCGAAAACACCGCCCCCTGGCTGCTCAAGCAGGAGATGCGCCGCGCCGGCTCCATCCTTCTCGCCGAGGCCGACGCCTCAGCCGTTCCCGCTGGCCATGCGCTCGCCGTAGACCGGGTCGAATTTTCCAAACGAGTAGCCGAGCGCATCGCCGCCGAGCCGCGCATCACCGTCCACCGCGAAGAAGTCACCCGCCTCGACGAGAACGACCCGAACACCATCACCATCCTCGCCAGCGGCCCGCTCACCTCGTCCGCGCTGGCCGCGGAGTTGCAGCGCCTCACCGGCTCCGACTACCTCGCCTTCTACGACAGCATCAGCCCTATCGTTGACGCCAGCACCATCAACATGGACCGCGTCTTCTTCGCCGCCCGCTACGACAAAGGCACGGCAGACTATATCAACTGCCCCTTCACCAAAGAAGAGTACGAGACCTTCCTCGACGCCCTCATCGCCGCCGAAGCCGTCCCCGCCAAAGAGTGGGAACAAATCCCTAGCCAAGCCACAGACCTGGGTGCCCCAGGGCTCGATTCTGAGACCTGGGTTTCCAGTGAATCCAAAGGAAGCCAACCAACCCCCGAGAAGCTGCAATACTTCGAGGGCTGCCTGCCTATCGAAGAGACCGCCCGGCGCGGCCGCGACACGCTCCGCTTCGGCCCGATGAAGCCCGTCGGCCTCACCGACCCCAAAACTGGCCGCTGGCCCTACGCCGTCGTCCAGCTACGGCAGGAGAACCTCCGCGCCGACAGCTACAACCTCGTCGGCTTCCAGAACCACCTGAAGTTCGGCGAACAAAACCGCGTCCTCAAGCTCATCCCCGGCCTCGAAGACGCGACCTTCCTGCGCTACGGTCAGATTCACCGCAATACCTACATCAACGCGCCCACACTGCTCACCGAAACCTTGCAGTTAAGAGCGCACCCCAGCGTCATGATCGCGGGACAACTCAGCGGAGTCGAGGGCTACACCGAATCCATCGCCTCAGGGATGCTCGCCGGACGCTACGCCGCCGCGCTCGCTCACGGCGACGCGCCTACTCCCGCGCCCCGAGCCAGCGCCAACGGGAGCCTGACCCACTACATCACCCACGCCGAAGGCAAAAAGTTTCAGCCCGCCAACATCACCTTCGACCTGCTGCTCCCGCTCGAAGAAGAGCTACGCAAAAAGATCCGCGACAAAAAAGAGCGCCATCGCATCCAGTGCGACCGCGCCCTTTCTGCGTGGGATGAATGGCTGACTTCATCCTCTTGAATTGTCATCCTTCGCGCAGCGGAGGATCTGCTTTTCGCT
>NZ_DATKQC010000382.1:0-29382 GCF_035532915.1 Edaphobacter sp.
CGCCCAGTTATCGTATTGAGAGGAGATGCGTTGATTGCGAAAGTTTGTCAAGCTCAAATTGATCTTCCGCTCAGCTAGCAGTCCGGAAAATTTTGGAGCACCGAATGGGATTTGAACCCATGAATACTGGTTTTGCAGACCAGCGCGTTAACCACTTCGCCATCGGTGCTCATCGTTGCCAGCTTCAATCAAGCTCGACATACGTGATCTGGATTATCTTCTCTCGTTATAAATCCGTAAGAAAGTAAGCCTGGATGCCTGTCTTCATCTTACCTATTTTTTATTACTTTGCGATGGGGAGATCTTTCTTTGAAAGGTACCAGCTTTGTACATTCAACCCGCTTGCTGCACCGCTGGTCCGTTTAGCGGCATCTTCCACCGTTGCAGGGGCAGCTACGATCACCGGCTGTCCGGGACGCCAGTTGGCGGGACACGATACTCCATTGTCATCGGCAGTTTGCAGCGCCTGAAACACGCGGAACAGTTCATCGATATTTCGACCAAGCTGCATAGGGTAGTAGATCAGCGCACGAACCGAGCCCTTGGGATCAATGGCAAACACTGCGCGAACCGTTGCCGTGTCTGCTGCGGCCTCGTGCACCAGTCCATAGGCTGACGAGACCTTCTGGTCAAGGTCGGCGATCACGGGGAACTTCACCTGAATCCCGCCAATCTGTTCCAGGTCACGCACCCAGGCGATGTGCGAAAACACCGAATCGATTGAGACGCCGATCAGCTGGACATTGATCTTTTCGAAATCGTCGTATCGTCGTGCAAACTCGATGAACTCGGTCGAGCAAACGGGAGTGAAGTCTGCAGGATGCGAAAACAGCAATACCCACTTGCCCCGGGAGGTGTAGTCGCTCAGGCGGATGAGCCCATGCGTGCTTTTGGCCTCAAAGTCCGGCGCCGGCTCCATTATTCGTGGGATGCGTGATTCGGCCATCGCTGCTCACCTTCGCTCTCGATATGCTTGCCGCCACGCAGTCTGACTACGTGGCGGCCTTTTACAGCGTACGACTTATTTAGGCTGCGCAACCGTTCGGATGTAGGAGTTGATCTTCTTGAAGCTATCGGGATACAGCTTCTGACCCTCTTCGTCGGATACCGTGCCGGCGAGGATGACGTTATCGCCATTCTTCCAGTTCGCAGGGGTGGAGACCTTGTGCTTCGTGGTCAACTGGATGGAATCGAGGACGCGAATGATCTCGTCGAAGTTGCGTCCGGTGCTCATGGGATAGGCGAGCATCAGCTTGATCTTCTTGTCGGGGCCGATCACGAAGACGGTGCGTACGGCGGCGTTTCCGGCAGGGGTGCGGCCTTCGGAGGTGTTGCCGGCATCGGCAGGAAGCATGTTGTACAGCTTGGCCACCTTCAGCTCCGGATCGCCGATCATCGGGTAGTTCACCTTATGTCCCTGGGTCTCTTCGATGTCGATCGCCCACTTGGCATGGCTGCTGGCGGGGTCGACGCTGAGCCCGATGATCTTGGTGCCTCGCTTCTGGAACTCACCTTCAAGGCCGGCCATAGTGCCAAGTTCGGTGGTGCAGACCGGGGTGAAGTCTTTGGGGTGCGAGAACAGAATTGCCCAGTTGTCGCCGATCCATTCGTGAAAGTCGATTGTGCCTTGCGTAGTCTCAGCAGTGAAATTGGGAGCTTCATCATTGATGCGGAGTGACATTTTTTCCTCTTTCTTCTTCAGATATTCTTCTCAGAGTTTTATCCAACGAACGACTACCGGAGTTACAACTGCCTCGAGCGTTTACCGGATGTTGATTTGGAGCTCTTTGATCCAGTAAAAACCCACCCGGCTCGTTGGCTCGGGTGGGTTCTGTGCTGCTCGAATCTGTAAAAGCTACCTGCTACGATCCGTTTATGCGCACACCCACCCCCGCCGACAGCAACAGCAGCAGCCAATCGTGGAGTTCGTGTTGGGCATAATCGTCATAGCTAATCTTTTGTACCGCTGCCAGCCGAGCTAGCATGGAGCTGTTGTGCCCATTTGCGGTCTACCAAAAACATACGTCCGGGGAGCTTCGATGTCAAATCAATCAGTTACACAGCAAATATCTGCACCGGCCATCGCGGCGGCACGCGTGTTTGACTACGCTCTTGTGGATGTCTTCGCCGAGCGGCCTCTCCAAGGCAACCAGCTTGCCATCTTTACGGACACCCGCGGTCTCTCAGACGACGAGATGCAGGCGCTTGCCCGCGAAACAAATCTCTCCGAAACCGCTTTCATCCTTCCGCGTGAGGCGGAGGTCGAGCGCGAACGCGGCATTCAGGTTCGCATCTTTACCGTTGCGGAAGAACTACAGTTCGCCGGGCATCCTACCCTCGGTACCGCCAGCTGGCTCTACGCAAATCATGTCACTCTTCGCGGCGCGGAGCAGATTACGCTCGACCTTCGCGTAGGCCCGATTCCGGTACGCTTCCGTGGTCCGGCAGAAGGAGAGCTGGGGGTCTACGGCACGATGAGGCAGAACGATCCAACTTTCGGCGAAATTCATGATCGCGTAACCGTCGCCGATACGCTCGGACTCTCCCTCAATGACCTTGATGCTGATCTTCCTGTTCAGACTGTCTCCACCGGGATGGCCTTCTGCATCGTTCCGTTGAAGTCGCTGGCCGTTGCAAGGCGGTTGGAGATTCCAAAGCAGAAGGCGAGTGCTTATCTTGAGCGGAGCGACGCAAAGTTCTTTCACTGCATCACTCGTGCGGATGCAGCCTCAGGCGCGGACTGGCATGCTCGCATGCAGTTCTACAACGGAGAAGACCCCGCCACCGGTTCTGCCTCCGGCTGCACGATTGCCTATCTTGTTCGTCACGGCCTCGCCGAGAGCGGGCAGCAAGTCGTCATCGAGCAGGGGATCGAGATGCTTCGTCCGAGCCGCATTCATGTCAGCGCAACAATTGCTGGAGAAGTTGTGTCCGAAGTGTTCGTCGGCGGACGCACCATTCCCGTTGCAATGGGACGCCTTTTCCTGCCGTGATGCACCAGATTTCAACAGGACTGTAACATGAATCGCCAGTGTTCATGCAGGTTTGCAGCAAGCGGTGGATGCGCAAGCGCAAATATCTTCCGTCTTCGCTCAAACTTCGCCATTGCATTGATCGCGAATCCTTCCTACTCTTGGCAAGCGTTAACGACGTCTTCACACGCAACGTATGAGGACGCCTTGACGGAACGAAATTGCTTTCGCCTGGTTTTCTGACAATTTGAGTTGAGAGAAGGTATCGACTGTCCGCAGTCGCGCCTCCCCGCACGCACCATCGCTGCCTGCAACGCAGTGAAGTCGATCCGGTTCGTCCGGCTTCGATTTCACTGCATCCGCAGCAGACCGATCCCTTGCGCCCGCGGAGTCGCGTGGCAACCTGCGCGCACACGGCCTCTCTCACACCCGCGGTCCGGCTGCATCGTTTGCCAGACTGGTGGCACTGTTCCTTCGTGGAGCGGACAGGAGAGCTTTGCGCTCGTTCCTGCCGCTCTTCCGGAGCAGCCGGCCCCCTACGCTCCGGAGCATGTACCGGGCGATGCGCTGCACCGCGGGGAACGTTCAACACTCCAGATTGGAGCGTCTGCAAACCAGCAGGTGCCCCAACTCTGGCCTATCGGCCGCGATCCGCCCTACCCGTGGAGTCCGGCAGAATGTGAGACCGCATGCGCCCTAAGAAGACGATCCTCTGTGTCGACGACAACGAACAAGTACTCTCTGTCCGCACATTTCTACTTGAGACCCGTGGCTACCGCGTCATCTCTGTCAACAGCGCGCAACAAGCGCTCGATATCGTCCAACAGTCGGCCCCTGGGGCACTCGATCTTCTTCTCTGCGATCTTCTGATGCCACAGATGGACGGCAATGAACTCGTCCGTCGCGCGAAGCAGCTTCACCCTGGCCTGCCTGCGATGATCGTCTCGGGCACCGTCAATGCCTTCGACCGTGCCTGCTCCGCCGATGTCTTTCTGCCCAAGGGAGCATGTTCTGCTGCCGAGATGATCGAACGCATCCGTGTGCTCGTAGCCCGCAAGCGCGGCCCCAAGAAGGCGTTCGTCCTGCAGCCGGCACACCCTGTGATGCTCACCTCTGTGGCGTCATAGACTTCTTCAAGCACTCAACCACGTCACCCCAACTGAAGCAGCGCATGGTTCATCGTGCGCTGCGTAGTGGAGAGGCCCCTATATTTTGCCCTTGTTCCTGTGGCTGCCTGTGCTTCAGGCCTCGACCAGTCCATACCGCCTCTGCCACTGCTGCTTCAGCCTGGCCCACACCGCTTCTGTCTCTTCGTGTGAAACCGCCGGATCGGGCTGCTCCGCAAACCGTCCAGCCTCTTTTTTAGCCAACTCCAGCAGTATGCGGTCGCGCATCAGATTCGCCACACGAAACTCCGGCAGCCCAGCCTGCCGCGTGCCGAAGAACTCTCCCGGCCCGCGCTGCTGTAGATCAAGCTCGGCCAACTCGAAGCCATTCTGTGTCCGCACCATCGCATCCAGCCTGGCCTCAGCCTGTTCGCTCACCTTGCTGCCGGTCATCAGGATGCAGTAGCTCTTCGCTGCCCCGCGTCCAACGCGTCCGCGCAGTTGGTGCATCTGCGCCAATCCAAACCGCTCTGCATGTTCAATCACCATGACCGAAGCGTTCGGCACATCCACGCCAACTTCGATCACGGTCGTAGCAATTAACACATCGGTATCGCCACGCTGAAACCGCCGCATAGCGACCTCTTTGTTGTCTGCGCTCAAACGCCCATGCAATAAGCCGAGCCGCAGCTCCTCCAGCGCTCCATGGCGCAACTCCTCATACATATCGCTGGCAGCGCGGAGCGCCTTCTTCGGCTCGAACAACTTCTCCGTCTTCGCTGGCTTTACTTTTTTCTTTCCCTTTAAAGATTTTTCATCGGGCGCAGTTTCCGCAGCCACATCCTGCGCAAAATCCAGCTCCGGCTGATCATCCTTCGCTCCCTCGATCACCGGATAGACAATATAGGCTTGTCTCCCAGCCGCAACCTGCTTCCGCACAAATCCCCAGACATCCTCGGCTCGTTCCTCCGTTGTCCTCCGCGTAACAATTGGAGTCCGCCCCGGCGGCAGTTCATCGATCACGCTCGCATCGAGGTCGCCGTAAAGCGTCAGCGCCAGCGTCCGCGGAATCGGTGTTGCCGTCATCACGAGCACATCGGGGTCAAGCGCGGTGTCCTTCTTCATCAGGCGGAACCGTTGCTGTACGCCGAAGCGGTGCTGTTCATCGACAATCACCAGGCCAAGGTTTTCAAAATCGACTTTGTCTTCGATCAGCGCATGCGTCCCTATCGCGAGGTCTGTCTCTCCGCGAAAGATCTTGCCTCGCGCCTCTCGCTTTGTCGCTTCATCGAGCGACCCCGTCAGCAGCGTCACGCGATAAGGTTTGCCGGTCCTCGGCGAAAGCACATTCCCCAGCAGTTTTCGCGCAGACAGATAATGTTGCGTCGCCAGAATCTCTGTGGGCGCCATCAGCGCTGTCTGATAGCCGTTCTCAATCGCCACCAGTGCAGCCTGCATGGCGACAATCGTCTTGCCCGAACCCACATCGCCCTGCAAGAGCCGCCGCATCGGCTGCGGCTTGCGCATGTCGCTGGCGATCTCTCCAAGCACCCGCTTTTGCGCGGCTGTCGGATGAAATGGCAGCACCTGCTTGATCGCCTCGCGGACTTTTACATTGGTCACAAACGCCGTGCCCTCGCGCTCGCGCATCCTGCGCCGTTTCAGCTCGAGTCCCAGCTCCAGATAAAACAGCTCTTCAAAGATCAGACGACGATGCCCCGGTGTTGCCGCCGACATCAGCTCTACCATTGGTGTCCCAGCTTCGGGAAAGTGGATCGATCGCAGCGCCTCCATCCTTCCCGGCAGCCTCAGACGCTCCAGCAATGCCTGTGGCAGCGTCTCCGAAACCGCGCCCGTCTTCTCTTCCAGCTCCTCAAAGATTCCCCAGAGCACGCGCCGCAGCCACCGCGAGGTCAGCTTCGCGCCCCATGCCGTCGTTCCGCCCAGAAACTCATAGACGGGAACAATCCTCCCCATCTCCAGTCGTACAAACTCTGCCTCCGGCCCATCCTTCGTCGGCAGAATCTCAAACTGCGGCTGAATCATCTTGAACCGCCCGGCAGTAGACCGCGACGCCTCGACCCGTCCGTAGAGTGCCACCATCTGCCCCACGCGAAACTTGTCGCGCAGGTACTCTCCGTGGAACCACATGCACTTTATGGTGCTCAGACCCTGACCAACAGTCATCTCAAAGAGCGGCATGTTGCGCGTCCGCAGCAGCACGGTGCCGCGCACCTCGCCAATCACGCTGGCCATCGCTCCCGCTGTCAGTCCACTGATCGGCAGCGGATTCAGCCTGTCCTCATAGCGAAATGGTAGGTGATACAGCAGGTCCTCGACGGTCTCTACCCCGCGTTTCGCCAGCGCATCGGCGACGCGCTCGCCCACGCGCTTCACGTATTTAATGGGGGTCGATAGTTCCAGCACAAAGCGATGCTACCAAGAAGCCGGCCCCCCCTCGCAATCGCCCCTGCTAAACTTGACATTAAGAGAACCCATGCCCATCGTCGAGCTCCAGAAAGTCCGCAAGGTCTACGACACGAAAGTCGCCGTAAACGACATCAGCTTCAACATCGAACCCGGTACCATGTTCGGTCTTCTCGGCCCCAACGGCTCTGGAAAAACCTCCAGCATCCGCATGATGATCGGCATCACCGTGCCCGATTCCGGCTCGATCAACCTCTTCGGGCAGCCGTTTACGCGCAAGAACCTTCATCGGGTCGGCTACCTGCCCGAGGAACGCGGCCTCTATAAAAAGATGAAGGTCATGGACCAGCTCATCTTTCTGGGCCAGCTCCACGGTCTCAATGCGGCCACTGCCAGTAAGCGCGCTCATGAGTGGTGCGAGCGGCTCGGCATCTCTGCTTCCATCGGCAAAAAGACCGAAGAGCTCTCCAAGGGAATGCAGCAGAAGATTCAGTTCATCTCGACCCTGCTGCATGAGCCTGAGCTCATCATCATGGACGAGCCCTTCAGCGGCCTCGATCCCGTCAACGCCACAATCCTGCAGGATACGCTCGTCGACCTTCGCGCTCAGGGGAGAACCATTTTATTTTCGACCCACCGCATGGACCAGATCGAGAAACTCTGCGACTCCATCTCGCTCATCCACAATGGCAACCTCGTCCTGTCCGGCACGATGCGGGAGATCAAGGCGCATTACCCGCGCAACCGGGTCGAGATGCTCTTTGAAGGAGATACCGGCTTCCTTCAGCATCCTTCCATCGAAGAGGCCAAGACTTACAGCGGCCGCGCGGAGATCAAGCTGCGCACCGTCGACGGAGTTGCCCCCGACGCGCAGCCGCTGCTGGCCGATGCCGTCCAGCGCGGTACCCGCATCCACCGCTTCGAGGTCAAGGAACCTACGCTCGAAGAGATATTCATAGAAAAAGTTGGAGGCAAGGTCGATGCATAACGTCTGGCTGATCGCAAAGCGTGAGTATCTCGAACGCATCCGCACCAAGGCCTTTCTCTTCTTCACCATCCTCTTCCCGCTGTTGATGGGCGGCGGAATCGTCGTCGAAGCCGTCACCAGCGCTCACGCCAGGTCCACTTCGCATATCGCCGTCGTCTCCCACGATCAGCAGCTTGCCACCGATCTGCAGGCCGAACTGGAGAACGGGAAAGACAGCAGGATGACGGTCGACGTCATCTCGCCTCCGGGCACCGAGACCCGCAGCATCCTTGATGGCGAGCTTGCGAACAAGAGCTTGGACGGCTATCTGTGGATCACTCCAGCCACGCAGTCCAATGCGCGTCCTTCCTTCGCGTATACGCCGCGCTCTGCAGGCGACATCTCCACCAAAGGCGCCATCGGCTCGGCATTGCGTACTGTTCTTGTGCGCGAACGGCTGTCGCACCAGGGAATGGTGGCCTCCGACGTCAACTCGCTGATGCAGCCGGTTGAGGTGGACACGACGCAGGCAGGGAAGAACGCCGATACCACGTCTACCTTCATCGCGATCTATGTGCTGTTCTTCCTGATGTACTTCGTCATCATGCTGTATGGCATGAACGTCGCACGCTCGATTATCGAAGAGAAGACCTCGCGTGTCTTCGAAGTGCTGCTCGCCACCATCAAGCCCGAAGAGATGATGGCAGGAAAGATGCTTGGCGTAGGCTCGGTCGGGCTGACCCAGGTATTTATCTGGTTGATCGCTGCCATCCTGCTTACCAGCACGTCGCTGGTGTCGTCGATCGCGGGAGGCGATGTGCACGTCTCGCTCAGCGCCATGCAGATCGTCTTCTTCGTGGTCTTCTTTGTGCTCGGCTTCATGCTCTATGCCAGCATCGCCGCCGCTCTCGGTGCGATGACCAACTCAGAGCAGGAGTTGCAGCAGCTCAATATGTTCCTGGTGATGCCGCTGGCCTGCTGCTTCTTCGCCCTTGGCATCATCGTCACCAACCCGAACTCGGTTCTGTCGACGATCCTCTCGCTCATTCCATTTATGACTCCGCTGATCATGTACCTGCGCCTTTCTCTGACGGCGGTGCCGGTGTGGCAGATCGCGCTTTCGATTGGGCTGATGCTGGTCACGATCTATGGGATTCTCTGGGTCGCGAGCCGTATCTACCGCGTCGGCATCCTGATGTACGGCAAGAAGCCTACCCTCCCCGAAATCCTGCGCTGGCTCAAGTACAGCTAGTGGCGAGCGGGCGAAGCAGAATAAAATGAGCGCATGGATATTGCCGCGATTCAAGCCGCTCTTCGTGACCAGAAACTGGACGGATGGCTCTTCTATGACCATCACTACCGGGACCCTCTCGCCTACAGAATTCTAGGGCTGAACGAGGGTGCGCTGGTCTCGCGGCGGTGGTTTTATCTGATTCCCGCAGTGGGCGAGCCGAAGAAGCTGGTGCATCGGATCGAGGCCGGGAAGCTGGACGCGCTGCCGGGGGTGAAGGCGGCATATTCGTCGTGGCAGGAACTCGAGCAGCAGTTGGAGACGATGCTGGCAGGTCAGACGAGGATCGCCATGCAATACTCGCCGCGAAACGCCATCATGTACATCTCGCTGGTCGACGCGGGTACAGTCGAGCTGCTGCGGTCAATGGGCAAGGAGATCGTCAGCTCGGCCAATCTGGTCAGCCAGTTTGAGGCAGTGCTGACCCAGGACCAGATTGCTACCCATTTTGTGGCGCAGCAAAAGATCGACGCGATTCTGGCCGCTGGCTGGAAGGAGATGGGGAGCAGGGTGCGGGCGGGCGGCACCAGCGAATTTGCCATGGTCGAGTATTTCTGCGAGGCGATGGGACGCGAAGGATTGCTCTGGGACCACGGCCCCAATGTAAGCGTCGGCGCGAACTCCGCCGATTCGCACTATGAGCCGAGCGCGGCCAATTCGAAGCCGATTCGACGTGGCGACTTCGTGTTGATCGATATATGGGCGAAGCTGGAGCGCGCCAACGCCTGTTTTTACGACATCACCTGGACCGGGGTGGTGGACCGCGAGCCCACAGAGCGGGAGCAGACGATATTCGCGATCGTGCGCGATGCCCGTGACGCAGCGGTGACCAAGGTGCGCGAGGCATTCGCCGCAGGTCGACCGATTGCCGGATGGGAGCCGGACGATGCTGCACGCGGTGTAATCCGGCAGGCCGGGTTTGCGGAGTGGTTTACGCACCGGACAGGGCACAATATCGGTCCGGTACTCCATGGAAACGGCGCAAATCTGGATAATCTCGAGACCCACGACGAGCGGCTGATTCTGCCCAATACCTGCTTTTCGGTCGAGCCAGGGATCTACTTCCCCGGAGAGTTTGGGGTGCGGAGCGAGGTCGATATGATCGCGCAGGCAGGCAAGGCCGAGATAACTGGCCGTATTCAGACGGAACTGGTGAGGGTGTAACTGCTATGATGGCTACTGAAATGGCGAACACTGTACAAGTCCCAGCGCGCGCCGCTGGCAGGTCTTCTTCGATGGCGCTTCTGGTGTTGATTGCCGGATGGCTGGTTCCCGGTGCCGGTCACTTTATGGTGGGCAAGTGGGTGCGGGGATTGCTGCTATTTGTGAGCCTTGTGCTGATGTTCAGCCTTGGCGTCGCGCTGCAGGGCAAGATCTACTCGCCGAATACGGGCGACCTGTTGGACATTCTCAACTTCGCAGGCGATCTGGGAACCGGGTTGCTCTACGTCGTGGCGAAGCTCTTCGATCTTGGCCAGGTGGCGGTCGTGACAGTTTCGGCTGACTACGGAACGAAGTTCATGGTGGTGGCTGGCCTGCTGAACGTGATTGCCGCGGTGGATGCGCATTCGCTGGCGACCGGAAGGAAGGCTTCATGACGATTACGCACTTTGACGCCGTTCTATTGTTCTCTCTGTTCACATCCATCGTGTTCGGCATTACCCAACGGGCCCAGCCGCGGATGATGATCCGCTTTGGCGCGTTCTGCTTCGCACTGTTTGTAGTGGGGACGGTTGCGGGCAGTTGGCTGATGTGGCTCATCAAACATTAGAACGCAAACCGAAGTGAGCGCCGTCGAAACCTATCCCCGCGGATGCGCTTCACGAAGCTGGGTGGTTAGGAACGGCTCTTCAGTTGTTCTTCTAATTCTTTGATGCGATCGAGTAGTCTCTGCTTCTCCTGGGCAGCTTTTCCAATGTCCTGAATCGAGACTACGGCTCCTGCAATCCCCCCATTTTTCCCATGAACCGGGGCTGCCGTAACCCTGATCCAGACCTGGGTGCCATCGTCGCGCCGATAGAGAATGTCTTCAGGCTCTGTCCGCCCGCCGCCTTGGACGGCCCGCTCCGTAGGGTATTCCTCCTGCTTGAAGTGACTTCCATCGGCGTGGAAGAGATTCGCGTGGCGATAGCTGTCGATGTTTGAGCCAAGCGGGATCGAACGCTGGAAGATGGCTTCCGCGCGAGGATTGCGCATGACGATGCGATTGCCGGGAGACTCTGATATGAGGAGGCCCACAGGCACCGCGTCAAAGACCGCCCGCAGTAGCGCCTCACTTTCGCGGAGTGCTCGCTCGGCTTTTTTACGGTCGTCGATGTCCTCGACGGTGCCATACCAGCGAACGATCTTACCGGTGGCATCTCGCCTCGGGGCGGCGCGGGAACGCATCCAGCGCCAGGCGCCGTCACCTCGCCCAACGCGAAACTCGACGTCAATCGGCTCACCGGTTCGCAGGCACTCCGCCCACTGCCGCAGGGTACGGATCACATCGGCTGGATGCAGTGCCTTGACCCAGCCCTGATCGAGCGCCTCTTCCCGTGCCCACCCGGTCGCTTCCTCCCAGCGAGGACCGGCGGTGAGAATCCTGCCTTGCGCATCACTGGTCCACGGAATCTGAGGATTCAGTTCGACCGAATCGCGGTAGTGCTCCTCACTCTCTCGAAGCGCTTTCTCAATGAGCTTGCGGCTGGTGATATCAAGGACAGCGGCGGAGACACCTACAACCTCATTAGCTTCGTCGAGCACGGGAAGGTAGGCGACGAACATGGTGCGATCGATGCCGTCGGCATTCTTTTTGGGGCTGGTGAATTCAAGGTCGGTGAAGGTTTCCCCTTGAAGGACACGACGGAGATATGGATCAATCTGAGGGGACAGCTCGGGAATCACATCGGATACGGTCCTTCCAAGGTGGTCTGCAATCGAGACTCCATTCATCAAGGCCAGCTGCTTGTTGATACTGACATATCGCAGATTGCGATCGAGAAAGCAGAGGCCGACAGGAGCGCCTTCGTAGATGGCCTGCAGTTGCGCGAGGCGTTGTGCGGGCATGGCCTCAAGGTTGGGCAGGTTATCGGCATCTTTCTTTGTGGTGGAGGCGCTGGAAGCGGGTGACAACGACTGAGTCGAAAGAAATCCAGCGAGATCGTCAGGAGGAACGGGAGGACCATAGAGCCATCCCTGCCCGATGTCGCAGCCCAGACGCAGGAGCATGTCTGCCTGGTCTGTCGTCTCAATGCCTTCGGCAACGGTGGTAAGGCTCAGGCTGTGGCCAAGTCCGATGATCGCGGCCACAATCTTCCGACTCTCCTTCCTGTCCGACATCTCACGAACAAAGCTGGCGTCGATCTTCAATTCGTCGAACGGAAGGGCCTGGAGATGGCGAAGGCTGGAGTAGCCGGTTCCGAAGTCGTCGAGAGCAAGGGATACGCCGAGAGCTTTCAACTCCTGGGCGATGGACTGTGCCTGCTCGATGTTGCCGATGAGCGCGCTCTCTGTAATCTCAAGAACGAGACGCTCAAGAGAAAAGCCTGCCCGTTGAGCTGCCGAGCTGATCTGCTGCGACAGAGTGCGGTCGCCAAATTGGAGCGGAGAGATGTTGAATGAGACGGAAAGCTTGTCAGGAAGAGTGGCAGCCACAGTAAAGACTCGGCGCAATAGATTCCGAGTCAACCTGCCGATCAGCCCATTTTCTTCGGCAAGGGGAATGAATACATCCGGTGAGACAGGGCCTTGAATCGGATGCCGCCAGCGCGCCAGCGCCTCGAACCCAGTAAGAACGCCGGTGCGCAGTTCTACGATAGGCTGAAAGTAAGGGACGATTTCGTCCGCATCCAAAGCCTTGCGTAGGTCAGTTGGGTGGGCAGCAACCATGCTGCGCAGAAGGATACTCTTTATAGATGGATCTTGTATTGCATTTTTTGAGAGCGAGGCATCGATGAGCCTGATAAGGACCCAGGAGGCGCAGAGCTTCATGCCGGAGCCCGGCATGACCCGACAGGTGTTGGCTCACAGCGACGAGCTGATGCTGGTTCGGCATTATTTTGACCATGGTTGGGTCGGACAACGGCACAGCCATCCGCATCATCAACTGGTCTACGTCGTCAGCGGAGCCCTGCGAGTGGATGTTAGGAGGAAAGACATTCGACGTGTTCGCGGGAGACAGCTTTATCGTCGATGGCGACGTGGAACACCAGGCCGCAGCGCTCGAAGCTTCAGAGGTGCTCGATGTCTTCACCCCGGTACGCGAGGACTACCGGGAGCTGGTGAAGTAGAAATTCTATGTTCGTTGCATGTGGGAAAGCGGCGTTGCGCTGGAGGGTCCTGACACTGATACGCTCACGATGCAATACCGGCAGGACAATGGCAAAGGCATGCACTTCACCGAGGGGGATTCAAGGCACATGGGCTGATGTGGGCCCATGCGGTTGAAGCCTGCCTCGATAAAATCTTGCGCTAAGCGAGCGCAGCCCGCGGTTTTTTGGGCTTTGCCGCGCGCTTCAGCGTCTTCTGCTCTTCCTCTTCGAGCGGCGACAGAGCTCCAATTGCCTCTGATATCTGCCGGCTGGCTCTTCGCAGAGAGACGATAATCTCCTGGATGCCGATCGTATCCTCGATACGCTTGACGTAAGGGACGGTGAGCCCTGCCACGGCGTTTCCCTGGGCATTGAGAATAGGGAAGCCGATGTTGACGACGCCAGTCACTTCGTAGCTGGCGCGTCGCTCATATCCACGGATACGAATCTTCGCGAGATGTTCTTCGAGGTCCGCCGGCTTTTTCTTATTTGTTTCAAGCGTCCATTCATCGACGGCCCGCTGGCAGGAGTCCTGGTCCTGATGCGCGAGAATGACGTGGCCTGTCGCCGCGTGCATCAGGTCGACTTTGGAACCCACCTTGACATAAAAGCCGGTGGACTCCGGCGAATCGACCTGGGCAAGAATCACCACGTGTCCGCCATCGAGGACGCCCAGATGGCACGACTGGCGCAGCTCGTGGGCCACCTGATGCATCATGGGCAGCGCTTCGGTGACAAGCCGCTTGGTCGGAGGATGTTCCTGGCCCAGGCGAAAGAGCCGCAACGTGAGGTGATAGCGTTCCTTGTTCGCAGATTGCGCCAGATATCCACGCTGCTCCAGGCAAAGCAACATGCGAAAGATTTCGGAGACGGTGCGGTTCAGCTTGCGTGCGACCTCGCTGACCGTAAGCCCGGAGGGCGTGCTCGCGAAGAGCTCCAGAATATCCAGGCCTTTTTCCAAAGCTGGAGTTGGATAGTATCGCTTTACCGCGGATTTCACTTTAGCCATGAACGTACTCGGAAGTCGTGGATTGAACCTCCACCCAAGGTAACAAATGTTCTACCGGCTGTGTGGATATTCAGTTCAGGTGTCGCGTCTAAGAGCCCGGAGTGTACTGTAAGGCGAATCGTCCAATCTGGATCATCGGGTGATCGGAGGGAGGCCAGATGCGAAAGGATTCGACACGCGATCCTGTGGGCAGGCGATGGGCCGTCGCGGTCCCTCGCTCCTCGCCGGTTGCCGCGTCATAGAATTTCACATCGAGAGTGTCCTCGCCGCGCTGCCATCCCAGAACATAGTTGCCCGCAGGAAGAGCGACGTCCCCAATGGTGATCGGTGCCTGCACCAGAAAGTAGTGCGAGTACTTTCCGTCGGCAGAGTAGCCAGCTGTAATGAGAACGACTCCCGCGATGATCTTTCCCTGGGAGTTGATGATGCCCGAGGCGGTGCGCATCTCGGTCTCGATCCGCTCTTTCTCAACCTGCGCGCGAGCAGGCAGCACGCTCTGCAACTCTGTGGGTGTCGCCGAACGCCAGGTGGACCTGGGCTGTGCAATCAGAGGTGTCAGCATCGGGAGCAGCAAAGCAAGCGCGGAGAATTTCATGAGGGGCCGTTTCATTTCAGGTGTACTATACCGCGTTGCAGGGCAACGGTGGCTGCGTGAGTGCGGTCGCTGACGCCCAGCTTGCTCAAGAGGTTGTTGATGTGCGATTTGACCGTCGCCTCGCTGATGTCGAGATCCGAGGCGATCTCCTTATTTGCCCGCCCGGCGACGATGCGCTCGAGCACTCCCAGCTCGCGGGCTGTGAGCGCATGGCTGCTCATCCTCTCGGCCAGCTTCTCTGCAATGGCAGGCGAGATGCGAGTCTTGCCGCTGTGCACGGCCTGAATGGTCGAGAGTAGCTCTTCGATGGTCATGCCTTTCAGCAGATAGGCTTTGGCCCCGGCCTGAAGTGCGCGAAAGATATCTTCGTCTCCGTCGAACGTGGTCAGCACAACGAAGCGCGCATTGGGATCGTCGGCGCGAATCTTCTGAATGGCCTCAACACCGGTGAGCTTGGGAAGCTGAAGGTCCATCAGGGTAATGTCGGGACGCAGGCTGCGATAAAGTTCGATGGCCTGAAGTCCATCGCTGGCTTCGCCTACGACTTTAATCTCAGGCATGATGTTCAGCAGCGCTACGAGGCCCTGCCGTACGACGTGATGATCATCGACTACAAGAATACGAATCGATTCAGCCATTGTTTGCAGTGCCTTTCTGTGCGGGGATCGGGACTTCCAGCTTGACCGTAGTGCCTTGGCCCGGCGCGCTTTCTACAACTAGTTGAGCATGAATCTGCGCCGCGCGCTCGCGCATTCCCTGCACTCCAAAGTGGCCCTTCGCAGGAAGCGAGTTGTCGGCTGCATCGAAGCCGCGGCCATCGTCGGCAATCGATAATGTCAGCCGATTCGAATGATAGCGCAGATCGATGGTGACGCGGTTTGCATGCGCGTGGCGGGCCACGTTGCTCAGGGTCTCCTGTGCAATGCGGAGGATCTCGTCCTCGAGCTTCGCGTCAATAGGACGGTAAGTGCCTCCGATGTTGAGTTGGATAGGGAGGCTCTCAGTACTCGATCTCTCGCAGATGCGCGTAAGACGCGTGGGCAGCGTGTGCTGGGCAGTGGCGGCGCGAAGGTCCCAGATGCTGCGGCGTGCTTCGGCGAGGCCATCGCGCACATATTCGCGGGTGCGGTCGATCTGCTGTCCGGCCGCTTCGATCTGTGAGTGCGCGAGCAGCTGTGCGGTCAGCTCTAACTGGACCGAGACGCCAACGAAGCTCTGCGCAAGTGTGTCGTGAATCTCTCGCGCGACACGATTGCGCTCCGCCAGGACCGCTTGAAATTCGTTATTCAGCCTGCGCAGTCGCAAACGATAGAGCAGTACCACGATTGCGGCAATGCAAAGAACGGCAAGCAGAAGGAACCAGAATGTGCGGTAGAAGGGCGGCCGAACATAGAACGCGAGCGACGCTCCTGTCTCGTTCCAGACGCCGTCGTTATTGGCTGCCTGAATACGAAAGCGGTAATGACGAGGCGGCAGATTGGTGTAGTAAGCGATGCGCCGCGAACCGGCCTGCGTCCATTGCTTGTCGAAGCCTTCGAGGATATAGCGGTAACGCACCTTCGAGGGCGCGGCATAGCTAAGGCCCGCGTATTGAAAGGCGAAGCTGTTGTGTCCCGGAGGAATGCTCTGCTCGGAGGAGGAGAGCGGAAGCTCCGTGTCGTCAAGGGTGAAGCGCTCGATGACGACCGGCGGCGGAATATGGTTCTCAGAAAGATGATCGGGATCGGCAATCGCTACGCCCTTGCGCGTCGCGAACCAGAGCAGGCCTTGCGTGGTCTTCCACGCTGCCGGATGACCGATTGCCGAAGCCTCTTCGGTGGGCATGCCATCGGAGCGGCCATACGAGATGGGGTGAGGATTGCACTCCGCTGCCGCTCCGCAGGCGGTGAGGCTGGTCGCGGAGACGCGCGTGATGCCGTGAGTAGAGCTAAGCCAAAGATTGCCGTGATCGTCTCGCAGGATGGAGTCGACCGTCTGCGGGAGATCGCCGCGATGCAGCGAGGTGAAGACTCCGTTGGCGTAGCTGCTGAGCCCGTTGCCTTTGGTGCCGATCCAGAGCGTACCGTGCTGACCTTCGCTCAGCGACGTGATGACATCGCCGGAGAGCCCGTCTTTAGTGGTGAACGTCGATATCCTACCGCCGTGAAGCCGCGACAATCCGCTGAGCGTGCCGATCCATAGATCATGCGGAGAGTCAGAAGCGTGGGGTTGCAGCAAGGCTCCGATCAGGTTGCTTTTCAGCCCATTGGCTTGAGTGAAGACGGTGAACCGGTCGTTCTGCCAGTGAGCGAGCCCGCGGCGCGTGCCGATCCAGAGCGAGCCGTCGCCATCGACCAGAAGCGAGCGAATGAGGTCGTCGGGCAAGCCATCGGCCGAGGTATACGAGGTGATTTTGCCGCCTTCGATATGGTTCAGTCCGTCGGGAGTTCCAACCCAGATGCTGCCATTGGCTCCGGGAGCGAGCGCGAGGATGATCTCGCTGAGCAAGCCGTCGCGAAGCGAGTAGTGTTGTAGCTTTCCCGACTGCCAGCGGTCGAGGCTGTCGCCGTTGGTTCCTGTCCAGATCGCGCCGTCGGAGGTCTGCACGATGGCGGTGATGACGTGATCGGAGAGTTCAGCAACGGTGCGGAAGTTTTGCTGGCGCAGAATGTCGAGGCCGCTGGTCTCGGTGCCGATCCAGAGGTTGCCCTCGCGGTCTTCGAACGTGGAGAGGATGCTGCTGGTGCCGAGTGCCGATACGCGCTGCGGCTTGCTGTCACTCTTGCCCAGCACAAAGAGGCCTTGATTCGTACCGATCCAGAGATCGCCGCGAGAGTCGGCCAACGCAGACTGGATGCGAGCGACGGGAAGATCATGGCCGGTTTGCAGCGTGCGTTGATGACCGTTCTGGATGAGGGTCATGCTGCTGGTGGAGCGTATCCAAAGGCCGTTCTCAGGTAGCGAACCGATGGCTTCGATGCTCTCCTTCGCCAGATCGGGATTGAGCGGCACCGGACGGAGGCGATTGTTCTGATACTCAAAGACGCCTGCGGTCGTCGCGATCCAGAGGCCGCCGTCGGCTGCTTTGGCGATTGCAGTCGGCGTCGCCGAAGAAGGAAGCGGAAGCGGCGAGAAGTCCTTTCCATCGAAGTGCAGAAGGTTGTTGCCGGTCAGCACAACGAGGCTGCCGTTGTCTTCTGTGGCGAGCGAGAGAACAACGTCGGTCAGAGAATAGTGGCGAAAGGTATCTTTCGCATACTGAACGAGACCATCGGAGGTTCCGATCCAAAGCGCTCCCGCAGCATCTTCGGCGAGGCAGCAGGTGTCGCTGCTGGTGAAGGCAGCGGTGTTTTCATGGTTGAAGACTTTGAAGTCGATGCCGTCGAAGCGGGTGATGCCGTCTTCGGTGGCGATCCAGATATAGCCGTCGCTGGACTGAAAGATCTGGTGAACGCTGTTTTGCGGAAGTCCGTTCTCAGTCGACCAGGATTGATGGCCGAGATTATTGACGTCCTGCGCGTTAGCAGAGAGCGCGACGATTCCGCAGAGCGTCCAGAAGAAGAGGAAGCGCAGGACGAAACGGAGGTTGGAAAGAGGTTTCATGCGGGTTGCGTGCGCTGCGAGACCTACATCTTTGTTCCTTTGTCTTCTGTCAGAGTAACAATCTGGTCGACCTTGGAGACGACAAATTTTTCTTTGGCTCCATCGGGCCAGTGAACTTCCACGGCGTCGATCTTTGTGGCGTCGCCCAGACCGAAGTGGGCGCGTGGATCGTGGGTGGAGGCGAAGCTGCCGCCCGAGAAGAGGTCGTCGCGCTGGCGCATTCCATTCGCCGTCACAAAGACCTTGGCCCCGATGGCGTCGCGGGGACTCTTCGGCCCGCCGATGAGCTTGAACTCGATCCAGTGATGGTGGTCGGCGGAGACGTTGCGCAGCAGCGCGGGGTGGCCGTCGAGAACGTTGATGACGACGTCGAGTTTGCCGTCGTTGAAAAGATCGCCTTCGGCCATGCCGCGGCCTACATAAAGTTGAGCCAGTCCGGTGCCTTCGACGGCGGGTTCGACGTCGAACTTTTTGCCGTCAATATTGTGGAAGAGCAGGGGCCGCTGCTTCCATGTGGTTCCCCAGGTGGTCTGGTCGACCTGCGGATAGACGTGGCCGTTGGCGATGAAGATGTCCTTCCAGCCGTCGTTATCGAAGTCGAGGAAGGCGTCGCCCCAGCCGAGGAACGGAATGGTAGGCTCGGCGATGCCCATCTGATAGCTGACGTCGGTGAAGTTTCCATCGCCGTCGTTGCGGTAGAGCGGGTTGTAATCGTCGGAGAAGGTGGTGTTGTAGAGATCGAGCAGGCCGTTGTTGCGGTAGTCGCCGATGGCGATGCCCATCGAGGCGGTCTCGCGGCCGTTCTCGTTGAGGGCGTAACCCGAGGCGTAGCTGTCGTCCTCGAAGGTGCCGTCACCTTTATTGATATAGAGGTAGTTCGGCGTGGAGTCGTCGGCGACGACCAGGTCGAGCTTGCCGTCGTCGTTGACGTCGATGAAGGCGGAGGCCAGGCCGTAGTAGCCGTTCTTGTCCGAGACGCCCGCCTTTTCGCTGACGTCCGTGAAGGTTCCGTCGCCGTTGTTGTGGAAGAGGTGATCGGGCTCGCCCTTGAGGCCGCGCGGGCCGCACATGACCTTTACGCCGCGAAACTGGCAGCCATACGAGGGCTGGTTGGCCATGTCGTAGTGGATGTAGCCGGGGACGAAGAGGTCGAGTCTGCCGTCGCCGTCGTAGTCGCCCCAGGTGGCCCCGGTTGACCAGTTGCCGAGCGTGACGCCCGCCTTCTCGGCGACATCGGTGAAGGTTCCGTCGTGGTTGTTGTGGTACAGGCGGTTCTTGCCCATGTTCGAGACGTAGATGTCGGGCCAGCCGTCGTTGTCGTAGTCGGCGATGGCGACACCAACTCCCCAGCGGTCGTTGGTCACGCCTGCCTTGGCGGCGACGTCGGTGAAGGTGCCGTCGTGATTGTTGTGGAAGAGTGCGGCGTGGGGCGGCGTCGTCTTGCCGGAGAGCGCGTCGTCGGTGGAGCCGTTGACGAGATAGATATCGAGCCAGCCGTCGTTGTCGTAGTCGAAGAGGCCGACGCCAGAGCCATTGGTCTCGATGATGAAGTTTTTCTCGGGCGTTCCCATCGTATGGGTCCACGAGGTGAGTCCGGCCTCTTTGGCGATGTCCTTGAACAGGACGGGGCCGGTTTTGACGAAGCCGCCCGCCGTGATGGGGCGATGCTCGTTGTCGAGAACGGCTGCGTGTGCCCCGCCCGTATTGACGCTCATGCCCGCGGGCTGGCCTTCCTGCGCAGGCGCAGGAGCCTGCGCGATGGCTGCTCCGGTGAAGAGGAGGCTGAGAGCAAGGATGGATGCAGCGAAGCCTGGGAGCGGGCGGTGGTGAAGGGACATGGGGCTAATTCCTGACGCGATATCTATTTTGGCGGGTGGAGCGGTTTTACGAACGAACCGAGTTGGTGATTCGGTACCCGCAACAGGTTTATCACAACGGAACGCACGATTTCCGGGGGGCACCCCCCGGGTATCTTGGACGTAAGCTATTTTGATTCATGGGTTTACCGGAAATATAGTTTGTAAAATATTCATTCTTCATGGGTTAAGTGTCAAAATATTGTTTCTAAATGAGTTAGGCCCAGCTTTTTGGCTGGGCTTTGGGCTTTTTTGTCTGCTGTTTCTATTTTAGTGAGTCGGTGGAAACTAATTTGCAGATGAGCCGGATTTATTTTTTGTTGTAGAAGTGGTTTATTTTGTTATGGATGGATGGTTTTGGCTGTGTGGATTGGTGGGTTCGGGGGCTTGACAGGTTTTTACCCCCTGGATCGAACACGGGAAGCTGAAGTTGCGAACCAGGGAGATTCGGGGGATGGGCTCCGCGATGAAATCGTGCGGCTTAGGCCGGAGATGACGTTTTGAGCTTTAAGGAGACAAGACGGCTATGCCGGAGGCAGCTCGGCCTCGAGGAAGGATTTGCCTTGGGCATCTTTGGCGCTGACAGAGGGTGCGAGGCCGTTGAGGGCACCGAGCGGCCACGCGATGTTGAGGGTGGGATCGTCCCAGAGGATGGAGCGCTCGCCCTGGGGATGGTAAAGATCGGTGGTCTTATAGAGGACTTCGGCAGAGTCGGAGAGGACGAGAAAGCCGTGGGCGAAGCCTTCAGGAATCCAAAGGGACTGGATCTCGCCCTGATCGTTGAGCGGCTTAAGGTTGAAGCTGGCCCATTTACCGAAGTCGGGGGAGTTGCGGCGGAGGTCGACGGCTACGTCCCAGATGTGGCCGGAGAGGACGCGGATGAGCTTTCCCTGGGGTTTGACCAGTTGATAGTGCAGGCCGCGGAGAACGCCTCTGGTGGAAAAGGACTGGTTGTCCTGAGCGAAGCTGGAGGGGAGACCGGCTACGGCGAAGGCGGTCTGGTTGAAAGTTTCGGTAAACCATCCGCGGCTGTCGCCAAACCGCTTCGGTTGAATCAGTTTGACATCTGTGAGTGCGGTGTTGAGAATGAGCATCCTAACAATTTACCGAGAGATGCCGCTGGATGGAAATTATGGGTCTGTTGCCCAAAATGAAACGAACAAAAAACGAATCCCGAAACGAAGTTGTTTGCGTCGGGGCATCGGGCTAGTAAACTGTCTTAGCTGAAATTAATGTGACTGAATTCCTTTTCCGGGTTGACGATAGAGCAGCTACCAGTCCAAACGAGAGACTGGCGCAAGCAATGAATCGGCGAGACAGAAATCGAAGCAGAAGCGCGGACGTCTCCAGGCTGAATGAGCCTGCAGGACGGCAACAGCTAGGGCCTCCGCAAACATAGAGAACGAGTAACCGTGCGAATTACCTTCGCAGAAAGTGCGCGGGCGGTAGTTTGCACAGATACAGGGATGCAATGCAGGCTGAATCTCCCGAATCGCCGGTTGCGGTAATAGAAGATTCATACTCATATACGGAAGTGATGAGCTACCCACTGCGACGTGTGCAGTGGGAGACTGAGCTGCCTTCAGAGTACTTTCGTTACCGCATAATCAAGCGGAGCCTCGATCTAGTGCTGGTGGCGGTATCGCTGCCGGTAACTCTTCTGGTGCTTGGAATTGTGGCAATCGTGGTCGCGTTGAACTCTCCGGGACCGATCTTCTACTCGCACCGCCGCATTCGGCGGCATGGCGCGTTCTTCTCCATGTGGAAGTTCCGGACGATGTGCGTGAACTCGGCCGAGGTGTTGGAGAAGCATCTGGCGGAGCATCCAGAGGCGCGGATGGAGTGGAACAAGTCTCACAAGCTGCGAAACGATCCGCGAATTACAAAAATAGGCTCATTTCTAAGGAGATACAGCCTGGATGAGCTGCCGCAACTGTGGAACGTAGTGACCGGGCAGATGAGCCTGGTGGGGCCGCGGCCGATTGTAGCCGCCGAGGTAGAGAAGTACGGCGGCTGTTTCAGCTGTTATTGCAAGGTGAAGCCCGGGCTGACGGGGCTGTGGCAGGTCTCGGGTCGCAGCTCGCTGACCTATGACGAGCGGGTGGCGCTGGACTGCGAGTATGTGGGGAACTGGTCGCTGACGAAGGACACCGTGATCCTGCTCAAGACGTTTTCGACGGTGATCAACCAGGATGGGGCGTTCTAACTTTCTTAGCGGCATGGCAGAAGACCGAATCGCTACAATCAGGGAATGCGCAGAGGCAGCAAAAAGAACCGGTTGATGGACTACTGGGTGGGTATTCCCCTGCTGAATGTGCTCGCTACGGTGCTTGCCGCAGGGCGGCGAAGGCGGTGGCCTTTGCAGGTCAAGCGGTTAGGGGTGATGTGCTCTCCGGCGCTGGGAGATACCTTGTTGTTTTCCGCTGCTTTGCGAGACGTGCGCGCGCACTTTGCCGACGCGGAGATTATCCACTTTTGCATGAGACAGAACATGGCGGCGGCAGAGCTGATTCCGGGAGCCGACCGAAGGGTTTTGGTCGATCTGACGAAGCCAGCCGAGAGCGTTCGCCGAGTACGCGCTGAACGCGTGGATGTGCTGCTGGATTTTACGTCTTGGCAGCGGTTGACGGCGTTCTATAGCTTGATGTCGGGGGCAAAGTTTACGGCGGGGTTTCAGACTGCCGGACAGCATCGTGGGCGCGGGTATGACGTTGCGGTAGAGCATCGGGCGGACCAGCATGAGGTGGACAACTTTCGGGATCTGCTGCGGCTGGTAAGAATTCCTCCGGGGCTGGAGCCACAGGTGATTGTGCCGGAGATGGCGGCGGAGCCGCTGGCCGAGGCGAAGGACATTGTGGTGTTCCACTTGTGGGCTTCGGGAACGCGGAGTTGGTTGCGCGAGTGGCCGGAGGAGCGGTGGATCGAGCTTGCCGGGCGGTTGGCTGAGCCTGGGACGGTCTTTGCGATTACGGGCGCTCCGAGTGACTTGGAACGGATTGAGCCGTTCCTGCTGCGGATGGCCGAGGCGGGCCTCAAGGCCGTGGCATTTGTGGGGACGGACGGATTTGTTTCGCTGGCGCATCTGCTACGACGGGCCAGGGTGGTGGTGAGCGTGAATACCGGGGTCATGCATCTGGCGGCAGTGCTGGGAGCGCCTACGGTGTCGATCAACGGGCCGAATCGCAATGGCCGCTGGGGTCCGCTGGGGCGACGTGCTGTCGGTGTGGAGGCTCCGGGGGAAGGATGCGGATATCTGCATCTGGGCTTCGACTTTGACGGCAGAGCCACCGATTGTATGGAACGGATTACAGTCGAGATGGTACTGGCGGCTGCGAATGAGGTTGCCGGGGTGCACGAGGATGCAGGAGCGCAGACATGGAAGATATGAGAACGCTGTTGCGCGGGACGCTGGGGCGGAGCCTGCACGCGATGCGGCCTGAGGACAAGCTGGCGGCGGCGTGGCCGGTGGCCTGCGGCAAGGCGATGGCGGAGCGGGGCACGGTGGTGGGATACGTCGATGGGGAGGTCTGGATCGAGGTGCAGGAGGGCGCGTGGCTGCGCCAGATGATGAGTATGCAGGGTCAGCTTGCCGGGCAGATGGGGCGCATCGCGGGGGTGAAGGTGAGCAGGATACACTTTAAAGTGAAGAGGGATAATGCGCGATGAGTGAGCAGGCTGGGGTAACGATCGAGGATGTTCGGCGGGTTGCGGAGCTGGCGAATCTGGAGCTGACGGCCGAGGAACAGCCGCGCATGCAGCGGGACTTGAATGCGATTCTCGGGCATATCGCCGAATTGAATGAGCTGGATACGAAGGACGTTCCGCCGATGGCGCAGGTGGGCGAGATGCTGGGCGGCGAGGCCCATACGCACGGCGAGACGCTGCGCCAGGATGTGGTGGCTCCCTCGCTCGACCGTGCGGCGGTGATGGCGGCGGCGCCCGAGACGGATGGCCGCTTCTTCAAGGTTCCCAAGGTGATTGAGCGTTAATGCCGACGACTTCCGAAATAGTAAAAGAGAAAGATAGCGCGATGGATTTTACGATTGATACGGTGCGGGCTGGTGTAGCGAATGGGTCGGCTACGGCCACGGCGATGGCGGAGCTGCACTATTCGCGGATTGCCGCCGACGATGGGGACAAGGGCAAAGGAATCAATAGCTTTCTCGCTTTGAGCAAGGAGCGGGCGCTGGCCCAGGCGGCAAAGGTCGACGCTCTGGCGGCGAAGGGTGCGGAGTTGCCGGCGCTGGCCGGGGTTCCGGTGGGAATCAAGGATGTGCTGACGATGAAGGGCTCGCCAGCGACGGCTGGGTCGCTGATTTTGAAGGGCTATCGACCTCCCTACGATGCTACGGCGGTCACGAAGCTGGAGTCGGCTGGCGCGGTTTTGCTGGGGAAGCTGAACTGCGACGAGTTTGCGATGGGAAGCTCGAACGAGAACTCGGCTTACGGGCCGGTGCTGAATCCACGGGCTTTGGACCGGGTTCCGGGTGGGTCGAGCGGTGGCTCGGCGGCGGCGGTAGCGGCTGGGTTTGCCGTGGCCACGCTGGGGACCGATACCGGTGGCTCGATTCGCCAGCCTGCGGCTTTTTGCGGCGTGGTTGGAGTGCTGCCTACATACGGACGGGTCTCGCGGTATGGGCTGATTGCGTTTGCCTCTTCGCTCGACCGCGTGGGGCCGTTTACGAACAATGTGAAGGACGCCGCGACCGTTCTGCAGGTATTGGCCGGGCAGGATGCACTGGACGCAACCTCGTCTGACCGCCCCGTGGGCGATTATGTGGGCGCGTTGGAGAAGCCGGTGGAGGGACTGCGGGTCGGCGTTCCTGCTGAATATTTTGGCGAGGGGTTAGACCCGGAGATTCGTGCGGCGATCGAGAAGGTTCTCGATGGGCTCAAGGCGGAGAAGTGCGTGATCAAGCCGGTGAGCCTGCCGCATACGAAATACGCGATTCCGACGTACTACGTGATTGCGACGGCGGAGGCTTCGTCGAACCTGTCGCGCTTCGACGGGGTACGGTTCGGTCTGCGGAGTGCCGAAGCCAAGACGCTCTCGGAGATGTACCGCAAGACGCGCGATGCCGGGTTTGGGCCGGAGGTGAAGCGCCGCATCCTGCTGGGGACGTACGCGCTTTCGGCGGGATACTATGACGCCTATTACAAGAAGGCGCAGCAGGTTCGTGCGTTGCTGACGCGGGACTTCCTGACCGCCTTCAACGATGTTGACGTAATCGTCGGGCCGATGACGCCTACTGCGGCGTTCAAACTGGGAGAGAAGACGGATGACCCGGTGGCGATGTATCTCGCCGACATCTACTCGGTTGCGGCGAGCCTCGCAGGAATCTGCGGGGTAAGCGTGCCTTGCGGAGAGACGAAGGATGGCTTGCCGATTGGCGTGCAGATTATGGGCAGGCACTTCGACGAGGCAACGATGCTGCGGGTGGGCCTGGCGGTCGAAAAGATGCAGGGCTAGCGGGATGCCGCTCAGCGTTCAGGAGCAGTTCGGACAGATCGACATTTACGTCTTCGATCAAGTGCTTCGAGGAAATATCGTCTCTGGAATGCGCGTACTGGACGCTGGATGCGGATACGGGCGCAACCTGGTCCATCTGCTGCGAGCGGGGTGCGAGGTATTCGCGCTGGACGCAAGCCGCGAGGGAGTAGAGCACGTCCGTCAGCTCTCTGCATCCCTTGGGACAGGGCTTCCTGCTGAGAACTTTCAGACAGGGCTCATTGAGCAGATGCCTTTCGCTGATTCCCTCGCCGATGTTGTTATCTGTAATTCCGTGCTTCACTTTGCACGGGACGATGACCACTTCCGAGCGATGCTGTCTGAGTTGTGGCGCGTTCTAAGGCCGGGCGGTATGCTCTTCTGCCGCCTGGGTTCGAGGATCGGGATGGATTTCGAATGGATACGGGGCCACGTTTATTCGATCGGAGATGGTTCCGAGTGGTTTCTCGTGGATGAGGAGATGCTGCTGGAGCTTTCTGAGGAATTGAACGCTGTTCTCGTCGATCCTTTGAAGACAACGGTGGTCCAGGACTACCGCTGCATGACGACATGGGTGCTGCGAAAACGGTCTTGACCCTCGAACTGCGGGCAAGAGAAGAGTCTCCTTATCTAAACGCGGCAGCCAGCCGGGCTAGACCGTGGAAGGAGAGGGCTTCTTCTCCCAGAGGGGATAGTCGAGCCCGGCGATGCGGTTGATGGCCCAGGCCTGCGCGGTGAGCAGGATGACGGCGATCTCGATGATGACGAGGTACTCGGGTTTGGTGAGGATGCCGAGCGAGACGATCAGCGTGGTCGCTCCGGCCGGCGGATGGCTGACGCGGAGCAGCACCATGATGGCTCCGGTGGCTGCCAGCGAGAGGGCGGCGGCCATGATCTCGCGCCACGAGACTTCGCCTAACGAGGAGACGGCGAAGCCATGGCTGCCCATGGCGACGTAGGCTCCGTATCCGCAGACCAGGCCGATGGCGTGGCCGAGGATGGCGTGGCGCGGGCTGGAGGACTTGCCCATAGGCGCGAAGAAAAAGAGGTATGCCGTCGGGCCGAGCGAGGGAAAGACGAAGGGGCTGCCGGTGATTCCGGCGAGCAGCGAGAGGAGGCCGATGGTGAGGAAGCTGTTGATGAAGACATAGCCTCCCCAGACGATGCGCGGAGGCAGATGCCGGAGCAGCCAGTGCAGACCGATGTGGCGCAGGAACTCTTCGACATGCTGAGCTGCCTCATGCTCTTCTTCTCCGAACCATGAACGATGCATCTTCAACTCGGCGAACCTTGAGAGGTTAGATGTTGGGGATCAGGTCGAAGTACTCGTCGTCCTCGTTGGAGCCGCCTTCTCCCTTACCGACCATCTCTACGGATTCGATGAATTCGATGCGCTCGATCCACTTGACCATCTTGTAGCCGAGCTGGTTTTCGACGCGCAGGCGCAGGGGCGCGCCGTAGACGCCGGTGAGCGGCGCACCGTTCATGTCGAACGCGAGCATGGCTTGCGGCATCATGGCGTTCTGCATGTTTTGCGTGTCGTAGTAGGTGCCCCCATAGAGCGAGCTGCCGAAGGAGTAGAAGGCCAGAGCGTGAGCGCCCGGCTTTGGCTTGACGTGCTCGATGAGCTTTCGCAGCGAGAGGCCGCGCCACTCGGCGATGCCGGACCAGCCCTGAATGCAGTGGTGCATGGTGATGGTTTCTTCGGCCTGCATGGCGCGTAGGTCGTCGAGCGATAGCTCCACCGGGTTTTCGATCATGCCGCCGACCTTGAGGCGAAAGTCCTTGAAGCCATTGGCCTCCATCTGCTTCCAGTCTTCGCGTTCGGGCATCTTTCCGTTGGGCCAGAAGTGCGGTGAGATCTGCTCGCGGGTATAGGTCTGCTGCGGGATGAGGCGGTCGAGCGTGATCAGCCGCACCGGTTCGGTGACGGCGCGCTGGGCGTGTTGCAGGCCTCGCGGGAAGAACCACGAGATGTAATGCGCCGCGACCCAGGAGAACACCACCACCGCGATGCCGATGAGGCCAAGGACAAGCCCTGTCCACTGCATGGTGTCGTCGCCGAGGACGATGTGGTTCATGTTGCGGCGCAGGCCTGTCATCGCGATCAGCGTCACATGCACGACGACGAAGCAGGCGAAGCCCACCAGCATGAGGAAGTGGATGGAGCGGGCACACTGGCGGCCTCCGAAGAGTTTGGCATAGCGCGGCCAGCGGTTGACCAGCGCGGGAGACATGGCCATTCCGGTCATGATGGAGAGCGGCGCCATGACGAACACGGTTGCGAAGTAGGCGAGTTGCTGCAGCGCGTTATATCCGTAGAAGCCGTTCGGCTCGGGTGGGAAATGGAAGTTGGCGTAATGGACGAAGGTGTTCCACGCATTGACGAAGACGCCGGTCGAGGTCGGCACCAGGCGCATCCATTGGTCGCTGGTGAGCAGACCGCAGACGAAGAACATTCCGGTGAGCACAAAGCCGTAGACGGTGATGAAGTGCCATGCCCGGGCGATGCCTACAGTGTGCCGGTAGCCGGGCGTCGAGACGACTGGGGAGATATAGCGCGCGTCATCTTTAGCGGTCCAGACCCTGTCCTTGGGGACGCGCAACGGGGTAAAGCGCAGCCACTCGCTGCCAGGAGTGCAATTGTCGTTGAAGTAGAGGCGGGGATGGTCCATCAGGATCGAGAGGCCGCTGCGCATCAGCATGAACAGGAAGAACATGTTGAAGAAGTGTGTCCATCGTATCCAGACAGGGAATCCGTGCGGGCCGCTCATCGCGCCTTCGATCGAAGCCGTCGATTGCACGATGGAGGGCATCCCGAAGATCGCTACTTGCAGCCACGCCAGAATCAGCGGCACGAGTACGAGCAGGATCAGAATTGCCAGAGCGGAGGGGCGTATCCAGATACGGAACCGGCGGTCTGGAGGATAGTGGACGGCGCGATGCGCATCGTTGAAAGGAATCATTGGTACCTCGCAGAAAGGACACAATGAATCAGCAGAAGCGCTGCTTCACGAGATAAGGCTACACCTTGAAATGCAGCCGATCCGTTAATAGCCCTGATCGGCGCGGAAGGCGGTGACCTTGTTTTGTACAAAGGTGACGGCCATGGGATGGCCCATGTCGGAGAAGATGACCACGCGATTGCCGTAGTCGTGACTGACGCTGCTGCTGACCTGGCCGAGGGCAAGCTCGACCTGGCGCTCGTTCATGCCGAGGATGACCTGGTGGGCATCGACGGCCTTCCATATCTCCGGGCCCCAGTGCTGGTAGAGCTGGTGGGGATCGTCGTAGAAGAAGATCTCGTCGGTGTAGAAGGTGTAGATGCCGTCCTGACGGTAGCCGACGGGAACGGCGTACTCCTTGTCTGGAGTCGAAGATTTCGGCAGGGTGAAGATCAGCGAGACCTGGCGGTCGCCGCCGGGGATACGGAAGGTGGCGCTCTTGGGGGCGACCTGTTCGACGGCGTCCTTGATGAGCAGAGCTTGTGCTCCGAGCAGGGTTCCGGCACTCTTGCCGTACTCGACGTGATGGCCCGAGAGCGGGTAATAGTCCATCTGGCCACCAGCGGAGACCCAGACCGTGGTGCCGTCGAGTGTTTTGATGTCGGCCATCGAGTCGGGGCGTTTCTTCTTCAGGAAGACGAGATCGTCATCGGAGAGCTTTTCGTTTGCGCTTGCGGCTGGGAGCTTCGCGGGAGCGTTACGCTCGTGGTAGATCATGCCGACGCGGGCGCCGACCGCCACCAGCAAGATGATGGTTCCTGCAATCGCCGCCTTTGCGCCATTCTGCATTCG
>NZ_DATKQC010000383.1:0-2985 GCF_035532915.1 Edaphobacter sp.
CCCGAGATTGTCTGCAGAAGCACTTGCAGGCCGAATTCCAGAGACGCCTAAACCACGGCGTGTCGTTCGAAGTAGTTCTATAATACGGAACTGCTATTTGAATTACCTTCCCGCTGGAGGAATTCACACCGAAGCGGGAAACCGCCGCTGCGCCACTCGTCAAGGAAGCAGCCCGAAAGGCTTCAGTTCCCACATGCAAAGAACGGTCGCGCAATAGTGCATAGTTGATGGGTATAGAACTCAGCCTGAGCCACCTTGGATATCTGCCCGAAAGCCCTAAGGTCCTGACTTTGTCGCCGGGGGATGCTGGCGGGCTTCCCGAGGTAATCCCGTTTTATCTTCGCCAGAACTGCATTCGCATGCCGCGCGACGCCGGAAGCCAGGAGGGCTTTTCGGATCGCTTCCCTGCTCCGTATGACCTGTTCCGTGGAAGGCTAACGCCGGGGGCCGGGGTGCCCCCCTTGTACCAGGGCGAGTTGCGAAAGATCTCGAGCCGTTGGGGTTCCCTGTGGCAAGCGGATTTCAGCCGCTTCGACACCCCGGGCAGTTATCAGATCGAGACTGATTGGCAGATCTCTGCTCCGTTCGCCATTCGCCCTCGCGTCTATGACCGCATCATTGCCAGCTATCTGGGCTTTCTGCGCGCTCAACGCTGTGGCTGCGCGGTGTTCGGCGTCCACGATGCCTGCCACCTTGACGATGGCATCCTCGACACCGATGGTTCACCGCTGCCGGCCGCAGGCGGCTGGCATGACGCTGGCGACTTCCGCAAGTGGCTCGCCTTCACTCTCTACCATATCGATGCCCTGCTCACGCTGTGCGAGAGGCTAGGCGACGACCTTGAGCGCGGAGGCATTGCACCTGGTTCGCTGCTCGACGAAGTGTCGTGGGGCAACGTTTACTTTCATCGCATGATCAACTCTCAGGGGCAGGTCTATGAGGACGTCGCCGGCGGCAGCTCACCGGCAGACAGTACTTTTACCTACGAAAGCAACTGGTGGTTTGAGAACCATCCCGGCTGCTACGGCGATGCCAGCGACAACCGTTGGACAGACAACGTGCCTCGCTCAGGCGACGAACGCAGGATTCGCACCGCATACAATCCCCTGGTCCAATGGGCCTTCGTTCACGTCCAGGCTCGCGCATCGCGACACCTTCAACCACCCCAGGCTGAAAGATGCCTGCAACTTGCCCGGCATGCGGCTGCCTTCGGGCGCCGGCACCGCCACGACAATCGCACGCTCTTTCTGGCCGCAGAGCTACGCGGAAACCTGGAGCTGCTTGCAGCCGGAGACGCGTCGGTCGATCTACCAGCTCTCATCTCCTCGGCGCAGGAATTGATGCGACGCCAGGCAAAGGTTCCGGAGGGATTGTCTGGCTATTTTACAGAGGCAAACGCGTCCGATGGATTCCGTTCCATCGCCTTCGCAGCGGACCCCGCGCTCACCCTCCTCCGGTTCTGGGAGCTGCGTTCACTCTTGCACGACACGCCGGTTGCAACGCAGGCTCGACAGGCAGTCTTCGACTACATCGAGAACTACCTTCTGGCCGACTGCATCAGCAACCCCTTTTCTCTTACGCCTTACGGCGTATATTTTGACCCGCCTCATCCCGATCGACAGCTCTTTCGCGATGCAGGAACGGGACGCGGCGTGCGAACCTTCATTCATCCGTTCAATCCCCAAGGCATCGTCCACGGGACGAGCTCAGTCCTTACGAGCCACGCGCATCTGCTTGCCCGCGCCTCCGCGTTGTTGAAGCAACCGCAGTGGCGCGGCCCCGCCGAGCGGCTTCTCCATTGGTGTCTTGGGCACAATTGCCTCAACCGATCGTTGTTTTCGGGCATCGGGTACCGCCAGCCCATCGGTTACTCGTTTCGCATTCCGCAGCTCCCTGACGCCATGATGGTCGGCTTCATTGGCAGGCCGGATGATTCGCCTTATCTCGAGGAGTCCACGGCGATTGAATGGAACACGCTCGAGTATTGGAGCATCCCCTTTCTGCAGGCGGCCCAGGCGGCGTGCTGGCTGCGCGACTGAGCGCGGCCGCCTGCTTGACGGGACAGAGGACGGAGGATATTCTCAGCCCGTATTTCAGACTTCGCTTCCGCATTACGAAACTTGGTACCCTATCTTTTCCATGATCCGATTCGCCTCAGAGCAGCAACTCGATGATTTGTTGACGCAACCGAGCGAGACAGATATAGCCTTTGCCCGCAGGCTTCGCGGTGACACCATGATCCTCGGTGCCGGAGGAAAGATGGGGCCCACGCTGGCCGAAAGGCTACTCCGCGCCCTGCGCGCCGCAGACCGTAGGTCGCGGGTGATTGCCGTCTCCAGATTTCAGTCCTCGGAAGCAGAACGCAAACTGGCGGGGGCAGGGGTGGAGACCATCGCTTGCGACCTCCTCGATCCTGACAGCCTCAAGGCGCTGCCGCTGGTCGAGAATGTCCTCTTCCTCGCCGGCCGCAAGTTCGGGTCAGCGGGGGACCCTGAGGTCACCTGGGCCATGAATACTGTGGTTCCGGTGCGGGTGGCGGAGCACTTTCGTGACTCGCGCATCGTCGCGTTCTCCACTGGAAATGTCTATCCTTTTGTTTCCCCGGAACAGGGTGGTTGCGTCGAGTCGGATGTTCCGGCTCCGCTCGGGGAATACGCACAATCCTGCCTGGGACGGGAACGGATCTTCGAGTTCTACTCCAAAAAGTTCAACACGCCGTGCCTGATCTTTCGACTGAACTATGCTATCGATCTCCGCTATGGCGTTCTCGTGGACATAGCGCGGAAAATTTACGAGGGCAAACCCGTCGATCTCTCTGTACCCGCCGTGAATGTCTTGTGGCAAGGGGACGCGAATTCCTACGCCATGCGTTCTCTGGAACTCTGCGAGTCCCCCGCACGCATACTCAATGTCACCGGGCCTGAGACCATCCATGTGCTCCACGCGGCGGAGTTTTTTGCCCGCCGCTTCCAGCGCGAATTGCTC
>NZ_DATKQC010000384.1:0-6959 GCF_035532915.1 Edaphobacter sp.
AATCTCCTCGAATAGCTCCACTTTGCGTCTCCTGTCCATCGGCCCCCCGTCGATACCGCCGACAGGTTAGGCCGTTCCTGATGTACAGGGGTGGGCCAAATCAAAAGCGCAAAGTGAGCCAGATCAGAGTAGCGAAATCAGCCGCGTGCTGACGCCCTACTGAGTCAGACATATCATTCTCCTAATTTGCTGTGGCACTGTCGGTCCACACTGCCCGCCACGCTTCGAACTCACTGGGTCTAATTTCGTAACGCGCAAAATTTCCTTCATGCAGGTTCAAGACTTCTGTCTCGGCTGTCTCCCTGAAGCGCTCCCGGTCGCCTGGCGGGATGTTCTCCTCCGCCCACGATCCAATGTGCGCAACTGCCGCCTTCCTGCCCATCCGCTCCCGCACCACCTCGCCCACCACCTGCCGCAGGGCCGCCCGGTGGCGGAGCCGGAAAGGATCGGGCTCCCCGAGTGATTGCCTCACGGCAATGTACCGCGCGGCAGAACGTTCATAAGCCCCCATGAACACGTCTTTCAAAAGATCGGCCTTATTCAGTTCATAGACGCCGAGCATGGCCTCCGTGTAGGTCGAACGCGGAACGCCGGTAAACGAGAGCGGCGAAAGATTTCCTTTGATGAAGGGAATGTTAGCCGCCAGACGCGAAACGCGCTTGTTAACGTCATCGAATGGCTGCAGGTACGGCAACTGCACCATAACAAAGAAAGATTGCTCGAACGGATCTTTGATAGCAGCCGCCGTCGCCAGAATCTGATTGAAGCACTCCTCGATCATCTGTGGGACTTCGAGTGGATGGAATGCCGACTTTTCGATGCCCACGGCAATGTGCCTCAGCCGGCCCGCCGCTGTCTTATCCGGCAACAGGTTGTGCGCGAGAATTCCGTGAAGGTTAAGGATCGTGTAGCGGTTGAAGCCGATCTCCTCCGCTGCGCCGACAAGGAAACCGATAGCGTCCTTGTGGTTGATGATCATCTGGGCTTCCACCCTGTTGCCACCTTCTGCTTCCTCACCGAATTCGATCAGGCGTCTGGTGTCGAGCAATGAATAGGTGTTGCCCTCAAGTCGGCTTGAGTTCCAGGACAAGTCAATCAGAAGCCGGGCGAGAATTTTCCTGGCGTACGTCCCCGCCGCCTCGACCGCCGCATTCGTTCTGCCCACCTCCGCGAGATGCGCGCGTTCTTGCCCCGACAGGTAGAAGCTCTCGTTCGGTCGGTAGCCATCGAGAAATTGACGGTTATAGCCAACGGCATTCCGCCCTGCCGCCGGCTCTCGTAGATAATCCCGGATTTTTGTGCTCGCGGGGGACAGGGGCACATGAACCTCCCCCTCCTCCGCCCCCTCCGCGGCCCGCGCAGGCGCGGCCTCTTCCGGCGCTGTGGCGGCAGGAACGTGGTACTTCGCCCAGCGGCCTTCGCCTTCCTTGACAAGTCGCTCCGCATCTACGAGGTGTTTCAGCCAGTATTGCAGCGTTCGCCGTGGGATGCTCGATTTCAGGACGTTGGCAATTTCGCCCACGCGCGCACCCTCGGAGCGCAGCGCCACGGCATCCACGATAGCTGCCAGGTCTTCTTCCGGTAGGCGCTTCGGCACGATCTATCCCCTTAGTGTTGCTGAACGATAGCCTTATATGCGCAATTAAAACACAGATACGAGCAACAATCAATGCCTATACGCAATATTAAATTGCGCGTATATGAGGATATTGCGCATATCAGGTGAGTGAGGGATTCTAAAACCGAAGATCGTGGCAAGGCCGGCGGAGTCAACGTGGTAACCGCCGAGCGTTTTGCAATCTATTTCAACCCGTAGATTCTTGTCCGCCGCCTCAATGCTTCTTCAGAGCCCCCAATAATTTGGCAGGACTCTTTTAATTGCAGTGTCGTCGATGGAGCCGCTTGCGACAATCAAGCTTTTGTCGCTTGTGCTTTTGAGAGCGATGATTTGCTCGGCGTCAGCTAATTGCGTTGCCGAGAATCAGTCCACACTAGCACCTTCGACGCACAACAAAGCCAAACGGTCCAGCTCGAAGCGAGCGGCACACCACGCATCAGGGCCCGGCATCGCGCCAATCCTTTTCTCGATTTCTTTCATGAGAGCTTCTCGCTTAGCCGGATTGTCGAGCAGCAGAAGATTTGCCCGGAGAACGACAGGATAAGGCAAAGCCGCCACTGTCCTGGCAGGCAGGAGTTCCGTTTCATGTTCGGCAAGGGTCAACTCCCCTTTGGCTTCATTTCGTCGACCGAGCGCCAGCAGAGCTTGCCCGGCCAGCGTGTGCCCGCCATTCGCGCCATCGGCCAGTGACTGGCGGCTAACTGGCGAGAAGTTTCCAGAGTTTCCTTGAAGCGCCCGCGGCGTAGCAAGAACTCGAGCCAGTCCTTTCGATTGTAGTCGAGAAACTCAGAGTAAGCTGGCAAGCGAAAAGGCCTCTCGGAACAGAGCTTCTGCGGATTGAATCTGGCCCAGTGATTGGTAGGCCACGGCCAGCAATTGCAGATTGTGAGAGTAGTGCCAGTCGTAACGGGCTGGGCGATGTCGCTCTAGGTGAATGTATATCAAATACTTAGATGCATATTTTGCGCAGGGAAAGTGGTTGAAAAGAACCGCCCAGGCGAAGAGACAGAGAAAGACTGTCGACTATTACGATGCTGGATACAGCTATAGCTAACAGCCCTCAGGGAAGGTCGACATCCAACGCATAGATATTCTGGGTGCCCGTGTTACGGAGGATTAACAGGGAACCGTCCGGGGTCATCCCGGTCCAGATACCCCAGTTGCTGGCGAGTTCTATATCCGGCGCGATGAGCAATTGCTGAATCGTCCCGTCCGAAACTCGCAGCGCGTAGATTCCCGATTGTTCGCGCCCACGCCAGGCGCGCCACATAAGGTTATTGAAATACACGTACTTTCCATCGGCAGACCAACTCGGATAAGACGCCAACTGGGGTAGGCGTCGCGCCGTATGCGAGAGGGTATCGTATAACACTAAGCGGCTTGCAGAAGCGGCGGCGATCCATTTTCCGTCCGGGGAGAAAGGCCCTGGCTCCAATCCCGCTGACCCCTGAAGCGTCACCATTTTCCCTGTTTTCACGTTTAGAAGCTGCAACCCCATATGCGAATTGGAAGAATCCGAGCTGGAAAATAACACAGAAGCTCCATCAGGGGACCAGAAAGGGCCGCCGTGAAGTTCGCCCCGGCTCGGCCCCAAGGAACGAAGTCCCTCTCCATTCGCAGAAATAACATACGCTTTGCGCGGGCCGCCCCTCTTAGGAAAGCCCTGAAATGCTATCTGAGTTCCGTCAGGAGACCATTGGGGATAGATGGCGCGTCCCGGAGGAAACGTTAGCTGTAAGGGTGCGGTGCCGTCCGCGCGACTGCGAAAGATAGTTCCCTCCGGATAGTGGACATAGGCGATCCATTTGCCATCACGGGAAAAAGTAACTTGGTCAGCTGAAAGGCCTGGGACAAAGGGTACGAATTGATGCGAACGCTCGTCGTAACGCATCAACTGGCCGCGCACCTCCTCGCCGACCACAAAGATGCTCTTAGCGTCCTTGCTTGGAGTAGGCAGAAAAAAGCTCATGGGTCCGGCAGTCAACCGAATAGGACGACTGGCGGATTTTCGCAGAAGATCTCGGCGGTCGCGCAGTGCCCAGACGTTTCTCATGCCGTCTTGCACCGCGTCGAAAAAGAAATAGCGGCCATCGGTTGTCCAGCGACCTGCGAGAGCGCGCGCAGAACTGGGCCAGTCTGAAAGCAACTCGTGGGGGCTGGCTCCAGCTAAATCGCTCTGCCAGAGCGTAAATCCTTCGCCGCTAACATCGAAGAGGGAGAAACGGAGAATTTTTCCGTCGGGAGACCAGCGTGGTTTGAATGGGAGGCCGGGAAGCGTGGCAAGCTTTCTGGAGTTAGAGCCATCGCTATTGGCGACGTAGAGCGACGGATCCGATCCGACGGTATATGCGATCTGGCGCCCATCGGCAGACCAGCCCGAATCCTCGGCCAACAAATCCCCGACGCGCCGGGGGGATCCGCCTGTCACCGGCACGCGCCATAAACTGCGCGGTCCAACCTCTTTCCCGAAGCTTTGCACCAAGAGCTCGCGACCGCTAGGAGAGATATCCGTAAGCTCCATTCCGGGAAACGGCTTTTCCATAGGGACAATCGCGCCACCCTCGGTTGAAACGTACAGAAGCCCATCCTTGCCGCCCGTATCAAGCACGAAATAGATTCTGGGGCCGTCCGTCACAAGGTTCCGAATAACGGCACCGCTGCCGAGGTCGGTGATCTTTCGAATTCGCGTGACGAGAGGGGGAGGGACGGCGGGCCGAAAGAAATAGAAAAGGGCGACGAGTCCGAGAACGCCGGCGAAACCCAGAGCGAGTCGTCGCAGAACAACATGCCGCGCAGGCATCGGTTCGCAGGCAGGAATGCCAATCGTGGCAGCTGAGGGTTCCACGGGCGATGGGGTGCCCAGGATCTCGGTTGCTACGCCCGCTTGGATACCAATTAAACCTTGGGAAACCACCGCTGGGGCGATGAAGCGATAACCGATGCGCGGTACGGTCTCAATGAACCGGGGCTCATCGGCGGAATCTCCGAGAGTTCGTCGCAGTTTTTTTACGGCCGTGTTTACGCCATGCTCGAAATCCACAAAAGTATTCGCAGGCCAGAGCTTGGCTTGCAATTCTTCGCGAGTGACTACCTCGCCCGGTCGATCCAATAACAAGAGGAGAATTTCGAATGGCTGGCCATGAAGCTTCAAACGAATGCCGTGCTTGTGAATGCTCCGCGCGCGGGGGTTCACGGTAAAGTCGCCGAACTCAAGTAGCCGCAGGTCTGGAAGTTGGGCCATTAAGAGGTAGAAGCTCTGAGAAATCTCAGTGGTAGTCTACCCGCCTCTACCCGACAAATGCAACGACGGAAGGCTAACTACGCATATTCAGAATATTGAAGAGTCACCTTTTGTTATCCAAAAATCACCATGTTTCCATTGCCATTGAATGGTTCTTCTGCTTCTGTGCTTCAAGAGCAATCTGAGCGATAGCGCCGTGGTCGTAAGTACAAGGTCAGCTTGCCACGATTATCGCGTGATGCGAATAACTTATCGTGATCCCTGACCTGATGGATTTTGCTCCTCTGTTTCTAAGTTGCGAAACCAAGCGCTAGATCGAGTTCTTCCCACCGGATCAATTTGACCATCGTATAGCGCAATGGATTAGCCCTGAGCGTGGAAAGTGAGATTACTTCGGCGCCGCCTCGCTTTCTGGAAAAACACCATCACACCTTTGAGCGCCGCGGCTAAGCCTTCCTGGTTGCCGATCGGGGGCCAAGCTTAGGCATTAGTTGACGTTTCCCAACTTCCTGGCTCTTTGACGGCGTGAAAAACAAGCTAGACGTCGGTCTCAGTCTCGAACATCTGCTCGGGCAGACCGGTGCTCATACCGCAGGATGGGCATCGGCACCGATTGTCTCCACGACAAACCTACTAGCCTCTAGTAGTTGAACGGTCGCCTTTGTCCATTAAGAAATCACCGTCCGCTCCATTGTCCTTAACTGGCGCGTGCTTTAGGGTGCCACGAACTAGCGTAAGGCGCGCTACGCTGAACTGCTGGCGACGGTGGACAGCAAAAAGGGCATCTGGCGCATTTTCACAAGAATATCGCAATCCGAGAAGCAAAACTCAATTGCCAGTGCGGCAAAGGGGCAACGATGAAGGGGAAAATACCTGCAGGGGTTCTCGCGGCCGTTTTGATATCCGGATCCGTATGCCGCGCCGACTTTAAGTATACGGACGAGTCCAGAATAACCGGCGGCACGATGGCCGGAATGTTGAAGGTCGTCAGCATCTTTAACAAAAAGGCTGGGGCAGCCTCTAAGCCCATCGTGACCACGCGCTACGTTCGGGGTAATCAGATGAGGACGGACAACAACGATGGGTCTTCGGAGATCATCGACCTGGAGGCAAAACACGTCATTAACATTGACCCTCGGAAGCGCACGTACTCCATCGTGACTTTCGACGAAATGCGCGCCTCGCTCGAGAGGATGCAGCAGGCAATGAAAGACAAGAATGTCAAGATGCAGGTGACACCCAAAGCCAACATCACTGAGACAGGAACCACGCGTACGATTCTCGGGCAGCCGGCACACGAGGTAAGGGTGCAGCTTGATACCGAAATGCAGAGCACAAATCCCCAGAATAACCAGACCGGACAAGCAACAATGACGATGAACTCCGACCTGTGGGTAGCCCCTTCTGTGACATCATACGGGGAGGTGCGGCGATTCTACCACCGGATGTATCAGGAATTACGCTGGACACCCAGTGGGAACATGACGGTAAACCCGCAGATGTCGCAGGGAATGGCGGAATTGCAAAAGGAGGCCGAGGAAATGAAAGGCCTGCCCCTGCTGCAATACGTCAGTGTCTCGATGAGTGGAATGGCACAGTCTTCGCAGGGCGGAGGCAATAATACGGCCGGAAAAAACCCGTCAGATTCGAGTTCCACCCGGGAAGGAAATGCCCCGTCCGAGAGACCTTCCGTGAACGCAATGAATAGTCTCGGGGCACTGTTCGGTGGACTTAAGAATAAGAAACAAGAGGATCAGTCAACGCCGCCAAACGGACAGGGCGATAACCCGAGTCCGCCGTCCAATCCGAATTCGCTCATGGATATGACCATCCAGGTAACGTCTTTTTCTAACGCTACGCTGGACGGAAATCTGTTCGCCATCCCAGCTGGATACACACGGGTCCAAGCGAACCTGAATCAGATGCCTGGCGGCCCTCAGCACCAGTAGACTCTTTGGTCATGCTCGCCAATGAAGGAGAAATTGATCGGCACTGCGTTGGGAAGCGGTGAGTGGTTTGGACAAGGAGAATCGCTGCCATGAGCAACGTGAAGAGAGCAGGCGTTGTACTTCTTATTTCCGCACTGGGAGGATTCGGCGC
>NZ_DATKQC010000385.1:0-5774 GCF_035532915.1 Edaphobacter sp.
AACCTGTTTCGGATCCGCGATGCCGCCCATGCTGCTGTTTGAGCCAACGCGGGCTATTAAATAGATCACCTCGAGAAGCAGGAGCGCAGAGAGAATGACAGGGCCGATCCATGCGCCTCCTGCAAGCCATTGACGTTCCTCTTCGCGGGCCTGCGTTCCCAGGTTCAACATCATCACCACAAAAACAAAGAGAACCATGATCGCGCCCGCATAGATGATTACCTCAAGCGCAGCTACCAGGGGAGCGCCCATCGTGTAGAAGACCACGGCCACAGCCAGAAGCGAAACGATCAGATAGAGCAGCGCATGCACGGCTACCAACCGTGTGATGGCCAGGAGCGTGGAAGTCACGGCCACAGCTGCCGCGATATAGAAAGCGAATTCCATGAAAGTCATCATGGCAACAACCTGCGGAGGTCCACCGGGGGCGCTTCATTCTCCGCTTCACCCTTCTCTTTGCCGCCAATCTTCACTCCCGAGACGCGCCAGAAGTTGTAGCCCGGATACTTCCCTGGCCCGTCAATCAGCAAATCTTCCTTCTCATAAACCAGGTTCTGACGTTTGTATTCGGACATTTCAAAATCCGGCGTGAGCTGAATTGCATATGTCGGACACGCATCTTCGCAAAGGCCACAAAAGATGCATCTTGAAAAATTGATGCGAAAGAACTCCGGATAGCGACGCTCGTTTTCATCTTCCGTCGCCTGCAGCGAGATGCAGTCCACCGGACAGACGACCGCACAGAGGTGACATGCTACGCATCGCTCGCCGCCATCCGGGTCCCGCGATAGAATGATGCGCCCCCTGGTGCGCGGCGCCAGATATGGCTTCTGCTCTGGATACTGGATGGTGACCCGCCGGCGAAAGGTGTGCAGGAACACGCTCCAGATGGTTCTCAACAAGCTCAGCATTGCTTAACCCACCTCTCTGAGCGGTTCACTTGAAAGCCGTCACGACGGCCCCGGTTACCACGAGATTGACCAACGCCAACGGGAGCATTACCTTCCAGCCAAGGGACATGAGCTGATCGAAACGCAGCCTCGGTAGCGAAGCCCGTAACAGGATGAAAAAGCAGATGAACGCAAACACCTTCACGAGGAACCATACGAGGGGAGGCAGCCACGGCCCCATCCAGCCGCCGAAGAACAAGACCGTAATCATGGAGGAGATCAGTGTGATGCCAAGGTATTCCCCCACAAAGAACATACCGAACTTCATGCCTGAATACTCGGAATGAAATCCTGCAACAAGCTCAGCCTCGGCCTCCGGAAGATCAAACGGCAACCGCCGTGCTTCGGCCATGCCTGCGATCAGAAACAGAACGAAACCGAGAAATTGAGGAAGCACGAACCACCGATTCCTTTGCGCTTCCACGATTGTCGTCAGGCTGAAGGAGCCAGCAAGCAGCACAACTCCCATCAAGGAAATGCCCATGAAAACTTCGTAGCTGATCATCTGCGCGGCGGCGCGCAGCCCTCCCAGCAGGGAGTACTTATTGCCGGAGGCCCAGCCGGCCAGCACAATGCTGTAGACGCCAAGCGAGGACATACCCAGGAAAAAGAGCAGAGCGATGTTGAGGTCCACAACGATGATTCCCGGAGCAATTGGCAGTACGGCGAACGACAACAATACCGTGACCATAATGATGGCCGGTGCAATAACGAAGACCGCCTTATCCGCAAACGGCGGGATCCAGTCTTCCTTCGTGAATATCTTGATCATGTCGGCGACCACTTGCAGCAAGCCAAACGGTCCGACTCGATTCGGACCGTAGCGATCCTGCCAGAGCGCCAGAAAGCGGCGTTCCACCCAGATGAGCAGCGCCGAAAGGCTGAGCGCCACGATCAGGATTCCGAGAATCGACGCAAGTGGGTAAGGACTGGTCATGTTGCTCGCTCGATCCGGCGCCAGACAGGGAATTCTTCTCCAGAAGCTTCCGGCAGGCCTGTAGGAATTCCTGCGACCCCCGCCGGCAGATCAGGAAGAACCTTCAATGGCAGTCGCTGCTTTACTCCACCGAGTTCGATCTCGACGTCTCCAGCATTTTCATCTAAGTGAAGACTGGCCGCGTCGGCGGCGTTGACGGCCAGGTAGGGCTCAAACGCAAGCTCCGCAACCCCGGGAGCCTGAAGACTAAGTTCCTCAGAGCCGAAGATGTGTTCGATAGGAAGGACCATCCATTCCGCTTCGCGCCGGCTAAAAGCGGCTGGCACTGCGGTGAAGTACTCTCCTCCCTGCGATGGTTCGAACAGGCGAATCCCGGGATCACCTCCGTGCAGTGGCCCGCCAATCTCACTCTGGAATTTGTTCACAGCCTGGATGGAGTTCCAGCCGGGGGTCCAGAAAAATGGTTGTAGTGCGCTGGGCGGTTGGAGAGATGCGCCTTCCATGGAATATGCGAGCGCAGAGTCCGGGTCCTGCGGCGGTTTGGGTTCGACGACACTGACATTCGCGGTGATGGAGGTGAGCCCGCTGTAGCGGTGTGGCTCCCGCGGGATCCTCGCGCCTGCCAACCGAAAATCCGATAGCGGCGCAGCCTTGATTACAGCGGCTAATTCTGGATTCTCTTTTGTGATGGCGGTCAGAACATCGTCGAGAGACGACCAGGTCGGATCGCGCAGCCATCGCCAACTCTCCCGCACCTCTTGCTCCGGCGCGAACACCTGGAAGAACCGTTGTGCGCGCCCTTCGTTGTTGACCAGCGTTCCATCGGACTCGGCAAATGTGCCGGCGGGAAGAAGCAGATCTGCTTTCGCAGTGGTTTGGTTCGCCAGGTGATCGAGCACGATCCGATGAGCCGCCAAACTTAGCAATCCATCCGCCTGTCTCGCTGGGAGACGTCGGTACAGATCGTTCTCCAGAACGATCAGAGCATCGACCTTCCCGGTCAACGCGAGCGCCTCGCTCAGCGGGCGCGCACCCATCAACGCCAGACCGAAACTATTGCACTCGGGTGCAATCAGGCTGAGCGCCGCAGGCCGGCCGATGTCACACAAGGCTTTGGCTACGTTCGCCGCGGATTCTATTACGGACAGGCTCCGGCAACCGGGTCCGGAAACGACCAGTGGTCGTGCCGCGCTTTTCAGTGCGTCTGCAATAGCGCGGGCCAGTTCCCGTATCTCTTCAGGCAAGTTGGGCACTCCCGGCGCATCAGGGTTAACTTCATGAGCAACCGCGAAGCCCAGTCGCGCGATGTCATCGGGCGCGGCCCGGTACGTTCGAGTGGCGACATCATCCAATCGCGTCGCGCCAGACGCCGCAATGAAGAATGGGCCCTTTTGGTCCTGCACCATTTCGCGCACTGCGTCGTCCGTCCACAGAGGAGTGTGCGATTTCCTCGCGGCGTCGAAGGGCTGTTGACGAACTGACTGGCGCAGACTGAGTGCCATCCGGGGTGCGGAGTTCGTGACGTCTTCGCCCAGAATCAGCACAGCATCGGAACATTCAATGTCGTGCAGCGATGGAGACCTGGCAGGCCCGGTCTGAAGAAGCTTCACCATCTTCCCGATCCGCGTCCACTCGCTACCGGCAACTCCTGCAAAAAAGCGATCTTTCCCCACAAGCCGTTGCAGCGCAAAGTTTGCCTCGAGCGAAGCCCTGGGCGAGCCAATGCCGATCGGTCTCTCACTCCTGGAAATGAGAGATTGAAAATGTTGCTCTGCCTCCCCGCCGGAAATCGTCTCTGCGTTGATCTGCGCAGTGCGGATTCTGCCCTCGCTGTTTACAAACTCATAGCCAAAGCGCCCGCGGTCACAAAGAAAGTAGCCGTTCACCTCGCTGTTGAAGCGGTTCACGACCCGGCGCAGCAATCCGTAGCGCTCTCCAACGGTTATGTTGCAGCCCACTCCGCAATGGACGCAAATCGAAGGCGCCATTCGAAGATCCCACTTTCGCGTGTAGTGGTGCCGGAGCGTTCGATCGGTAAAGACGCCAGTTGGACAAATCTCCACCAGGTTGCCTGCGAATTCGTTTTCAAGAACGCCATCTTCGTCCCGCCCGAAATAAACGGCGTTCCCGATGCCAAACGCGTTCAGGTCGCTGCCTCCGGCATACTGGCGATAGAAGCGCACACAGCGGTAGCACTGGATGCACCTATTCATCTCGTGGTAAACGAATGGGCCGAGATCCTGATTCTGAAACGTGCGCTTGGCAAATCGCGTGCGACGGTAATTATGGCCGGTCATCACCGTCATGTCCTGCAAGTGGCACTCGCCGCCTTCGTCGCATACTGGACAGTCATGGGGGTGGTTCAGCATCATTCCCTCAATAATGCCGGCGCGAAAAGCAACCGCTTCGGGATCGAGAATGGAAATGCGGGACTCGGGCACGGCAGGCGTCATGCAGGCCATGACGATTCTCCCGCGAGTATCTTGGTCATCCTTAAATTGCTTGATGGCGCACTGACGACATGCGCCTACCGAACCCAGGGCGGGATGCCAGCAGAAGTACGGCAGGTCGAGCCCGAGCGAGAGACAGGCGTGCAGCAGGTTCTGCTTCGGATTTGCTTCGCAGGCTTTGCCGTCGATGTAGATGGTTCCCATCAGGGTCTCCAGGGGCAACGCTTCTCGTTTATGTGCCGGTCAAAATCATCGCGGAAAAACTTCAACGCACTCTGTAGAGGCTCTGCGGCACCAGGCGCCAACGCGCAAAAGGTGTGCCCTGGTGACCAGAAGTTCGACTGAAAGGAAAGCTTGTCAAGGTCGCCCGGTTCTCCATGCCCTTCCTCCATTGCAGCCAGGATTTGTTTCGCCCAGCCGAGGCCGCTCCAACAGGGCGTACACCAACCACAGGACTCCTGAGCAAAAAAGTGAATGAGATTAGAGGTCATTCCCACCGGGCAGGTCTGATCGTCAAGGACGATCATGGTTCCGGTCCCAAGGCGACTTCCGGCCTTTTGGACTTCGGTGTAATCCATTGGCACATCGAGATGCTCTTCGACGAGAAAATCCGTGGAGGCGCCGCCGGGAAGAACTCCTCGAAACCGCAGCCCATCGCGCATGCCGCCCGCATGCTCTTCCAGGATCTCGCGCAGCGGGGTCCCCATCGGCAGTTCCCATAGGCCTGGACGCTTGACTTTTCCGCTGGCGCCATAGAGCTTCGTGCCAGCATCCCTCGTGCGGCCCAAGCTCTGGAACCAAGCCGCACCCTTTTCAATAATGTGGGGTACGTTTACAAGCGTTTCAACGTTATTGACGATGGTGGGCTTGCCCCAGAGGCCAGATACTTGCGGAAATGGCGGTTTGGCACGCGGGTTGGCGCGCTTGCCCTCGAGCGCGTTCAGCAACCCTGTCTCCTCGCCGCACATGTACCGTCCTGCGCTGATGTGGAGATACATTTCAAGCCCGTAACCCGACTTCAGAATGTCCGTTCCCAAATATCCGGCCGAGTAGGCTTCGGCAATCGCACGTGCCAGTCTTTCCTGCGATAATTTGTATTCGCCGCGGATGAATATGAAGGCGATATCAGCCTGGTTGGCATAGGCCGCCAGAACTAATCCCTCAATCAGCTGATGGGGATTGCCTTCCATCAGGTAGCGGTCTTTGAATGTGCCCGGTTCCATCTCGTCCGCATTGGCCACTACGTATTTGGGTCGCGGAGAACTCTCACCCATGGGCGTAAAACTCCACTTCATTCCGGTGGGGAAGCCGGCGCCGCCACGGCCGCGCAAGCCCGAGGTCTTAACTTCCTCCTGCACTTTCTGAGGCGTCATCTCGCGCAGGGCCTTACGGAGGCCCTGATATCCACCCGAACGCTCATACCCTTGGAGGTTGAGT
>NZ_DATKQC010000386.1:0-3727 GCF_035532915.1 Edaphobacter sp.
CTTGCCAAACGGCTGCGCAAGGCCCCCCGTGTGATTGCGACGGAGTTGGCCGGGGAGCTGACGGCTGTGCTGCGGGAGCTTGAGGGCGTGGCAAGCGTCGAGGTGGCGGGCGCGGGGTACCTGAATATTCGCCTGAACCGTGCGGCCGTGGCCAGGGAGATTGCCCAGGACAAGCATGCCGATGTGGGCGGCCCGGGCTTTCGGCTGGTAGAGCACACCAGCATCAATCCCAACAAGGCCGCCCACATCGGCCATCTGCGCAATGCGATTCTGGGCGATACCTTTCAGCGGCTGCTTCGCCCGGACAGCTATAAACGGGGCTACGAGGTTGGCGTACAGAACTATATCGACAACACCGGGGTGCAGGTGGCGGATGTCATCGTCGGGCTGGTGCATCTTGAGGGAAAGACGCTGGAGGGTACGCGTGAACTGCTGGCGGAGCTTGCCGCGCAGGGTCAGCGCATCGACTTTTACTGTTGGGACCTCTATGCGCGGGTCTCGCAGTGGTATACGGCAGACCCGGCAGAGGCGGCTGCGCGTAAGCAACTTCGGCTCGACACCCTGCATGCCCTCGAAACCGGTGGCAACGATACGGCCGAGATCGCCGATCTTATCTCGACAGCGGTGCTTCATCGCCATTTGGAGACGATGGAGCGGCTCAGCATCGAATATGACTTTTTGCCGAGGGAGAGCGAGATCCTGCATCTTCACTTCTGGGATGCGGCGCGCGCGCTGATGATCGAGAAAGGCGTTCTGTACGAGGAGACCGAGGGCAAGAACAAGGGCTGCATGGTGATGCGCCGGGCTGGCTCCGAGGTTGCAGCCGGTACCACCGACGAAGATGCCAAGGTCATCGTGCGCTCGAACGGTACCGTGACCTATGTCGGCAAAGATATTGCCTATCACCTGTGGAAGTTCGGCCTGCTGCCGGGCAAGGACTTCGGCTATGCGAAGTTTCATGAGTATCCGACGCATACCTGCTGGATCTCTACCGATGGGCCGAGCGATCCCAGTCATCCGGTGTTCGGTAAGGCGGATGCCATCTACAACGTCATCGATTCGCGGCAGAACGATCCGCAGAATAATGTCGTTCAGGCGCTGCTCGGAATGGGTTTCACGGAAGCCGCTGAACGGTACACCCACTTCAGCTACGAGATGGTTGCGCTGACTCCGCGCTGCGCGATCGAGTTGGGCTACACCATCAGCGAGGAAGACAAGGCCAAGTCGTATATCGAGGTCAGCGGGCGCAAGGGCTTCGGTGTCAAGGCCGACGATCTTCTCGACCAGCTTATTGCTGCGGCTCAGGCCGAGGTCGATACACGCCATCCTGATCTTGGAGACGAAGCGCGCCGCACGATTGCCACGCAGATCGGCGTTGGTGCGCTGCGCTATTTCATGCTGCGGTTTACGCGCAATACGGTGATCGCGTTCGACTTCAACGATGCGTTGAGCTTTGAGGGCGAGACCGGGCCTTATGTTCAGTACGCCATCGTGCGCGCTGCCAATATCTTTCGCAAGGCGGACACTACCGCGGAGGATTCGCTGGCCGCTGTCGCTGGACTCGACCTCAGCTCGATCCTCGATAGCGAAGAGGGAACGAGCCTGTGGGAGACGTGGCTGCTGGCGTCGAAGCTCACCCTGATGATCGAACAGTGTATCGCTACGGCGGAACCTGCTTATCTGGCGAAGTACGCCTTTCAGTTGGCGCAGCAGTTCAACAACTTCTACCATCGCCACCATGTGCTGAAGGAGACCGATGCCACGCGCAAGGCGCTTTTGCTGGCGACGGCCGCTGTGGCGCAGCGCGAGATGGTGCGGGCGCTGGGGTATCTCGGCATCGAGGCACCCGAACGGATGTAAGCTCTCGTTGCGTGTGCTGGGCAGGTGAAATGGGGACTCCTTTGGGAGTCCCCGATGTTTTGATTGGGGAATGGCTATGCGGAGTAGCTGCGGACCCACTCCAGAATGGAACGCACCGCAATGCCGGTGGGGCCTTTCGCCAGTGCCGGCTTGACCTCGTCGTTCCATGCGCATCCGGCGATATCGAGATGTACCCACGGAGTGTCTCCGACAAACTCCTTGAGGAAGAGCGCCGCGGTAGTGGCTCCGCCCCAGCGGGTTCCGCCGGTGTTCCTGATGTCGGCGATCTGGCTGTTGATCTGATCGCGATAATCTTCGGTGCAGGGAAGCCGCCAGAACTTCTCGCCCGAGATCTTCATCGCATCCTGAAACTTCTCGCAGGTCTCGTCGTCGTTTGAGAACAGTCCGGCGTTCAACATGCCCAGCGCGACCACGCAGGCTCCGGTCAAAGTCGCCGCATCGATGAGGTGGGTGCAGCCCAGCGTCTTGGCGTAGTGCAGGCCGTCGGCCAGAACCAGCCGTCCCTCGGCATCGGTATTCACAATCTCGATGGTCTTGCCGGACATCGCTGTTACCACGTCGCCGGGCTTGAAGGCTCTGCCATCGGGCATGTTCTCGGCCGAGCAGACGACGCTGATTACCTTTACCTTCGGCTTCAGCTGGGCGATGGCGCGCATGGCTCCGATCATGGCGGCGGCCCCGGCCATGTCGTACTTCATCTTCTCCATGCCCTCCGCAGGCTTGATGGAGATGCCGCCGGTATCGAAGGTGATGCCCTTGCCAACCAGGCCGATTACGGGCGCGTCCTTAGGCAGAGATTTTCCCTTTTCGAGCTTGGGCTCGTAGGTCATGACGATGAGCGCAGGAGGTTCGCCCGACCCCTGGGCCACCGCCCAGAAAGCTCCCATCTTCAACTCATGCAGCTTCTCTGTCGAGTAGACCTCGCACTTTAGCCCTACCTCTTCGCACATCGCCGCGGCACGCTCGCCGAGCACGGTGGGCGTCAGCACATTGCCCGGCTCGTTAACGAGAGAGCGTGTAAAGTTCTGTGCGTTCGCCACGATGAGGCCTTCGTCGAAGCCCTGCTGGATCTCGGTGCGCGTGGATTTTTCAGCCTCTTTCGCAACGATCGAAAGTGTCTGCAAGGCAGTGTCTTTGCGGTCGCTCTTATAGGTGTCATAGTCGCTGTTGGCGAGCAACGCACCTTCGACCACTGCACGCGAAATGAGCAAGCAGGGAAGCTCATCGAGATGTTCATCGGAGAGGGCGTGGTCCTCAGGGAAGGCGATGGCGACCTGAAGCACGCCGCGAGGCTTGGCGGTGCGGACCGCGGCTCCTGCGCCCCTGCGAACCTCGTTCACCGAAAGCGACTTCGACTTTCCCAGGCCGACGAGCAGAAGACGCTCTGCCTTCAGTCCGCTAGGCGAATGGAGCAAAAGCGTTTCACCAAGCGTCGCTTTAAATTCACCTGACGCCATCACCTTGGCCGCTGCGTTCGTGACCGCGTCCGAGGTCGACAACAGGGCGGGCAAAGGATCCGCATCGACAGCGGTCGCGATATCTACAGCGAATACCGCAAGCATCGGTGTAGCAAATCCGGCTGCATCCTGAAAAAGAAGCTTCGTATCCATGAAACTATCGTAACCCGATTCTCGATTATTGGAGTGAGGTAGCGCTGCAACTAAGTTTCAGTATTTCTAACGCAAAGCCGAAGCCGTTGGATTGGAAGACCTAGCGGCGCTGGCTTCTGGCGACGGCTGCTTTGGCTTCGCTGTCGGCCTCGCGCTTGCGTTCGGTCTCGCGCTTGTCCCAGTCCTGCTTGCCTTTGGCGAGAGCAAGCTCGCACTTGACGCGGCCGTTGCGAAAG
>NZ_DATKQC010000387.1:0-3489 GCF_035532915.1 Edaphobacter sp.
GCTTCTAACCGCGCCCGTCCCGCCTTCGTCAACGAGTAGTATTTCGCTCGCCGGTTGTTCTCCGACTCGCCCCACTCGGCCTCAATCCATGCCTGATGTTCGAGCCGGTGCAGCGCCGGATACAAGGCGCTCTGATTGACGCGCAGAACTTCCTTCGAGAGTTGGTGAATGCGTTGCGCGACGGCCCATCCATGCATAGGCTCGAGACACAGTACCTTCAGAATCAGAAGGTCTAACGTCCCTTGAAGCAGTTCCGCAGATTTAGTCATGCTCTCCCCTCAATTACTGACAGGAGAATATCGAAAGGATCTCCTCAGGTCAAGAGCCCTTGGTTCAGCTGTTGCCAACAGGCCAATGCACGTTCCCAGCCTGAGCGCACCTCAAGACGCATTGGCAAATCCAAGAGCATTCCTGACGGGAACGGCGCTTCTCGCTACTTAATGTTTGCACGCAATGTAGAGCTACCGCACAATACACTCAAGCGGCTTCCCGGTTTGATGTTGTCCCGAGACATCACACTCTTCTTTTCCTCGTCTTGTCTTAAGGCTGCTTTCGACGAACTGCCGAGATAAAGCTCACGCCATATTGCGTAAGAGCGTATGTGGTTTTCATACCGCCTTCAGAATGACCCGTGGGTACTTCTGCTCCACCGACTTCCGCCCAGCCCATCCTCCCAGGTATGTATGCCACCTTCTTTTCAAGAAGGATCAACCGCTCCAGATCGTGGAGCATCAGCTCGAAATTTGTCATTTCGTCAAACGATGCAATCTGCCCGGGGGACATGCGAACTTTGAACACGCGCATTTCAGCAGGACTCGGCGCTCGCAATTTCGGGTCATAGACGTCAATGAGATTGACGAAGCTCAGTTCGTCTCTGCCCTCGCGTTTCCCGGAGTTGTAGCCAGTGGGCGCCGACACGCGCTCCCAGATTCGATCTAGGTAGCGAGCCTCTACCGGTGTTAGTTGCGAGAGCGCTTGACCGAACGACGGTAGAACACCATTCGCTGCGGTTGCAACGTTTTCCAGAAGCGATGCCCATCGTTCTTGCAGTTCGTCGTCGCTTTGCATCGCGGCATCTCTAAGTAGTGGGAGCACGCGCCTGAAGGCCTCTGCATCGAGGGGTTTGCCCTTCCTCTGGCTTGCCCACTTCTTGAAGATTTTGGCTAAGTTATCTTCAGTGTAGAAGCGAGCAATGTCGCTGATTTTCCCCAAAATCAAACCGATGTTCTGTGCCATTGGGCCGAGCAAATTCTTCAGCAGCTCAGAATCCAGTGCCTCCTTTACGATTTCGCCGGCTGCCGCATTCGGGTCGAAATCCGAATCGCCCATCTCACTCGCCTCCTAACAACACCTGTTCTGCACCCGCATACTCGAGCGTCTCCCGGCTTCGATCTTTTTCACCGAAGGCGAGGGGTCTGTTGATTTGAGCCTTCTCCCAATAACCGCTGCTCGAATGATGTCAGTGTGCGTTCGCTCACGCCGAGAAGCATCGCAACTCCGAGGACGAGAAGCATCTTTGTAATGGGACAAGGCGCAATTCCATACGTCGTACAAGCAGCGAGCGCGTCAGCAAAGCCGAAGTCTTTGATTGTCAGAGGCAACATACCCCAGCCCAGAAGCGCAACGCCGATCAAGCTTCCGATTGTGCCCGTTGCAATTCGGCTCCTGATTCTCCGTCCATAGGCGTTCAACTCCCCGGACAAGCTCACGTCCAGCGATGGCATCTTCGCCATGACGCTTACCGAACTGCCTGCGGCTCCTGCAGTGATCAGGCCGAACCAGATCGCAAAGGGGAAGAGGTGTGCCAAGTAGAAGCACAATCCCGCTATCGAGAGTAACGCGGCGGTTGACCCAAACAACCAACGGGTATACCGCCGCATCGTGTCTTCGTATTCGTCGATATAATCCGTCCACTCATCTACTTCGATGAAAATAGCGTGGAGTGCGGCGCGTGCAACATATGGGGCTACGGGAGACTGGTCTGCGACTCTGGCAAAATCCTCGCGGAGTTTTCTGATCGACGGGGCAGGAATGCCCCAAAGTTCCATGTTGTCGATGGCGCGGTTTCCTTCATCTCGTATCTCGCCCACTGGACAGAAGTAGGCGCTCGCAATTCCTTGCGACTCGCCATCCGCAATCAGGTCGCCTAGCTCGGTTATGGAGCTCGCATTTTTTGCCGCCGTTTCGATGGCGGCGATGTTGTCCAATACCGTCTGAAGTAGATCACGGTCTATTGGGTCATCGGTGGGGCGGGCACGTTGCGCCATTAACTCGACGTTGACTCTATCGCCCGTGATGCTGGATAGCGCGTCTTCGCGCTTTTTTTCGAGTTTTTTCTTTTGTGAACCGAGCATGTATCACTCCAGCGGCGCGTGCGGTAAACGTGGTTTGATCTGATGATAGACCAAGCTGGGCGGTTCACTTCGGGCGTATCTTCAATCTACGAGACTGTTCAACCAGTCAGCATTGCGTGTAAACACATACTGTACAGACGCGCAATGAACGGAAGGCAGCATGAAAATCTACATCGACGAATCGGGCACGTTTGGCTGGGTCAAGGGTGAGCGCATCGGCAGTTGAGGCGTCTCAAAACGACAAGTTGGCGTAAACCCTAAGCAAGCAGCGACAGCAAGAATCTCAATGTCTCAATCATGCCTAGTATCATGCAGCCCAGCACCGCGACCACAAGGGTCCAAAGGACAATCAGTAGCAACACCGGCAGAATCGTCGCCCGAAGCGGCCACGCTGCACTGGACCATGCAGTTGCGCCGCCGACATCGAGGGACTCTAACTTCTCGGACGGCATCGTGAGAAACGGCTGCCAAGTCTGTTGGAAGACCCTCCCAAGATTTTCCTGGATGAAGTAGTCGGAGTGTCCAAATCCTTCCGCTCTCACCTGGACAACCGGTGACCCTGAGACGAAACCGATCCTTCCTGATGGTCCAGAGTCCGGGATTACATAGTGCGCAACTCCGGCCCAGAAATCCTTGGTGCCATAGTGGTTCAGTACCGCCTCCACTTGACCGTTCGACTCGAGGGCTCCCCAGTCAAAGTCGGGCCTAAGAATGCATCCGGTGAGCAAGAGACGCCCGATCTTCAGTTTGGGATCTCGTTGTAACGCATGACCGATCAGCCATGTCCCCAGGCTATGCGCGATGACATCGGGTGGACCTGCGAACCCTCCGGCCTCCGTATCCCCTTCGAGCCTCTGGATCCGCTCGATCACTCTCTCTTCCAGCCGCCGTAAACACCATCGACACACCGCCCCCGGACGAACAATCCCATACTTGTAGATGGCTACGGGAACACTTCTCTTGTAGGCGGTCGATACCCTCCAGTTAAACGCCTCCTGCCAGTCCCCGCGGGTGTTCATCCCGTGGAGAGCAAGCACCCACGAAACGTCGCGAGTTGGCGGAGCCTCAAAGCGATAGGAGTAATGCTCTTGGACCGCGTTCTCTTCTGTAAGGTTGAGGTCGCATTGGCTGCAGC
>NZ_DATKQC010000388.1:0-31333 GCF_035532915.1 Edaphobacter sp.
AGAAGCGGAAGACTACTGGCCCGACCCAGCAAAGCCAGATGGGATGTATCTCGAACGCAAAGGCTCAGCAAATCCCGCGGCATTCACAGCGCACCGCGATGCTCTGCTCGACCTCAGCATCTGGGTCGCTGCGCTGGTGGCGGCATATCTGCTGACAAAAGAAGAGCGCTATGCGGAGGCGGCCGTGCGGCATCTGCGCGCATGGTTCGTCGACCCGGCTACGAGCATGACGCGTAGCCTCGTGTTTGCAAGCGTTGTTCTTCCTGCGAAGACAGGGCGCTTTGAAGGCATTGTGGAGACAGTTCATCTAGCGGAGGTAGCGCAGGCAATTCCCTTCCTCGCCAACGCAGAATCTTTTACGAAAAACGATGCAGACGGCGTGACCAAATGGTTCGGAGCGTACTTCGATTGGCTCAACGACTCACAGCTCGCCGGGCTTGCACGCGACCAGAAGGGCCATCACGGAAGCTCGTGGCTGTTGCAGACAACCGCGTTCATGCGCCTGCGTCTTGCGCTTTTGCCAAATGCCGATGACACACCGCTCGGAGAGTTGCGCCATCGTTATAAGTCGGTGACGATTCGTGCGCAGATTAACGCCGACGGGGTGTTTCCGCATGAACTGTCTACACCGAATCCCTATCGGCTTTCGCTGTTCAACCTCGACATGCTTGCAGCGATTTGCCTGCTGCTTTACACGCCCTTCGACAGCGTATGGGAGTACGACCTGCAGGATGGCCCGGGAATGCGGGCCACCATTGCGCGGCACTTTCCGTTTATCAAAAACAAGGGCGCGTGGCCCTACCCGGCGGACGCTGCGCACTTCGACGATTTGCCGCTGCGCCAGCCCAGCCTGCTGTTCTGCGCACGAGCTTATACGCGGCCAGAGTACGCCGACCTTTGGAAGACGCTACCCGCAGATACGGAGATTGCTGAACTTCAGCGCACTTTTCCAATTCGCCAGCCGCTGCTTTGGATCACACGACCAAAGCCGTAATCGGCTACGGCCTTGCCTCAAACACCAGGTTGAACTGTGTCTGCGTGGCGCGGCGGAAGCGCGTGAAGCCTCCCGCGCGAACAACTTCGCCGATTCGTTTTTCGCCAGCCTGTGCTCCCAGCGCAAGACCCACCTCTTGCGAGATCGAGGCAGGAACACAGAGCAGAGTGGAGGCTGAATAGAAGACGCGGCCAATGGGGTTGAGGTTGGCCTCCGTCGCATCTTCAGCAAATGGCTCGACGATCATCCACGTGCCATCGTCTTTCATGGTTGAACGAACATGGGCTGCTGCTCCTACCGGGTCGCCCATGTCGTGAAGACAGTCGAAGCAGGCGACGAAATCATACTCCTGCCCCGGATAGTCCTTCGCGGTTGCCGCCTCGAAGTGCAAGTGGTCTTCCACCGCTTCGCGCTTCGCCTCTTGACGAGCCAGATCGATGGATTTGCCGTGATAGTCGAAGCCGTAAAACTCTGACTTTGGAAATGCCTTTGCCATCAGGATCGTTGACGCTCCAAGACCGCAGCCAATGTCGGCAACCTTCGCTCCCTGCTTGAGCTTTGCCTCGACTCCACTCAGCGCTGGAATCCACTGCGAGGTGAGGTTAGCGATGTAGCCGGGGCGAAAGAAACGCTCAGTTCCGTGAAATAAATCGTGATGATGCTCATGCCAACCCACACCTTTGCCGGAGCGAAAGGCGTTCTCGATCTTGGCCTGATCGTTGAAGCAGGAGGATATGATCTGAAATGCGCCTGGCAGAAAGGCCGGACTGTTCTCTACTGCGAGCGCCAGGGCTTGTTCGGGTGGCAGCGTATATCTTTGCGTGTCTGCGTCATAGGTAATGTAGCCGCTGGCAGCGTTGGCGTTGAGCCACTCGCGAACGTAGCGTTCGCTGGTTCCGGTGCGCGAGGCAAGTTCTGCAGGAGTAATAGGCTTGCCGTCGCCCATAGCTTTATACAGACCGAGCCTGTCGCCCAGCACAATGAGAACGGCGTGCATGGCCGCGCCCATGTCGCCTACAGCGCGGTGCATAAATGCGTGAAGTTTGGCTTCGTCGATTACAGCAGGAGTAGCAAGGGGTCCCATGACCGGTCTCCTTTGGCTGCGAATCTTAGACCTTCTCTGCGACGACTGACAAGCAGATTCCCGAGAAAACTTCCAGCGTACCGTCTCAGGGCTTTTGCGGAGGCGAAAACGTGCAGTCATCGCCTCCGCTAAGCATTGACTCAGGCATTTTTGGCGGCGCGGTGTTCATTGACGATGGCAAGATACTTGCGAGCGGTCTCGGTGACGACCTCTGGCTTGCCAGCGGCCATCGCTTTCGCATCCACTAGGTCGGAGCCTACACCAAGGGCAAAGGCTCCTGCGTTGAGGAACTCCGCCGCGGTGGCAAGCGAGACGCCACCAGTGGGAATCAGGTCAACCTGTGGCAGAGGTCCTTTGAGGGCGGTGAGGTACTTGGCTCCGCCCATGGCGCTTGCCGGGAAGACCTTGACCACGTCCGCTCCAGCCTGCCATGCAGTGACGATCTCAGTCGGTGTAAGCGCTCCGGGAAGAACAGCGACAGAGTAGCGGTGGCACATCTCGATGGTCTGAAGATTAAGTGCAGGGCTGACGACGAACTTGGCGCCTTCAAGAATGCACATGCGCGCCGTTTCAGCGTCGAGCACGGTTCCTGCCCCGATCAGAATGTCAGGGCGCTGCTCGGCCAATTTGCGCATCACTTGAATCGCGCCCGGAACAGTCATGGTAATTTCGAGCACAGTGACGCCGCCGGCGGCGATGGCTTCAGCAAGCGCAAGTGCCTTGTCTACAGATTCCGCGCGAAGCACCGGCACCAGACCGATTCCACGAAGTGATTTCAATACTTCTTCTTTACGCATTTCCTAATTCTTTCTCCTGAATTGCAGGCTCAAGTCGTCTCTAAAATTCTTGTGGCAAAATCTCTATCGCTGCACCCTGGCGCCGCTGCCCTTCATCACTCGCTGCACTTCGTCGAAGGTCGCCATGGTGGTGTCGCCTGGTGTGGTCATGGCGAGCGCACCATGAGCGCAGCCGCAGTTGACGGCCCAATCCGCGCCCTTTTCATTAAGAAAGCCGTAGATCAAGCCCGAGGCGAAGGAGTCGCCGCCGCCTACGCGGTCGAAGATCTCGAGATCGGGCATGGGACGCGCCTCGTGAAAGGCCCCGTCGTAGTAGCAGACAGCGCCCCAATCATTCACGGTGGCCGTCTTCGCGTGGCGCAGTGTCGTTCCCACTGCTTTGAAGTTGGGGAACTTCGTGACTGCCTTCTCGATCATGCGGCGAAAGCTGCCGGTGTCGAGTTCGGCAAGGTCTTCGCCTGCGCCTTCGATCTCAAAGCCCAGTGCTGCGGTGAAGTCCTCTTCGTTGCCGATCATCACATCGACGTAGCTCGCCAACTCGCGATTCACCTCGGTGGCGCGAGCCTTGCCGCCAATCGACTTCCATAGTGAGTCGCGGTAGTTGAGGTCGTAGCTGATGATGGTGCCGTGCTTGCGCGCCGCGATCATTGCCTCTTTGGCGACCTCGGGCGTCGTCTCCGAGAGCGCGCAGAAGATGCCGCCCGTGTGCAGCCAGCGCGCGCCTTCTTTGCCGAAAATCTCGTCCCAGTCAATCTGCCCCGGCTTCAACTGGCTGACCGCGGTGTTGCCGCGATCAGAGCAGCCCAGCGCCGCGCGAACGCCGAAGCCGCGCTCGGTGAAGTTCAAGCCGTTGCGTGTCGTGCGGCCAACACCGTCGTACTTCGTCCAGAGAACATGCGATTGATCCACTCCGCCCTGCAGCATCAGGTCTTCGAGCAAGCGGCCTACCGGGTTGTCGGCCAGCGCAGTGACGATGGAGGTCTTGAGGCCAAAGCAGCGTCGCAAGCCGCGAGCTACGTTGTACTCGCCGCCGCCCTCCCACACGTTGAACTGGCGCGCCGTGGCGACGCGCACATCGCCCGGATCGAGACGGAGCATCACTTCGCCGAGGCTGACCAGGTCCCACTTGCATTCATCCTTCGAGCGAAGAACGAGAGTCTTTGCTGATGTTGCTGCTGCCATTTATCGAAGCTCCGCAATGGTTAGGGCATCCATATCGTCGTATGCCTGGTTCTCTCCGCCCATCCCCCAGCAGAAACCGTAGTTCTTTGTGCCGACTCCGGCGTGGATCGACCAACCCGGAGAGACCACCACTTCCTTGTCGGCGATCACCAGGTGGCTGGTCGCATCCGCAGGCCCCATCAGGTGAAAGACGCGGTGCGCGGGATCGACGTCGAAGTAGAAGTAGACTTCGCTGCGGCGCATGTGGGTGTGCGCGGGCATGGTGTTCCAGTTGCTGCCCGAGGCAAGCAGGGTGAAGCCCATGACGAGCTGGCAGCTCTTGATTCCCTCTTTGTAGATGGCCTTGTAGATGGTGCGCTTGTTGCATGTCTCAAAGCTGCCAAGTTCAAGCCCCTTGAGGTCCGCGAACTTCACCATCGCCGTAGGATATTCGGCATGCGCGGGGTAGCTCAGAAGATAAAAATTGGCAGGATTCCCAGTGTCCTTGCTGGTGAAGGAGACTTCCTTCGAGCCGCGGCCTACATAGAGACAGTCGAGCTTGTCGAGGTCGAAGGTCTTGCCGTCCACCGTAACCGTGCCGGCTCCGCCCACGTTGAGCACGCCCAGTTCACGGCGCTCCAGAAAGTAATCGGCACGAAGCTCAGGCTGGGTTTCAAGCTTCAGGGCACCCTTGGTCGGCACAGCGGAGCCGATGACCGTGCGGTCAAGATCGACATACGCCAACTCGATCTCGCCGGGCTGGAAGAGCCCTTCCAGCAGAAACGTCTCACGCAGCTCGTCGGTATTCATCATCTCGTACCGGACGGCGTCCGCCATTTGATACAGCCTCATTGCATCTCTCCTTATTTCAACTCAACCAGTATAAAGTTCAGTTGCGCAGACCTTGCAGCAACAACTCAATTTGTGTGCGATCTTCGCCACCTGGCGGCAAAAGCGGCAGACGAGGCAGACCACCGAAGTATCCATTCAGGTCGCAGCCGAACTTGATAGCGGCAACACCAATCTCCTCTTCGAGATACCGTGCCGCAGACTGCAATCGCTCCTGCTTCTCCTCGGCGAGCGCGCGGTCGCCATCCTTCCACGCGGCGATCACCTCGTAGGTGGCCTGAGGAGCGCACGCGGCAAATGCGGGCATCGCCCCTACTGCCCCTGCAAGCAAAGCATCGAGCATGCTGGACGTCTTCCCAGAAAGAATCTGGAAGCCTACAACCTTGGTGCGAGTCTTGATCGTCGGAGCAGCCGGAAGCACCGTAAGCGCCGGTCCGCCGCCGACCAGCGTCTTGACCGAGAGCATCGACGCGGCCTCCTGCGAGGTCTGCATTCGTCCCGTCACCGCCGCAAAGACCGGGGTTACGGTAACTTCGCGCTTGATACCAGCCGTCGCCTGCTTCAGGTGCGCGATGCGTTCAGCAGTTGGCTGACCATCGACCAGGCCAAGAATCCGCGGATGGGCCGCAAGCTCGATCACCATCTCCACCGGCAGCGCCACTGCTGTCCCATCAAGGACGATGGGCAACGCCGCGCGATCGGCGATAGCTTGAAAGTAGATCAGCAACTCTTTCGATTGGCGTGCAGAGTCTGCCGCCTGCAGCAATGACGGGGGCGCAACCAGCACAGCGTCGTAAGCAAGCGCCGCGGCCTGGTCGGCGATGGCAACGGTCTCGCGAACGCTGTCGCGTGAGACTCCCGCGAGCATGACCTTCTCAGGAGCAGCGGCTTCGACGGCAGCCCGCAGAGTCTGTCGCGTCTCCTCGTCGGAGAGCATCGTGGGCTCGCCGTTCCGGCTCAGCACAGCGATGGCCGAGACCGGAGTCTTCGAGTAAGCAGCCACATTCTGTTCGAGTTTGTGGAGGTTCAACCGGCCATCGGGATAAAACGGCGTGGTCAGAGGGAGATGGAGGCCTTCAAGCAGCATGTCTCTATTCTAGCGAGTTTGTATCACCATCCAGGTACAAGTCATTGCTATTGATAAGACCCCGGGGTGGAGGTTGAGGTTCTTGGCCAGTTCGCGATAGCGCCCCCTGGTGAAGCCGAACTTGAGTTTGAACGAGGCGCGTCATCTCGACGGCCCTGAGCATAGTCGAAGCGGCAGTGGAGAGACGGCGTGCTTTTGTGGCGAGGGCTTGGCTGCGATGACGTGGGTTTGTGGTTGGAGAGTTCCTTTATTGTTCTCCGAAACGGGCGTGGAGCAGATATTCGTGGTTCCCTTCCATGCCGAGAATCGGCGAATCGATGACCTCGATACTGCTGCCTCGCTGCTCGATCACGCACTCGCGAACGCGCTCGACTGCCTGCTGCCGTGCTCCGGCGTCGCGAACGATTCCACCCTTGCCTACGTTGACTCTTCCCGCCTCGAACTGGGGTTTCACCAGGATCACCAGCTCGCCCTTCCATCGACTGGATGCCGTCGAGAGCGCGTCCAGCACTGCGGGAAGGACCAGCGTGACCGAGATGAAGGAGACATCCATGGAGAGGAAGGCGGGGACGGGGCCGTCTCCCAGCAACTCGCCTTCGGTCAGCAGGCGAGCGTTGGTGCGCTCGCGTAGAGACACACGGGAATCGTCTCGGAGCTTCTGTGCGATCTGGCCATAGCCGGTGTCGACGGCGATGACGCCGGCTGCACCGCTTTGCAACATGCAGTCGGTAAAGCCTCCGGTGGAGGCGCCGATATCGACACAGGCCAGACCGATGAGATGGATGTTCCAATGCGCGAGCGCCTTTTCCAGCTTGAGGCCGCCGCGGCTGACGTACTTGAGATCGGAGCCAAGCAGGCGAATGGCGGCCTCGCTGCGAACGGCTGTTCCCGGCTTGTCGACGCGCTGCTCCTCGACCAGCACGCGGCCCGCGAGGATGAGCGCCTGCGCCCGCTCGCGCGAGGCGGCGTGGCCCAGATCGACCAGCAGTTTGTCCAGGCGTAGCTTTTCGGTGCGCGGTTTCGTGGTGTCAGGCATTTTTTGCATCTATGAATAAGGTACATGTTGAGCGGGAGTCACGAATGAACCACTACTGCGACCAGATTTCGAGTAAAGTTGCATTTGGAATGATGCCTTACTCCCTACAAGCGGCGAGTTGCCTGACGAGCCACAGATATTTGATTCTGGGGCAATCTATTCCGGGCACAGGTGCGTTTGATGTATAGAGAGACGGGCATCGTCAATACGCCGCCACTATCCACCCAGGACGATGCCGCCCTGCTTGCGCTGGTACAGCGGGGCGACGAGTACGCGATGGCGTCGCTGTTCGACCGCTACTCGAAGGTGGTGTATTCGGTCGCGATGCGCGTGCTTCGCGACCCGGCCGCGGCGGAGGATGTTTTACAGGAAGTGTTCATGCAAATCTGGCGTAGTCCTGATGGTTTTATTGCAACCCGCGGAAGTCTCGGCGGCTGGCTCGCGGTGGTTTCGCGCAACCGGTCCATCGACACCCTGCGCAGGAAGCGGCCTACGGAATGCGTCGATGATATTGCTCTCGCGTCGAACTACAATCTAGCCAATGAGGCAGAACGCGAGATGATGGTAGAGAGGGCACGCGGCGTCATCCAGCTGCTGCCGATGGAGCAGCGCAAGACCCTGGAGATGGCATTTTTCGATGGCCTCACCCACTCCGAGATCGCCGAGATGACGGGCGATCCGCTGGGCACGGTAAAGACAAGAATTCGCAGCGGGCTCTCGACGTTGAGAAAGGCATTCACGGCATGAACACAACCGGACATATTGAACGCGACGATCTGGTGTTGTTTGCCATGCAGCTTCTCTCGAAGGAAGATGCCGCGATTGTCAGCACGCATGTTGAGAGCTGCCCCGAGTGCCTCCACGAACTCGCCGAGGTGCAGGGCGACCTCGCTGTCTACGCCCATACGGTCGAGATGCAGGCTCCGCCAGCCAGCGCCAGAGAGCGGTTGCTGAAGCAGGTAGCGCACGAGAAAAAAGTTATTCCTATTGAGACCGCGGCGGAACCGGCGCTTCCGGTGCGCGGTTTTGGCGGACGCAGCTCGCTGACTGAAGACGATCTACCGCCGCGCGGATTTGCCGGCAGGATCTTTCCCTGGCTGGGCTGGGCGCTGGCTGCCGGGATGACGGTGACGGCGGGCAGCTTCTATATGCAGCGCGCTGCCCTGCAGGGCTCCGTTGCCGAGCAGAAGGACCAGATCGCGCAACTGACGACCGATGCCGCTACAGCTCGCGAGGTGATGGCAACGATCACCGACCCCAGCGCCTTGCGGGTTACGCTTACAAAGGCGCAGACAGCACCAGTGCCGCAGGCGCGGGCCACGTATGTGGCGGATAAAGGAGTGCTGATCTTTCAGGCCAACAACATGCCAGCGCTGGAACCTGCCAAGGTCTATGAGCTGTGGCTGATTCCGGCCAACGGCAGCAGTCCGATTCCAGCTGGTACCTTCCAGCCGGATCAGCGTGGCTATGCCAGCATTATGATGCCGCCGCTGCCCAAGGGCGTGCAGGCGAAGGCCTTCGGTGTGACCATCGAAAACGAAGGCGGGTCACAGACGCCGACATTGCCGATCATCATGGTCGGTGCCTGAGCTCGGCTGAGACTTGGTGTTGGGTGACGTTTTAAATCAGCCAGGGCCAGCAGAGCGTTCACCAGGAGGCGCACCCGAATGTGCTGTTAGCGTAAGCGCGACTTCAGGGAGCGGCTGCGGACAACGACACCTTCTGCATGCCGGACGGCGGATCGCGCTGGTCTATCAGCAGCATGCCACGGCGGCGTCACGGGCGAGGCTTAAATCGCTGTTTAGCGGCAAGCCCGGCGTCCTGGCCGCGCTGACTCCCGAGGAGGCGGCGAAGCAAGGCTGGCCTACACTGGCGCAGAGCGATCAGGCTCCCGACCCGCTGCTCTCTGCGGCCAACGGTTATGCCTTCGACGATGGTGCTACGGGCGAGTATGTGACGCCGACCAAAGAGGTGGGTGCGCATGGATATCCGAACAGCGATCCGTTAATGCAGGCAAGCTTTATCGCCGAAGGATCGGGAATTAAGCCAATCGGAGAGATTCCGGCGTTTCCAAATCTCGATGTCACTCCGACGATCGCTCGGCTGCTGCATTCGTGCTGCCGAAGGTTCAGGGCAAGCCGCTGACTCAGATTCTGAAGTAGGGAGGCTTCTTGTTGGTCTGAACGACGGTACGCCTCAGGGCCTGAAGCACCACCTGGGTTGAGAGAGCCAAGGCCGAAGCCTTGGCGTATCCAGCGGCCGGTGCAAATACAAAGGGCAAGGCAAGGGCAAAGTTGCGGCAAGAGCAGGGCTTTGCGGCTCAGTGAAGACCTCGGCGCTAGATGATGGAAGTGGCAGGGTGGGGTTAAATGAAAATTGGCTGCCTCTAAATCGCAGAGGCAGCCAATGGAACTAAGTTCGAACAGCCGAGGTTACGGAGCGGTCATGCGGACGGCTACGCCCTTGCCCTGAAGCGGAACAATCGTGCTGACCGAGTCGGTATCGGTGCGGACGATCGACAGGTTGCTCGAATCGAGGGAGGTTATGTAGACCTTTCCGGTAGGCGTTCCTGTGGTGGCAGCGATCCAGCCTGGGTGGCCGCAGATGGTCTTGGGGCTTGCCGTGGTGCAGGTGGCTCCGGTCGTCCCGGTATCAGGCAGACCGGTGATGGTTGCGGTGACGGTGTTCGAGGTCAGGTTGATCACCGAGACCGAGCAGACCGTGCTTACACCCGCGACAGCCGTAGCTGCACAGGGAAGGCTGGGGTCTCCGGCGTTGGCAACGTAGGCTCGGGTGCCATCCTGCAGCACGGTGACCATGACCGGGTTGATACCGACCGGAACCGTCGCGAGGACGGTGCCGAATTGAGTCGAGTCAACAGGGTTGTTGGGATCGCAGTTCGGGTTCGTGGGCAGCGAGGTGACCGAGCAGAGCGGGATGCTGATGATGCTGACCGTACCCGGCGTGGTGCCGTCGCCTGCATTGGCGACGATCAGCTCGTTGCGGGTGGGCGCGAAGTCGGCCCAGAGCGGTGCGGTGCCGACTGGAATGTAGCTTAGGCCGGTGCCGGGGATGGTATCGGGCAGGTTGGTCTGGGCGTTGATGACGCTGACCGTGCCGTCACCCTTGTTCATGACGAAGACGCGCCTTGCATCCGCCGTCATGACGCCGTAGACAGGGTTTTTGCCTACCGCGATGGGCGTCGGCTCAAAGGTGTTGGTCGCGGTTTCAAGGGTGAAGGCCTGACCATTACCCGAGCTGTCGGCTCCGAGAGCATAAACGCGAGGCGCGCCGTTAATGCCGACGACATAGGTCCCATTGGTGACGGGGCCGAACTCCTGATTAAGCTTGGGCGGCGCTCCGGTGAGATCGGCAATCGCAGACCGTCCTGGCTCTACGGCATAAGTATGCGTGCCCAGCGGCAGGATGCTGGATGGGTTGGCGCCGGAGAGCAGCGTGGTCTGGTTGACATCGGTGCTCAACAACTGGGTCGAAATGTCGAAGCTATTAACCGTGGTGTCGCGGTTAAGCGTGTAGGCCGTGGTTCCGTCGGAGCTCAGAGCCAGAAAGTATGGGTCTACCCCGATGCTGGCGGTGATGAGCACGGTATCGCCCGAAAAGTCGACGAACGTCGCCAGACCGGGGGTGCTTGCGCCTGTGGAGGAGATGGCAACCGCATACTTAGTTGGTTGACTGGCAGGGCCGACTGGATTGATGGCAGTGACCACCGGTCGATAGGTGTTGCCGCACCCGAGAAGGGACGCCGATACGGCCGCTACCAGAGCGAACCGGAGTGCGAACCGCGATACAGACCGGGTAAGGTGCTGTCCGTGTGGCTGTGTGTTTGCTTCTGAGTCGATTCTTGCTGAATGCAAAACTACTCCCGCCGTGATGCTGGTGTTGGCTATGCTCAAGGTCTGATTGTAAATCAACGGGGAGCGTGTGACTGTTGCCGAGGGAGGAAATGCAGAGAATGGAACCGCAAAAGATGACCCTAGCAGGACGAAACGGGTGGCAGAGCAGGGTGCTGGTGTGGATTATCACTCCACTACTGGCACTGGGAGCGGTGTGGCCGCCGCTTAATGCGGCGTTCCGGGGACACTCGCCGGCGTCATCGGCGTTGCCGCTGCTGTTGAGCGTGGGCTTCGCGGTGCTGGTGTGGCTGCTGAGGGCGGCGACACGGCCCGCAGCGGCGATTGGGCTGATGATCTGTATGGTGCTGGCAGAGCCGCGGCAGGCTGGAACCGGAATGAATGCAGCAGCATTGACGGCGCTGATTGCGCTGTTCGTACTGACGTTTGCGGCGACGCGGTTTGGCCGAACAAAGAAAGAGCTGAAAAAGCTGGCCGAACGGCGGGGCGGTCGGCGGGCTTCGCAGATCGTGGCCAATCTTGGCGTGGCGGGACTCTGCGCCTCGGCGGGGTGGCATGCGGGCTGCATCGCCGCACTGGCTGAGGCAGCCGCCGATACGGTGTCGTCGGAGATCGGGCAGGCGATCGGCGGACGGGCGTGGATGATTACAACCTGGAAGAGAGTTGCGGCGGGCACCGATGGCGGCGTGAGCGCGGCGGGGACGGTGGCCGGAGTGCTGGCTGCCTCGGTGGTGGTGGCTGTGGGCGGGATACATGGTGCGCTTCAGGCTCCGCAGGCCTTGTTGGTGTTTGCTGCAGCTTGTGCGGGACTGGGCGTAGACAGCTTGCTCGGGGCGACGGTGGAACGGCGCGGATGGATGGGGAACGATCTGGTGAACTTCAGCTCGACGCTGTTTGCGGCGTTAATTGCGGTGGGATGGCTTTTGATTTGAGGAGACGAGCGACGGCGAAATACAGGGTCTCTCCATTACGCTTCGGTCGAGATGCCGGGGCATTTGGGTAGAAGGAAAGCGACAAGTGCCAGGCTAGAGTTCGGATTTGCCTTCGAGCCAGCTATGCAGCCAGGCCGGGTCGGCGTGGAAGCGCCAGGCCGTATAGCTGAGCATCTCGTGAAAGTAGCGCGTGGCGAGATCGTAGTTGCTGATGTGTCCAAGCATGGGGCGTGGCGAGGTATAGACATGCAGGCCGACACCGTGACAGAGTTCGCGGATGCGGAAGAGATGGGTGCCGTCGCTGACGACGACGATCGTCTTGAGATTGTTTTCGCTGGCGATGGCGGCGAGCCGGTGGACCTGCTGCTCGGTATCGGTAGATCGGGTTTCAGCGATGATGTTGCCGAAGGGGATGCCGTTGGCGAGAAGATAGTCGCGACCGACGCCGCCTTCGGTGTGGCCTGAATCTTTATCGCCGCCTCCGCCGAGAGTGATGACCAGGGGAGCGATCTGCTTGCGGTAGAGCTCGACGGCGTGGTCGAGGCGGGCGTGAAGCACAGGCGAGGGATGGCCGGAGTACTCTGCCGCGCCGAAGACGGCGATGGCGTCGGCGGGTTGCGCCTGGTCTTCGGCGGCAACCTGCGAGATCTGCTGATAGACCCAGGCAAACCAGATGAGGCCCACCAGAAGAATGACGCCGAGGAACCGCCGAAAGAAACTGCCGCCTGCAGAGGAGCGGCGCGCGCGACGTAAGTTGGAGGGGGAAGCCGTCATCGTGAATGAAAGATGAGTCTACGGGAGATGGGGCTGGATGGGAAGATGCTTTGTCTCTAACGGTGTTCGCCGGTGACTTTCGGAGGAGTTTGATACAGAACAGGCAACGGCAACATACAGGGGCTCTCCCCTTCGCTTCCGGTCGAGACGACGGGCTGTTTGAGATTTAAATTATTTTTGTTTTTGCACGCTTCTCAGCGTTGTAGCGCCAAGGCGATCTCATGGGTAGGGATTGCGCCTTCGCGGAGGATCATCCACGAGTTGCCGCCGCCGGAGAGGTCAACGATGGTGGTTGGGACCGCGCGGGCGGTGGGGCCGCCGTCTACAATCAGCGGGATCTTGTCGCCTAGCTGCTCGAGCACGCTGTTGGCATAGGTGCACTCGGGATAGCCGTGGAGATTGGCCGAGGTTGCGGTGATCGGCAAACCGAGCCGGGCGACGACGGCGCGCGAGATGGCCGCCTCGGGTACGCGCAGCGCAACGTTGCCGGTGTTGGCGGTGACGCGGAGTGGAAGCTTGGAGCCAGCCTTCACGACGATGGTGAGAGGACCGGGCCAGAATCTTTCTGCAAGGCGGTCGAATGCCGAGTCGAGCTGGCGAGCGATCTCGTATGCCTGCGCGACCTCGGCGATGAGCAGAGAGAGCGGCTTGTGACGGGCGCGGGTCTTGAGCTCGTAGATACGGTCCACGGCCTTGAGGTTGACCGGATCGACGGCGAGGCCGTAAAAGGTGTCGGTTGGCAGAGCGACGACGTTGCCACGATACAGATTGCTGACGACCTGATTGATGAGCTCCGGTTCAGGCTCGTCGGGATGGATGCGAAGTGTCTGCGCCGTCAAAATCTGGCTCCTTTGCCCGGGTTCAACTGCCCAGGGTGGTAAGGCAACATAAAAAGCGGCAAACCTGCATCAGAATACCAGCATTGCCTTCTTCGTCATGGAAGCTCGCTTCAGTTCAGCGAGGAGGGCGAACAGCGTAAGATTTGCCTGATGCACTTCTTCGAAAAGACCGCCGCCGCTACCGTCGTCTCCAGCCGCGCCAATGGCCGCGTCAAGCAGTTGCGTGCGGCGTTTGCCGGTCAGGCCCGATTGAGCGGAGGCATGGTGGCCATCGAGGGCGACCATCTGCTGGCCGAGGCGCTGCGTAGCGGCATGGTGTTGAAGACGGTCTTCGTGAGCGAGCGCCGGGAGGTGCCGAGGATCGTTCCGCGCGGAGTTGAAGTGCTGCGGCTGACAGACGAGGTCTTCGAGAGCGTGGTCGAGACACGGTCTCCGCAGGGAGTGGCTGCGCTGATTGTTCCGCCGGTGCCGACGATGGATGCGGTGCTGCGGGGAACGCCGCTGATTCTGATTGCAGCAGGATTGCAGGACCCGGGGAATCTGGGGACGCTGGTGCGTTCGGCCGAGGCTTTTGGAGCGACGGGAGTGCTGGTTACTCCGGGGACGGTGAGCGCGTGGAACCAGAAGGCTCTACGGGCGAGCGTCGGCAGCGTATTTCGCATGCCGGTGGTTGCGGCAACGATGGAGGAGATAGCTGCACTGAAATCGAGGGGAGTGAGACTGCTGGCGACGGTTGGCTTCGATGATTCGGAGACGATTGCGGCGCAGGAGATGGACTTCTCTACGGCATGTGCGTTGATGATTGGCAATGAGGGCGCAGGGTTGGCGACGGAGTGGATGGAGATCGCCGATGCGCGGGTGACCATTCCCTGCCCTGGGCCGGTGGAGAGTTTAAATGCGGCGATCGCGGGGTCGTTGCTGCTGTATGAAGCTTCGCGGCAGAGGAGCGGACGATGAGCTTGTTCGATGCTTCGCCTCTCTCCGCTGCGGCATCGCATGGGCGGCAGGCTCCGCTGGCGGAGAGGATGCGTCCGCAGACGCTGGATGAGTATGTCGGGCAGGAGCACCTGCTGGGGCCGGGAAAGCCGCTGCGGCTGGCCATTGAGGGCGACGATGCTACGTCGATGATCTTCTGGGGGCCTCCGGGAACGGGCAAGACGACGTTGGCGAAGATTATTGCGCACATGACTTCGGCGAGCTTCATCGAATTCTCTGCGGTGCTGTCGGGGATCAAAGAGATCAAGCAGGTGATGGTGGAGGCGGAGAAGGCTGCGGGCTTCGGCTCGCGCACCATACTGTTCGTCGATGAGATTCATCGCTTCAACAAGGCGCAGCAGGACGCGTTTCTGCCATACGTCGAACGCGGCACGATCAGGCTGATCGGAGCGACGACGGAGAACCCTTCGTTTGAGATCATCGCCGCGCTGCTTTCGCGGTGCCGCGTCTACACGCTGCAGGCGCTTGGCGAGGAGCAGATAGTCGCTCTGTTGCAGCGAGCCTTGAGCGATGAGAAGCGCGGGCTTGGCGGTTCTGGATTGAGCGCGGACGACGATGCTCTCGCGACGATTGCCTCATATTCAAGCGGCGATGCACGCAATGCGCTCAACGCGCTGGATGTGGCCGCGAAGCTTGTCGAGGGGCGAAAGGTTCGCACGATCACCAAGGCACTTGCATCGGAGGCGATGCAGCGCAGGGTGCTGCTGTATGACAAGAAGGGCGAACAGCACTACGACATTATCTCGGCCCTGCACAAGAGCGTGCGCAACTCTGATCCGGACGCGGCTCTTTACTGGCTGGCGAGAATGCTCGAAGCAGGCGAAGATCCGATGTATTGCGCGCGGCGCATCGTGCGGATGGCGATCGAAGATATTGGGCTGGCGGCTCCTGAAGCGCTGAATCTTTGCCTCTCGGCCAAAGACGCCATGCATTTTCTAGGGCAGCCGGAGGGTGGGCTGGCACTGGCGCAGGCGGTGGTGTATCTCGCGCTGGCGCCGAAGTCGAACGCTGTATATGTGGCCTATGGCGCGGTGAAGGCAGACCTTGAGGCGACGGCGGCAGAGCCGGTACCGCTGCATCTGCGCAATGCTCCGACGAAGTTGATGAAGGAACTGGACTATGGCAAGGACTATCAATATGCGCACGATGTCGAAGGACGCGTCGCCGATATGGAGTGCTTGCCTGCAAGCCTCGCGGGGCGGCGATACTATCAACCGACAGGCCAAGGCCGAGAAAAGCTGCTGGGACAGCGCATGGATGAGATTGCGCGGATCAAAGCAGCGAACCGAAAATAGCGCGGCGGTAATTTGATTCAGCGACGCTGCGAGCGGGTCCTCTTGCCGCTGCGAACCGGCTGGGGCGCCGCTGGATCCAAGACTTCTACGCATCTGTTGAAGAACGTTGTACCTTTATTTGAGAGGCTTAATCACGATGAAGGCTTTGCTGCTCTCCGAGTACAAAAATCTTGAACTGCAGGACATGCCGACGCCGGTTCCCGGCCCCGATGATGTTCTTGTGCAGGTAGCTGCGTGCGGCATCTGCGGCAGCGATGTGCATGGATACGACGGCTCGACGGGGCGGCGGATTCCGCCGTTAGTCATGGGGCATGAGGCAGCGGGTGTGGTGACTGCTGTCGGCTCTGCGGTCACCAAGTTTGCCAAAGGCGACCGCGTTACCTTTGATTCGACCGTCTACTGCGGTGTGTGCGATTTTTGCCGCAAGGGCGAGGTCAATCTCTGTGACAACCGGCAGGTCGTGGGCGTCTCATGCGGAGAGTTCAGGCGGCATGGCGCGTTCGCAGAGTTCGTTTCTGTTCCTGAGCGCATTTTGTATCCGCTGCCGCCTGCGCTGTCGTTTGCCGAGGCGGCTATGCTTGAGGCCGTCTCCGTGGCCCTTCATGGGGTGCATGTCTCCGAGATGAAGGGTGGAGAGAGTGTCCTGGTGATTGGTGCGGGCATGATCGGATTGCTATTGCTACAGGCGGCCCGTGCGGCTGGCGGCGCTCGTGTTTTTGTCGCGGATATCGACGCTACCCGATTGAAGCTTGCGACTGACCTTGGAGCCGATAAGACGCTTCAGCTCTCGGGTGCGGAGCTGCTCGACGAGATACTGCGGCTTACCGATGGGCGCGGCGTCGATGTTGTGCTCGAAGCCGTGGGCCGCAATGAAACGGTTGGCTCCGCAATTGACTGTGTGCGCAAAGGCGGTACGGTGACGCTGGTGGGAAATATCACGCCACAAGTGACCATTCATTTACAGAAAGTTGTCTCTCGACAGATACGGCTGCAAGGCTCCTGCGCTTCGTCGGGCGAGTACCCCGAGGCGATGCAGTTGATTGCCGACGGAAAGATCAAGGTAGGCCCGCTAATTACCGCCGTCGCTCCCTTGACCGACGGCCCCGAATGGTTCAAGCGGCTGTATGCGCGTGAGCCTAACCTGATGAAGATCGTTCTTGATCCCCGTGAAAGCGCAGCGAAATGATGACCAATCCTCTCTTTGATCTCAGCGGGCAGACTGCCCTTGTTACTGGAGCCAGCCGCGGCCTCGGGCAGATTTTTGCCCGTGCTCTCGCTCATGCCGGAGCTGATCTGGTTCTTACCAGCAGAAGCCGCGACGACCTCTCTGATTTTGTAACCGAGATAGAAGCAATGGGGCGGAAGGCGATGCCGGTTGCTCTCGACGTGCGCGATCAGGGCAGCATTGAGCGTATGGCGGCGGAAGCAGAAGCAGCGTGCGGCCAGATCCACATTCTCGTCAACAACGCCGGGTGCAATGTGCGCAAACCTGCGCTCGACGTGACATGGGATGACTGGAACCTTATCCTCGAAACCAACCTTCGCGGCAGCTTCTTCGTCGCGCAGCAGATGGCGCGCCGCATGGTTCCGCATGGGTATGGCCGCATCATCAATATCGGCTCTGTCACCAGCGTCTTCGGCTATGCAGGGCTGGCTCCCTATGGGGCAAGCCGCGGCGGCATTCGTCAACTTACGATGAGCCTTGCGGATGATTGGGGCAAACATGGCATTACGGTCAACTGCCTGGCTCCGGGCTGGTTTCACACCAAGCAGAACACCGTGCTCTACCAGAATGAGCAATGGGTCGAATATCTGAAAGACCGTATTCCGGTAAAACGGCCGGGCGAGCCACGCGACCTCGAGAGCGCAGTGGTCTTTCTGGCTGCAGAATCGAGCCGTTACATCACCGGGCAGACACTGCTGATCGACGGCGGCATCTCGACCGGGGCCATGCGCGCAACGGTGTAGCTGCAGGTTATATTGCGGGTTGGGGCTCCGACGGTATTGGCTCGATTTTGCCCAGCATAAAAAGGTATGCCGCGATGCCAACAAGCAGATAAACCGCAGACACGCCGAAGGCCCAGGCAAAAGAATGGGTTGCCGCGACTACGTAGCCGGTGATGACTGGCGCGGCAATTCCGGAGATCTGATTCGAAAAATTCATGATGCCGCCAACCTTGCCGACGCTGTGGCGCGGCGCGATCAATGACGGAATCGCCCAGCCCACCGGAGCCGCAGCTGAGAGGCCACCAATCGAGATGCTGATCCAGAGCAAGGCTCGCGCAGGAGTGTGCGCATGGGCAGCACCGATAATGCCGAGGCCCAGTGCGGTGCCGCCGATGAGAACGGCCTTGCGAACCAGATTCGCGTTCCATCCGCGATGAATCAAGCTGTCTACCAGCCATCCACCTACAACCAGATCGGCGGCGGTCGCAACCAGCCACGGCACTCCGGTATAGAGGAACGAGTGCAACAGATCGATGTGCAGAGCGGAGGAGAGATAGCTGGGCAGCCAGGTCAGCAGAAGATAAAAGACATAGTTGTACGAGCCGAAGCCCAGCACCATGGCAAGGACTTTTCGCTGCCGCAACAGAAAGCCTAGCGATGCGGTGCCATGCTGCGTGTCATCAGCAATCGCAGGCTCTGCGTCGTCGGCAATGTATCTCCGCTCGGCATCGCTCAGTTCAGGATCGTCGTTTGGATCGCGATAGATCTTCCAGAAAAAAGCAAAGTAGATGAAGCTGACCAGACCTGTGATGGCAAAGCTCCAACGCCAGCCTACCTTCAGAAGAAGTATGCCGATAATTGGTACGCCGATGGCGGAAGAGAACTTCGCGGCAGAGTCGAAGATGGCGGTGGCGAAGCAGCGCTCTCTCTCGGGAAACCAGTAGCCGATGGCCTTTGCATTGGCTGGAAACGTGGGCGCCTCGCCGACGCCAAGCAGCAGCCGTGCCGCGAAGAAGCCTCCCAGGTTCGGCGTGATGGCCGCGCAGAAGGAAGCGATGCCCCACAAAAATGTCCCGATCAATCCAATGCGGCGGATGCCGAATTTATCGAGCAACACGCCAATCGGCAACTGGAACATGGCGTAGGTCCAGTTGTATGCGCCTGAGAGATATCCGAAGGTGACGGCGGAGATACCAAAGGTGGTGATGAGCGCCTGATGCGAGACCGAAAGATTTACGCGGTCAAAATAGTTAACCAGTACGCCGATGCCCAGCAGCCATGCGATACGCCAGCGCCGGCGCTGCACATGGGTCTCTTCAATCGATGTAACCGTGTGTTGCAGTTGAGCAGTCCAATCGTGGTTGAATAACAGCCTGCCCAGATTACACGAAAGGCCCTATACCTTTCGAAGCCACTGTATTAAGAGAGTGCAGAGGATGTTGCTCTTTGAAGTATGCGGTGCATGGCGGCGCCGCCCGCCATGCACCGAGGGGTCAGTGCCGCTGCTACTTCGCAGCAGTTGGAGGTGTATGGAGGGGCGTCGGATCGACGGGGTTGAACTGCTTCGCCAGTTGCGGCGTGGAGTGAATCTCCGACGCTGGCGGGTTCACGGCCTTTGCAACCTCAACACCGAAGACATAGCTGTCGCCAAACATGTTGCTGGTAAAGATGACCATCTTCTTGTCCGGGGAGAAGCGGACATTCGGCTCAAGGCGATAGTTGTGGTGAGACATGTTCACCAGATGTTCGGCATGAAAGACACCGGGCTGCCAGAAATCGGACTCGTTGATGCCCGTGACCTTCAACATCTCCGGGTGGAACAGCTCAATCCATTCTCCGTCCGGTGCTTTGGCTACCTGTCCGGGATCGCCACCGTCGCCGGTGAAGAGGTCGAGGTCCTTGGTGAGATTGAAATGAATCGACCACTCGTTGCGCTGCATGTGGAAGGCAGTCCGCTTGTGCGTCTGCAGGTTGTAGCCAGCGAGAAAGAAGTCCTCGCCTTTGGGATACTGCCAGTCGTACCAGATGGTCTGGCCATCCAGCCCCCAGAACTCGTGACCGGCGATCTCCATCGCCATGGTGCGCTTGTGAATCAGGGTATTGTGGGTGCCGTCGGTGTGGATCATCCAGATGCGGTCGACCTTCTGCCATGGGCCTTCATGACAGTACATGAGCAAGGTGGGATCGCTGGGTGAAAACAGCAGATGGTTGACCCAGTCCGTGCTGTGCAGCAGCGTGGTCATCTTGCCGGTCTGCAGGTTGATGGTAAAGAGCACCAGCGGCAGATGCGCAGCAAGCCGCTCTTCCATCATCTGCCCTTTATTCTGCGGCTGGACCAGAAAGCCCGGCTTTACTCCCGGAGGGTTCATGCGGTGCGCGCCGTAGTCTTCTCCCTTGCCTTCGATGTAGGTACCTGCGGCCAACGTCTCATCGGCGTTGACTGTCACAACGTTCGCGCGCGGCGGCAGGGTTACAAGCTTCGTAATTGCGCCAGTGTATACATTCGCCGAGTAAACCGAACTCGTCTTGGTCGCGGCATCAAACTTCGAGAAGAAGACGCTTGGCGTCTTTTTGCCGACGACGATGGCATGTACGCCCGAGCGAAAAGCGCTGACTCCATCGGCATTTGCCGAGCGCGGCGGATTGGGAACCAGTAGCTTTGACTTGCGCGTCGCGAGATCGAAGACGTGAATCCCATCAGGAGCGTTGTAGACCATCTCCTTGCCGTCGGGAGTATAGGCATTGACGTTGAAGTAGAAGCCGGAGGAACCGGGCTCGTTAGTAAGACGAAAGACGCGATGGCCGGTGTCCTTATCGACCCACGAGGTGGGCAGATTTTCTGCGAGGGCCAGCGGGGTGATGACAGCAGCGAGAGTAAAGGCAGCCAGAAGGTTGCGGGCGAGACGATACATCAGGAATGCTCCTTTTTGCGATCGAACGCCAAGGGACGCTCGATGAGAGACGGTAGCCGGAGATTGACGCGAGAGAATGATAGCTCTTGCGACGTGCAATTGGGAAATAGTTCCTTACTGGAACTCATTGACGAGACTGTAACGGAGAAAGTTTCTCTTTCCCTTGATTCCTCCTCGGTTCCCTCTCATTCCGCAACGCCATACAATGAATTTATGAGTAATGCAGTCGTGATTGACGAGGGCCAACTGGCGAAGATTGCCGCCAAGGTAGACAAGGGCGTTCGCATCACCGCCGAAGACGCTCGCTGGCTGTGGAAAAACGCCTCGGACGCCCAACTCTGCTCCATGGCGAGCGCCGTTCGCGGGCGCTTCGTTGCGCCGGGCGCATGCACGTATATGGTGATGCGCATCGTCAACTACACCAACGTCTGCGTCGCCCAATGCGACTACTGCGCCTTTTACAAGCTGCCCGGCGCCAGCGGCGGCTATGTGCTGAGCCATGAGGACGTCTTCGCGAAGCTCGACGAATTGCTCACGCTCGGAGGAGATCTGGCAGCCTTCAACGGCGGCTTCAACCCGCAGCTTCCGCTTAGCTACTACTGCGATCTGTTCGCGTCAATCCGAGCGCGCTATGGCGACTCCATCGAGTTTTATGCGCTCACCATCGCCGAATTTCTCTACCTTGCGGACCACGCAAAGCTGAGCCTCCCTGAGGCTGCCGAACGGCTCAAGGCGGCAGGCGTGCGCTGGATTACCGGTGGCGGATCCGAGATTCTGACCGAAGATTTTCGTGCGCGCCACTCGAAGTTCAAGTACACGGTCGCGGAATATTTTCTGGCGCAGCGCGCCATCATCGAGGCTGGTCTGAAGACGACCGCAACCATGGTCATCGGCTTCGACGAGACAATCGACGAACGCATCGAGCATCTGGAGCGGACACGCAACTTTCAAGATGTAACCGGCGGTCTCGCCAGCTTTCTCTGCTGGACTTTCAAGCCCTACTTCACACAGATTGGCGGGATTGAAATCACGACTGCCGAATATCTGCGCCATCTTGCCTTGAGCCGGATTTACCTGGATAACATTCCGCGTATTCGCACCTCGGTGCTGACGCAGAATGAACGAGCGTTAGATGGGCTTCGATATGGAGCAGACGATTTCGATCTTCCCATCGAAGACGAGGTTACTCAGAAGGCCGGGGCGACCATCAATCTCGACTTCGAGCGAATACTGAACTACGCCCGGCAATTAGGCTATTCTCCGGAATACCGGCACGTCGCAGGTACTCCGGTAGAGAGCTAATTGAATCTCTGAAAGATAGGGCGAAGGCTAGCTGTTCTCCGGCAGCCCCTTCGCTCGCAGCCTCACCCGGCTGTGCTTCACGCTGTAGGTGAAATAGACCACCAGGCCAATAATCAGCCAAATAATGAGCCGCGCCCAGTTCAGCCAGCCCAGCTTGATCATCATGTAGCCGTTAAACACAATGCCGAGGATGGGAATCAGCGGTACCCAGGGAGTGCGAAAGGGGCGAGGCCTGTCAGGGTCGGTCCTGCGTAGAATCATGATCGCAATGCACACGATCACAAACGCCAACAGAGTCCCGATGTTCACCATCTTGCCGATGTCATCGATGGGAGTCAGCGCGCCGACGACTCCAGCCAATGTTCCTACGAGAAATGTGTTTTTGAAGGGGGTGCGGAAGCGCGGATGCACCTCGGCGAAGAACCTCTTCGGCAACAGACCATCGCTCGCCATGGCGTAGAGCACGCGTGTCTGACCCAGCAGCATCACCAGCATCACCGAGGTCAGCCCGGCCAACGCACCCAGCGTAATGATATCGCTGGCCCACCCGAGATTTCGGTCCGCAAAGGCGCGAGCGATCGGCGCCTCAATGTTGACCGACTGCCACGGCACCATCCCCGTCAGCACTGCCGCGACTGCGATGTAGAGCAGCGTACACACCGCCAGCGATGCAATGATCCCGATAGGCAGGTCGCGCTGAGGATTCTTTGCCTCCTGCGCCGTCGTCGATACGGCATCGAATCCGATGTAGGCAAAGAAGACATAGGCTGCGCCAGCGCCAATTCCACCAAATCCATAGGGTGCAAAGGTGTGCCAGTCAGTTCCCCAGTTGCCGGGGTGTACATACTTCGCGCCGAGGAAGATGACGAACAAGACAATCACGACCTTGACCACGACGATGCCGGTATTGAACTTCGCTGATTCCTTAATGCCAATTGCCAGAACGGTCGTCACAGCCAGCGCGATCAGAAAGGCAGGAAGATTGAATCCCAGCTCGTGTCCGAACAGGACCGGCGCTCCCAGCACCTGATGCGCGCGGGCCAGCATGTCGGCAGTTGGATGCATCTTCAAAATCTCAAGCTGTGCGAGGTAGACCTGCGACCCTGGCAGCATGGCGGGATAATTGATCGCCATGACCTGGCGACTGACCGCCTCGACCGCCTTTCCCAGCGCTGTCCAATGGTCGTAGGCCAGCCACAGCGGAAACTTCACATGAACGATATCGAGCACTTCGACAAAATAGTTCGACCAGCCCGAGCTCACCGTGCTCGCGCCCATCGCATACTCCAGCGTCAGATCCCAGCCGATGATCCAGGCAATCAACTCGCCCAGCGTCGCATAGGCATAGGTGTAAGCCGATCCGGCCAGAGGAATCAGCGCGGCAAACTCCGCATAGCAGAGCCCGGCAAACGCGCAGCCCAGCCCACTGAGCACAAAGGAGAGCATCAGGCCGGGGCCGGCGTAGTGCGCCCCGAGGCCAGCCATCACAAAGATACCTGCGCCGATCACCGCACCCACACCCAGCGCAGTCAACTGAAATGGCCCGAGGCAGCGCTCCAGCGTATCCACGCCTTCTGCCCGGCTCTCTTCCAGCAGGACCTCCATCGATTTTCTTGCGAACAGCATCGACATCTTTTATCAACTCTCCTTTAAGTCTCGACCGTCTCCCCTGCGACAGCCGTTCCCCACCTCTTCCAGATCAAATACACCGGTACGCCCAGAAGCACGATCACCAGCCCCGGCCATGTGTACTGCGGCTTGTAGCGCAGCAGCACAACGCAGATCCACGTCGCCATCACGATGTACAACGCCGGTAACACAGGATATCCGAATGCACGGTAAGGCCGCACCGCATCGGGCCGCGTCCGGCGCAGGACGAATAACCCTGCAATGGTCAGAATATAGAAGATGAGCACCGCGAAGATCACATAGTCGAGCAACTGCCCATAGCTGCCGGAGAGGCAAAGCAGGCAGGTCCACGCCCATTGCACCCACAGCGAGTTAACCGGAGTCTTTGATCTTTCACTTAGCTTGCCGACAGATTTGAAGAACAATCCATCGCGGCTCATCGCGTAGTAGACACGTGCGCCCGCCAGTAGCATTCCGTTGACGCAGCCGAAGGTCGATATCAGGATCGCCGCCGCCATCAGCTTCGCGCCGTATCCCGCAAATGCGCTCTGCATCACCGCCGTCGCCACGCGGTCTTCGGAGGCAAACTGAATTCCCCGCCCCACAATGGTTCCCGCCGCGGGCTCGCCCATCATCGGCAGCACGCTCAGGTAGACGAAGTTGCACAGAACATACAGCAGCAGCACGACGCTGGTTCCAATCGCCAGCGACAGTGGCAGGTTGCGCTTCGGGTTCCTGATCTCGCCTGCCGTAAACGTCACGTTGTTCCAGGCATCCGCGCTGAACAGCGACCCCACCTGCACCACGGCAACAATGGTCAACAGTCCAACGTAGGCCGTCGGTCCACCCACGCCGACGACCACTGCATGGCTCGTATGCCAGCCCGCACCCGCCCAGAAGTGATGCCAACCCGCTCCGAAGTTGGCCGCCAGCGCAATCGCGTCCCGGGCGAACACGCCGACCAGAACCACCGCCGCCAGCGCCAGCACCTTCGCCGAGGTAAACACATTTTGCACCGCCGCGCCCATTCTTACACCCAGCATATTCAGCAGCGTCAGCAGCGTGATTACGGCGATTGCAGAAAGATTGGCGGTGTTCAGCCCAATCTCCATGTTGCCTAACACCATCGGCCCCACGTGCCAGGCCGGAACATGGCCGATGTGCCACAGCCAGCGCTGCGCGCTCACCGACGGGAAGAAGACGCCGAGAAACTTCCCGAACGCCACGCCTACCGCGGCGATGGTTCCCGTCTGGATCACGAGGAACAGTGTCCAGCCGTAGAGAAATCCCCAGAGCGGCCCCAACGCTTCGCGCAGATAGACATACTGGCCGCCGGCCTTCGGCATCATCGCCGCCAGCTCGCCGTAGCTCAGCGCGCCGATGACTGTCATCACCGCTGTCACCAGCCACGCCGCAATCAGCAGTGCGGGCGATCCAAGCGCCCGAGACATGTCCGCCGACACGATAAAGATGCCCGACCCGATCATCGAGCCCATCACAATCGCGGTCGCCGAAAACAGCCCCATCCCCTGCACAAATTGCGGAGAGGAGACGGCCTCGTTTTGGTCTTTTACCGAACTATTCACGTTGCGTCAGTTCTACCCCAAAATCTCCAGAAAGTCCCGCACCACTTTCGCAACTGCCTCACCTTCAACAAATAACGCGCTAATCACCGCTACAGAATCCGCCCCGGCCTCAATCACACTCCGGGCATTTGCCCGCGTAATTCCGCCAATCGCCATAATCGGCTTGCGCGTCAAAGCTCGCGCCCGCCGCACCCCATCGAGACCAATCACGGGTTCCGCATCCAGCTTCGTTCCGGTGGCAAAGACCGGGCCAACGGCTATGTAGTCGGCGCAGCTGGAGGCTGCAAGCCGTACTTGTTCCTCCTTGTGCGTGGAGACCCCGACCCAACGCTCTGCGCCGACCACGCGCCGCGCATCGTCGGGCAGCAGGTCTCCCTGCCCCACATGCACGCCGCTCCAATCGGCAAGCGCGGCCAGATCGGCGCGATCGTTCAGGATGAGCCTGCAATCCGCCCCGGCGAATACTTTGCGAATTACGGCCGCATTCTGTAGGACCCGCTGCGGAGATCCAGTTTTGTCGCGGTATTGAAGCAGCCCTACACCCGCCCCGCGCAACTCCACGGCAAATTCTCGCAGCTCAATCCCTCGCGAAGCCAGTACCTCCGCATCAACAATCACATAAAATCGAGGAAGTCTCATCCATTCCAGCATAAAACCTAACCCTTCTTCATGGAACTTCCGCACTTCGCCGCTCGTACCCACACCATGCGCCCCGTCCTGCTTGCCCTGTTATTCTCAGTGCTCCCGACCAGCCTCCCCGCGCAACAACCGTCCACTGTGCCCACAGCTGAGGCCATCATGGCCCGCGTTGCCGCCAACCAGGACACTTCCGAAGCCGAACGAACCCACTTCCTCTACGTCCAGCATGCTCACGTCACCTCGCGCAAAGGCAGTACAGTCCGTTGCGAAGAGACCACCGACACCCGAATCACACCAACTGCAACCGGCTCCGACCAGCAACTACTTAAACTAGACGGCCGCCTCCTGTACAAACACAAGTACCTCACCTACACCCATCTGCCATCGGCGAAAAGCACCGGCAGAGCTGGCGCCGATCAAGATGACATCAACATCGGCCTCGATGATGACAAAACCATAGACCGCCAAATCGTCGAGGCCATGCGCAACGATCTCACCAACGGCAAGTCTAAAGACGGCATCAACGCGGGCCTCTTTCCGCTCACCTCAAAGACGCAGGCCACCTACAGCTTCAAGCTCATAGGCCGCGAGAACCGAAACGGCCGTGACGTCTTCCACATCGCCTTCCAGCCCAAAGAAAAAAAGGACTTCTCATGGAAGGGTGATGCCTACATCGACACCATCGCCTACCAGCCCGTGCTCGTCCGCACCACGATGTCGAGACGAATTCCCTTTGCGGCTCGCACCCTGCTCGGGACGAGTCTTCCCGGCCTCGGCTTTACGGTCATCTACGCACCGCAACCCGCTCCTCCGGCCGGTGTCGTCTGGTTTCCCGTCAGCTTCGGCACCGAGTTCAAGATGCACATCTTTTTCTTTTTCAACCGCGAGATCATCATCAGCGCAGAGAATCGAAACTTCGAACAAACCCACGTCCAATCGAAGATCATTCCCGTCACCCCACCCACCACGCCATAGCCCCACCGCTACTCCGCCTTGATGTCCTTCTGTCGTTCGAAGAACCGCTCCATGAACTTCGTGTCGAACTTGCCCGAACGGAACTCCGCATCGGCAAAGATCTTCTGATGCATCGGAATCGTCGTATGGATTCCCTGCACCACGAACTGCGACAGCGCCCGCTGCATCTTGTTCATGGCCTCTTCGCGATCCTTGCCATGGCAGATCAGCTTCGCAATCAGCGAGTCGTAGTACGGGGGCACCACGCCCTCCGCATACTGCGCAGTATCCACACGAACGCCGTTGCCGCCGGGCAGGTTGAACGCGGTAATCTTGCCCGCGCTCGGCGTGAACTTCTCCGGATGCTCCGCGTTGATGCGACACTCGATCGCATGGCCGCGAATCGTCACCGGCTCGGTCACAATCGAGTTCAGCTTCTCACCCGCCGCAATGCGCAACTGTGCCTTCACCAAATCGATTCCTGTAACCATTTCGGTTACACAATGCTCCACCTGGATGCGGGTGTTCATCTCGATGAAGTAGATCTTACCGTCTTCATCCATCAGAAACTCAATCGTTCCGGCGTTCCAGTAGCCGATATTTTCAAGCGACTTCCTGATCGTCTTGCCCAGCTCCTCACGCAGCTTGGGAGTGATCATCAGGCTTGGAGCCTCTTCGATCAACTTCTGGTGCCGCCGCTGGATCGAGCACTCGCGCTCGCCGAGACTCATCACGTTGCCATGCTCGTCAGCCAGCACCTGAAACTCGATATGCCGAGGCCGCTCGATGAATTTCTCCATGTACATATCGCCATTGCCGAAAGAGTTCATCGCCTCTTGCGTGGCCTGTTCGTAAAACTTCGGAAGCTCCTCCGCGTTGCGGCAGATACGCATCCCTTTGCCCCCGCCACCGGCAACCGCCTTCAAGATCACCGGATAGCCGACGCTGCGCGCCCACTCCAGCGCCTCGCCTTCGTTGGCAATCACCCCGTCAGAACCCGGCAGGATCGGCACCTTCGCCTTCTTCATGGTCTGCCTTGCGGTGGACTTTTCGCCCATCATCCGCGTCACTTCAGGCGGAGGCCCGATGAACTTGATGTTCGAAGCACGGCATACCTCGGCGAAGTTTGCGTTCTCGCTGAGCAGGCCGTATCCGGGATGGATCGCGTCCACATCGGCAATCTCCGCCGCCGAGATGACCGCGGGAACATTCAAGTAACTGTCCGCTGACCTGGGCGGACCGATACAGATGGCCTCATCGGCAAAGCGCACATGCAGGCTATTGCGATCCGCCTCGCTGTACACCGCAACGGTGCGGATTCCCATCTCCTTGCACGCGTTGATGACGCGCAGCGCAATCTCCCCGCGATTTGCAATCAATACCTTACGAAACATGCGTTACCTGTTCTCTTCCAGTTGAATCGATATCCTGTTATCCGTCATAGAGCCCGAACAATTCATCGCGGCCAGTCGAATGTCGGTGCTACCGCGCCTTGATCGCAAACAGCGGTTGTCCATACTCCACGGGCTGTCCGCTCGCGGCGATACGCTTCACCACTTCACCGGCGACGTCGGACTCGATCTCATTCATCAGCTTCATCGCCTCGACGATGCAAAGCACCTGGCCTACTTCCACCTGGTCGCCGATGTTCACAAACGACGGCGTGCCCGGCGACGGCGACTCGTAGAACGTTCCCACGATTGGCGACTTCACCTCGTGCAGAGCCTCCTCTGGCGCGGCCGCGGGCGCACTGGGCGCAGCTGCCGTCGGGGCAGCCGCTGCCGCGGCAGGGGTAGCCGAAGCCATCAACCGACTCAGGTTCGCGAAGTCTACACCGACAGCCGGAGCCGCTGGTGCAGGCTCGCCCGCGAACTTGATGCGGACCTTCAGGTCATCCTGTTCCATGTCGAACTCGGCGATCTCGTTCGCCTTCAGAAATTCGACCAGTTCGCGAAGCTCTTGCAACTTATTTCCGTCCATCATGTCTCCTGTGCCTGTTGCGGCACTCTGGTAATTACAACTCAATCCATGCCTTCACGCTTGGCGTCAGAATTTCGCCTCCCGTCGCGGTCACCAGGACCATGTCCTCGATCCGCACTCCGAACTTGCCCGGCATATAAACTCCGGGCTCAACCGTGACGACCATTCCCTCTTCTAAAACCTGCGTCTGCTTCGCCGCAAGCCTCGGTCCTTCGTGAATCTCCAACCCAACGCCATGCCCGGTCGAGTGGCTGAAATACTTGTCCAGACCCACCCGTCGCAGCACGCTTCTTGCCGCTTCATCGACCTCGGCACAGGTCACGCCCGGAGCCACCTTCGCGACTCCAGCCTCCTGCGCTTCCAGAACCGCATCATACACTTCCCGCTCGCCCGGGAGTGCCTTGCCCATGTGCACGGTGCGCGTCATATCGCTGCAATATCCATTTACTATGACGCCAAAATCGAGCGTGACAAAGCCTCTGCGCGGCAATTTAGTCTGCGTCGCGCGGCCATGCGGCAGTGCGCTCCGCTCTCCGCTGGCGACGATCGTCTCAAACGACATCGCCTCCGCGCCCGCCAACCGAGCAGCATGTTCCAGCTCTGCGGCAACGGCAACCTCGGTCAACCCCAGTTGGATATAGCTCAACATGCCATCGAAGAGACGGCAACCCAGCAAGGCCCCCTCGCGCATCACGGCAATCTCGTCAGCGTCTTTCACTTCACGCAGCGTGGCCACCAGCGGCTTGACCGGCTGGAAGATTCCCCGCCGCGATTTCGCCGAGACCGCCTTTCGCATCGACTCCAGCGCAGCTACCGACGTCTGCGCGGCGTCGAAGCCGCACTGTTTCACCCCGGCGCCCTCTATCCACTCGCACGCAGCCGCTACCGCGGGCTTCTTCGCGATCACGACTCGGGTTCCCACGGCCTCGGCCTTGGCCTGCGCCGTGTAGCGTCCGTCGGTAAACAGAACGGAGCGCCCGCCAGCCAGAACCAGCGCAGCGTTCGACCCGGTAAACCCGCTCAGATAGCGCACATCCGGCAGATGCGTCACCAATAGGCAATCCACTCCGGCGGCCTTCGCCGCAGCTACCGCCCTCTTCTTGCGCACACTTAAACTCATCCCTATGATTCTACCGAACTTGTGCCCTAAAACTGGCTCAACCCGAACACAACCCGGTATCATGGCCTATGTCCGGCGTTAATCCCGATTCCTCCCCACGCATCACCCGCCGCCATTTCCTCGTCGGCGCGGGAGCGGCTGCCGCCGGTCTCGCTCTCTACTCCGGCGAAATTGCGCGCCACGAGCTCGACCTCGTGCCCCGCACCCTCGCCATATCGAACCTCCCCAGCGCCTTCAACGGCTTCCGCATCGCGCAGATCAGCGACATCCACCTCGACGAGTTCACCGAGCCCTTCTTCCTCGAACGCGTCGTCCGCCACGTTAACGCCCTTGCGGCAGACATGGTCGTGCTCACAGGAGACTTCGTCACCCACGGCTCGCTCACCTTCATGAACGGCCAGTCCGCCGCGCACCGCTGCGCCGAGATTCTCAGCACCCTCACCTGCCCGCTGCGCTTCGCCTGCCTGGGCAACCACGACGTCGCCGTCAGCGCACCGCTGGTCATCAATGCCCTCACCTCCAACGGCATTCCTGTCCTCGTCGACGAGCACGTCCCCATCGAGCGCAATGGCTCCCGCTTCTGGCTTGCGGGCGTCAACGATCCCGGCACCACCAACCCGCGCCTCGACCTCGCCGTCCCGCCACAGCCGGACGGCCCCGTCATCCTGATGGCGCACGAGCCCGACTACGCCAACACCGTCCGCAAGCATCCGCGCGGACAGCTGGTTGATGTCATGCTCTCCGGCCACACCCACGGCGGCCAGATTAGACTGCCCTTCCTTGGCGCGCTCGTGCTTCCACCCATGGGCAGAATTTACGCCGAAGGTCTCTTCCACCTCGGCAACATGCAGCTTTATGTCAACCGCGGTATCGGCGCAGTTGGCATTCCCTTCCGCCTCAACTGCCCGCCCGAGATCACCATCTTCACCCTGCAATCTGCATAGCAATGGGCTAGATGCGCCCTGCTCCGCGCAACGCCGTGATCTCGTCACCGGTAAATACGCGCGAGCGGATCAGGAAGCGAACGCCTTCAGGGTTCTCCAGCGAAAACATCCCACCCCTGCCCGGAACCACGTCCAGAATGAGCTGCGTGTGCTTCCAGTATTCGAACTGGCTGCGGCTCATATAAAAAGGCGTATCGCCCAGCATGCCGATCAGCACATCGCTGTCGCCCACAAGGAATTCGCCTCGCAGATAGCACATCGGCGAACTGCCATCGCAGCAGCCGCCCGACTGGTGGAACATCAGGTCCCCGTGCTTTCCATGCAGCCTCGCCATCAACTCGATGGCAGCATCGGTGGCGATGACCTGATCGGGTGTACGTGGCATAGGCTCCTAGAAAAATCCCATGGCATTGGGACTGTAGCTGATGAGTTGGTTCTTGGTCTGCTGATAGTGATCGAGCATCATCTTGTGGTTCTCGCGACCAATGCCAGACTGCTTGTACCCGCCGAACGCCGAATGCGCGGGATACAGGTGATAGCAGTTCGTCCAGACACGCCCCGCCTGAATACCCCGGCCAAAGTGATAGGCGCGGTTCATGTCGCG
>NZ_DATKQC010000389.1:0-5259 GCF_035532915.1 Edaphobacter sp.
CTGGTCAAGGCCCTCCAGGCTGCTGTAAAGAGCCGCGAACCCTCCAACAGCGCCATCAAGCAGCATGTCGCCAACGGCGGGACCGTGGATGGAGCGGAGATCAAGCGGTTCTTTCACCTGCGCGTTGTCTAGCCCAGGCAATCAGCAACCATCGCACGTGAGCCTGTGCCGCTTATCCGAGGCTCATGTGCCCGGAGATACTTATGTCCACCGGCAGAACCGCCATCCCTCTGTTTTTCAATTCTCCTAAAGTGCAGGAGTGGACCACCGATGCTGCGCATCTTCCCTTCTTGGATTATCTCGATCGCACCATATGGAGCCCGCCAAACGAAAAGGGCTCACGTGAGTGCATCAACTTTCAACTCATGCACCAGCCCTGTTCTTACATGATCGCCCAGCAGGCGAACGAGTACCGGAATGGTGAGGATCCCCATTATGGGGATTGGAATAGAGCGCTCGAGGCTGGCCGAAACTATCTGGTGGGACGTGATGTTTCGTTGACAGAGTTTGCCCGAACGCATCGGTCCTCATTGAACGACTGGCAGCGTTTGGCCTACCAATGGTGCCTCGCAAATCCTTCTCAGGCGCTTGTACTCAGAGCGCGGAATGGAAGGCTGATCTACGAGATCAAGAAGCGCGGCGATTATGTTGAGATTGGATTACCGCACCACGACCACGGCGGCGAGAAACACTGGATCAGTAGAGACGGCAAGACGAAGATCCTGATCAACGTCGACTAGCGAGTCGACCTGTTCTTCGGTCGATACAGGCATGTCTTGATGCTCCGACCGTCAGAATTAAAGAAGGTCAGAGGCTATCTAAGCCGCCAAACTCCGCCTCCCAGCCGTCGATTTGACTGAATTTCAGACCCGCATTACAACTCTGCATTCGGGTAGATTGCTGAGGCCATAACGCCGCCGAACGTCATGTAGCCGGGGAAATATCTGCAAGCTGCCCTGCAAGGGAGGTACCCATATGCCCAGCATCCCCACACAAACCGCAACCCGGCTTAGCTCCGCGAACGAACTCACAGAAGGCGATGTTGCTCCCTTCGATACCCTGGTATCGCACAGCCACGAGGCCCTGATTCAGGATGCCAAAGGCGATGGTCCGAAGACTTCACAGCCCGTCAGCGCCTCTGCACCGGAAGCGAAAAAACCTTCCGCACAGCAGGAAGACCTCTCCGGCCCTCCGGCTGCCAACCGCCATCGCCTGCCAAACGAGCGCTCGGCGATTACCCATCATTTCTCGATCGCTGGGCATGAAGGCTACCTCACCGTGGGACTCTATCCCAACGGCCAACCGGGTGAAATATTCATCCGGATGGCAAAGGCGGGTTCGACCATCGCCGGGTTGATGGAATGCTTCGGCACCGTGGTATCCGTGAGCCTCCAGCACGGAGTTCCTCTTAAGGTGCTCTGCGACAAGCTGTCACATACCCGGTTTGAGCCTTCGGGTTGGACTGGCAACCAGGAGATGGGCTATGCCAAGTCGATCATGGACTACCTCTTCCGGTGGGTAGAGCTGCGCTTCCTCTCAGGAATACAGCTAACGCTATTTGTGACGACGGCGGAGACCTGCGGCAATGCTGAGCCGGAGCCTATGCAGGCTCCCCCCTGCATTCCGCAACCTCTTCTCGATAGCGATGCCTTATCCGATGGACCGCTTTGCGCCACTTGCGGATCCATGATGGTGCGCAATGGCACCTGCCACAAGTGCGCGAATTGCGGCGGAACCAGCGGCTGCTCCTAACCGGAGCGGTCGCTCGCTTTGTCGCGGGCATTACACAATCATGTACCAAACCGTCGGACAGGTTGCAAATCTTACGATCCATCAACCTCTTGCCTCTGCGCTCTCGTCTAACGCTGAACCATGAGGTTCGCTGCCTCTACCAATCCACAATCATTCTGGAGAACATCACCATGACCACAACCCTGAAAATCAGTAGTTTGCCTCGGGAATTTACCTTCAACGGATCGCGTATCCCCGACCCGGATCCGAGGATGAGTATCGAGCAAATCAGAGACCTGCTCACGCCGTCTTACCCTGAAATTGCCACTGCCACACTAACGGGTCCGGAGGACACGGGAACGAGTCTCCGGTACTCCTTCTCGCGAGCCATCGGTTCGAAGGGCTAGGTCATGGCTCGGCCCGAGATGACACGAGAGGAACTGGTGGCGTTGTTCGCGATGAAGGCGGCTGCACCACCTCCGGAGGCGAACAAATTACTCGTGAGGCATCTGCAATGCAAAGAATCGATACTTCTCGCCAGCGCCGTTCGGGAAGCAATGAATCGCTTCGTGGGCGCAGAGGGCGTGCCGCTCCGCCCACCGTCGGAACTGCTTCCGCCCTTGGGGTAGCAACACTTGCACCTTCATTCGGACAGGCCCTTCCCACACTTGCCACCGTGGCGACCGAATACAACCACGAAGTCAACGCGGAGTTGCTTTACGAGTTGGGCGCCGCCCTGGTGAAGGCGGGTCTGGGCTCACCTGACACGTGGCAGCGATGCGGAGGCAACGCAGTCGCTTTCGCACGACACAGCATCATGGCCGGGATTGGAGCCGAGCGCGGCGACCTGTTGCATCGCAACGTCGAATATCACCTGGAAGTGAGCGACGTCCTGGAACGGGATGGATACGGCCCGGCTCTAAGCAATGGGCATCTGGCCATCACAATCGAATGCGGCAGTGCAGGGTATTTCAAGATCGGTCCGGCACTCGGTGCGATCGAGGAACAAGCAGAGGGACTGGGAGCAGCGTTCTATTGGTCGCTGATCCATGCCCTCTACCGCGTGATGCGGATCTACGATCACAACGACGCACTCATGTATGAGGAGAGGCTGATCGAGTGTGCCAACGAGGACGACGAGCAAAACCGCAGCCAATATGAATTTCCAGAGGTAGAGAAGGCCCTTCCAGCGTGCATTCAAAGGACACTGAAACAGCGGTCGACGATTGAAGGTCGCCGCCTGCTCCGCACCCATGGCAATGGCCCCTACCGTGCCTGGTTCGATCGTTTGAGGAAAATGCAACAACTCTCGCGGCTGCATCTGAAAGAGTCCCGGGAGCCTCTCGAAGACCGCTATTACGACGGCCCGCCGCTCCCATCGTTGCTCGTTGCCTTCAAGGAAAGGGACGCCGTTGCCGCCTGCTTTGATGAGGAGGGGCAGTACATGCTCGAAGGCTCCTCGGAGCCGACGGTCTGTGTTGTTTTCTCGCCGAAGAAGGCGGACGAAGTGCAGCACGCACTTCGTATAATCGAGCGCTTCGTTGCATTCAACGCGGAACTATTCGGGTTGGTTGAGGATCTGGAGGAATGGGGGAAGGAACATGCAGGTTCAGATAGCAATCGGGGAGAACCATCGGTTCGAGCTGCGTGAGGCGTTGTTGGTTTACCACGGGAACCGGACAACCTTTATCACGAAGCACGAGGTTACTCCGCAGCAGAATGCGGCACCGACTCTCGGCCCGGCACAACCACTCACGGTAGCGTTCATCGAGTCGCTGGTCCGCTCTCTTGGAGGCGGAGCTGCTGCCGAAGTGTTCCCAGAAAACATCCTCGCCAAGAGCGATCGCATGATCGCCTGGTGGACGCCGGCACAGCGACGCCAGATGTTCTATCAGCATTCCGAGGGAAAGGCGGCGGACTTGAACGGGCGCATTTTTCCTCAGCCTCCTTTAGTCTGGCGGGTCGCTGACGGCCAATTGAGAATCCGCGCTCTCGCGGAGAACAAGCGCCCCGTGGCTGAAACGAAACTCGCGGTCGCGCCCTACTGGAACCTCTCCGACAACGGCGCAGTCTGCCTGGGATCGATGCGGAGGCCAGAGAGCGCATCCGTCGCTGTCATATCCGACTGGGAACGAGGCTTCTACGAGAGCGCCTTTACCCATGCCAATGTTGGTCGCCTTACCCGCCACACGGGCGGCTTTGAGGGACTTTGGAGCAGCCTGACCGGAAAGCGGAAATTGTTTCCGATCGAGACCTTGATCGTCCTCCCCCAAACACTCGCGCAATTCGTGCGCGAAGAAAGGAATTGAGATGCGCATCGAGCACTTGCTGCCATCGGGGCTGCTTGGCCGCCGACCCGTCCGCGTGCTGGTCGTCGGTGCAGGCGGAACCGGCAGCGCCATTCTTATGGGCCTGCCGTATCTCGATCAGGCGATGCGAGTGTGGGGGCATCCTTACGGACTCCAGGTCTCGATCATGGATGCCGATACTGTGTCTGCGACCAATTGTGTCCGTCAGCCGTTCTCGACTGCGGACATTGGCCTGAACAAAGCAACCGTGCTCGTCAACCGGATCAACATGTTCTGGGGCACGAGGTGGTCGGCGGAACCGTGCTATTTCGGCGAACGCACACTGCGTCGATCGCATGGCGAGGTTCCGGATTTGCTCATTGGCTGCGTCGACACCCGCGCTGCGCGGAAAGCCATTGACCAGGAAGTCACACGGCAGGAAACGACCTATTGGCTCGATATTGGCAATAACGCCGCGAGCGGCCAGTATGTACTCGGGCAGCCGCTGAACTCACGAAATCGACGCGTTGCCACCCGCCTGCGCACGGTCAGTGAGTTGTATCCCGAGATCGTCGATGCGGCAGCCGCCGAAGATCCTTTGCCGAGTTGCTCTGCCGTCGAAGCTCTCGATCGGCAGGAGCCGTTCATCAATCAGACCCTTGCATCGAGCGCACTCGCCATGCTGGCGCGGCTCTTCCGCTATGGAAAGCTGCACCATCACGGAGCTTTCTTCAACGCCGAGACCGGGCGGATGAGTGCTCTGCCGATCGATCCCGAAATGTGGACGAAGGCCCGAAGACGCAATCGCCGACTGCAACTGGCAGCTTAATAAACGATCAGCCACCCTTTCCCAGTTTTTCAATCACACACCCATTGGAGATGCCATGTTTCAACAACTCGTTCCACTCCTCCGCCAGAGGTCCGTCCTCTTGACGGTCACTTCACTTGAAGAAGATCAGATCCGGGTCAATGTGCTGCCCAAGAAGTTGGCGGACGGTGAAAACGCTGCCCTCACTACACCCATGAGCTTCACCGGAACCGCCGCCGAACTTGACGCGCAACTGCCGGATGCCATCGTCAGCTTTGTCGCCAGTCACCTGGAATTGAAGAACACTCTCGGACGTGCCAAAGAGGAAATGGCTGCGGCAGCCAAGGCAGCGCAGGAAGAGGCGCGCAACAAGACGAAAAATAATAAGAAGCCGGAGACTGGCTCGAAGACCGAGTCGGTTGCCAAAGAGGC
>NZ_DATKQC010000390.1:0-2474 GCF_035532915.1 Edaphobacter sp.
GGCGATGAGGATTCTTCTGCGCTAATGGATTCACTGCACACCGCCCTTCGCCGCCATCGCCAGTGCGCCATCGGTGGGAGCGCTGATGAAGCAATCAGCTGAAATGCCCAGAGTAGCCTTGTACTCGCTGCGCACCGCCTCAACGAACGCCTCGGCCTTGTCCACCTTGACCAGGTTCACCGTGCATCCACCAAAGCCGCCGCCGGTAATTCGGGCACCAAAACAACCGGGCTGGCGCATTGCGATCTCAACCAGCGTATCGACCTCGGGCGAACTGGCTGCGAAGTCGTCGCGCATACTCGCGTGGGCCTCCACCATTAACTCTCCAAACCGCCCTACATCTCCCCGCAGCAAGGCCCCTTTGGCCTCAATCACTCGGCCATTTTCGCTGATGATGTGCCTGCACCGCGCAAAGCTTGCCGCGCTCATCTTGTCCTTACAAGCCTCGAGGTCCGCCAGCGTCGCATCCCGCAGCAGCTCGATTCCAGGCCGCTCCCGCCGCAACACCTCCTGCCCGGCTGTCACCTCATCGCTCCGGTCGCCATACTCGCCGCCCGCATGCTGGTGCTGCACCATCGAATTGCACACCACGACGCGCACCTCAGCCGGCAACGGCAGCAGCTCGAACTCGAGCGATCGGCAATCGAGCAGCATTACCCGTCCCGCTACGCCTCCCGCAACGATGAACTGGTCCATAATGCCGCTCTTGGCACCGACAAACTCGTTCTCGGTCCGGCGGCAGAGCGTCGCTACCGTCTTCAGCGGAAGCTCTTGGCCTGCGTGCGACAGCAAAGCCATCGCGGTCGCGACCTCCAAAGAAGCAGATGAACTTAAACCCGCACCTACGGGCACATTACCGGCAAGGCTCATGCTGAAGCCGCTTACGGTGATGCCTTCCTGCGCCAGGCTCCACACCACACCCAGCGGATAATCGCTCCAATGTCCCTGTGGCGTCCGCCCCAGCGAAGCGAGCTCGAACGAGACCTCTTCGTCAAAGTTCAATGAATAAAATACGGCACGTCCGTCGTTCCGCGCGCTTACGACCGCCACCGTGGCGAAGTCGATCGCCATGGGCATCACAAAGCCGCCCGTATAGTCCGTATGCTCGCCGATTAAATTAACCCGCGCCGGAGCGCCGAACGCGCGCCCCTCAAGCCCAAACCGCTGCTTGTGCACGCGCAGCGCCTCCACACTCTCCAGCTTCATCTGCCGCACCCACGTACTAAAAATTGCAAGACACATCCATCCTACAACCTATCTCGCCTTCAATGTACGCGTTTACCTGCTGAAGAATTAGTACCCATCTGGCGGATCTCACTTCCCGCCAAAAGGAAGGCACCCACGCCGTAGGTATAGCTCGAACTGGCCTTGAACGGCGCAGGCTCGGCGCCCGTCTGCTGGATGCAGCCTAACCGTCCGTCGGCGTAAACATGGTGCAACATTCCGGCCCACGCCCTCTCGATCACAGGGCGATAAACCTTCCTGCTCAATATCCCCTGGTTGACGCCCCACGCCATCGCGTAGGTCATCAGAGCGGAGCCCGACATCTCCGGCAACGCATAGTTGCCCTGGTCGAGCAGCCCCGAACGCCACAATCCGTCCTTGCCCTGCAGCGAAGCGATGCGCGCCGACATCTCCTGCAACTGCTTCACATACTTCGGACGAGCCGGATCATCCTTGGGCAGATACTCGAGCGTCCGCGCAATGCCGCCCATCACCCAGCCATTTCCCCGCCCCCAGAACATCTTCTGACCATTGGCCTCGGTCTTGTTCAGGTAGCTCGGATCGCGCGCGTACAGCTGTTCCTTCGTGTCATATAACCGGTCCGAGGTCTTCCACCACTCCTCGTCGAGGTAGGAGATGTATTTCTGGTCGCCGGTCGCGGCATACATCCGCGCCCATACCGGAGGCCCCATGAACAAAGCATCGCACCACCACCAGGGCAGCTCCTTGCCGGGAATCTTCGACATTCGCGGCGCGGCCAGCACGGCATCCAGTTCGCTGCGCGTCGGCTCCATCATCGCAGGGTCCTTCTTTAAGAGATAAAGCTCAAGGTAGGTCTGCGCTACGCTCTGATCGTCCGCATTGGGCAGATGCGAGCGCAGCTTCCAGTCGAACTTCGTCCCCATCGCCATCATGGCATCGCGATATTTGGGATCGTTCAGCGACTCAGAAGTAGCCATGAATCCGCTGTACAGAATGCTCCACGTCCAGATCCGATCGAAGTACGGCTGGGACCGAGCAAGCTGCCAGTCCGCAACCTTGCGCATGGCCTTGCCGACCGCAGCGGGCGCAATCCTATACGAGAGATCGGAAGCCAGCGGTCCCGGATCATCCGGATCGTCGCCAAAGTGTCGCGAGTTGTCCTTGGCGATCCCCGCCAGTTGCTTCGCCGTCGCATGTTCATACGAAACCTGCTGCGCCATGGCCTCCTGCAAACCAAAGCTCAACAGCAATACCGGAACAACCGCGCC
>NZ_DATKQC010000391.1:0-3148 GCF_035532915.1 Edaphobacter sp.
TGCAGGACGCACTGAAGACCATTCAGTACGACGACCTGTTCGCTTAGGCCGGGAATTTCACCTCGTTTGTAATCCGTCCGCGCTCCTCGATGCAAAACTCTGATTCTCGTTGCTGATGTCATTGATCGACATCAGCAACAACCGTGGAAAGTTTCGCCACAGGCCAGCATCCGCTGGTCCTTTTTCTTGCGCATTCGCTCATTCAGGAGATTCATCGTGGAAAATTATTCCTCTTATTTTGATTATTTAAGGGCCATGTCTCACGAATTGGGCCAGCGTATTGTTCAAACCTACCCCGCGCTTCAGTCGCCGAAGGATGCGCCTGCAGCGGCCCTCCAAACCCTGCTGCGCACACCATTGCCGGCGCAGGCGCTCGCTATCACCGGACTTGCGAAATATCTGAAGACGGCGCGGGCAGCCCGCATCGTGGCTGAGTGTGGGGCAGGGAAGACATTCATGTCCCTCGGCACCATGCACGTCGATGCCGGCAATAGGCCGTATACCTCGATCGTGATGTGTCCACCGCATATCGTTCGCAAATGGGCGCGTGAAACTCTGCTCACCGTTCCCAACGCGCGCGCCTTTGTGATCGAAGACTTGCGCAATGGCGGCGATCCTAGGAACACGCACGGCATCGTCGAGGTGAAGCTCGAAAAGGGTCAGATCGTGGTTAAAGGAATCACGACCTCGCTCCCGAAGCTCCGCAGCATGGGCCGAAAGGGATGGCGTGCACTATGTCCTCGACCGGCCTTCTTCATTATGGGCAAAGAGAAAGGCAAGCTCGGTTACTTCTGGAAACATGCCTTCCAGATTGCGAGAAGCGGGCCAGAGCTCGGCGGCCTAATCAATCCAGACACTGGTCATGCCGTTCCTGCAAGTGACGGAGGCTATCTCAGCCGCTTGGATCTCCGCGAAGCAAAATTCAGCGAGACATTCAAGAGTGGGGAGGACGGGACAACTCGCTTCTCCGCACTCTGGCAGGCCGACAGCAGCCGCATTCAGCGCATGGCGCCGCTCGATTATATCGGCCGCTACATGAAGGGCTGGTGGGACTATGCTGTGGCCGACGAGCTGCATCAACTCGCCGGCGATACCGCTCAGGGCAATGGTCTGGGAGTATTGGCGCGTTGCGCCGGGAAGTTGATTGCGCTGACCGGGACCCTGATGGGCGGCTATGCCGACGATCTCTTCAATATCTTCTATCGCATGGAACCGCGGCAGATGGTGGCGGCGGGATACGAGGCCGGCAGCCAGGGTCGCAGGGACTTTCAAGAGCAGTACGGCGTCCTGGAGACGGTCGAAAAAGTCCGTGAGACGGACAATGCTTGCTCGAAGGCGCAGAAACGAACGGTACAGGTGCTCCGGAAACCAGGGGCCTCGCCGCTGCTCTTCGGCAAATACCTGATGGAGTCGACAGCCTTCATCACGCTCGAAGATATCTCCGATCAGCTCCCCTCTTATGAGGAGACGGTGCTTTCGGTCGATATGGACAATGCGCTCTCGAATGCCTACAAGGCGATCGAGAAGGACATTACCCAAGCCATGAAGGAGCACCGGGGCAACAAGAGCCTGATGAGTGTCATGCTCAACACGCTGCTCTTGTATCCGGACCATCCTTATGGAATCGGCGAAATCTGGGGAAAGGAATACGATCCGAAACAGGGCTGCATGCTGCCTTTCTTCGTCACGCAAGCGGAAGACCTGCCGGAGACTGAAACCTATGCCAAGGAGAAGCGTCTCATTGAGGACATCCGTGGGGAGTTGAGCCAGGGCAGACGGTGTCAGGTCTACGCCACGTTTACCGGCAAGCATGATGTGACCGAGCGTTTGGAACGAATCTTCCAGCAAGCGGGTTTCCGGGTAGCAGTCCTGCGCGCGGCAGTGTCCACTGACAAGCGTGAGGCCTGGTACGAGAAGCAGCTGCGGACAGGCGTCGAGGTGGTCGTCTGCCATCCCAGGCTGGTGGAGACGGGCCTTGATCTCCTGGCGTTTCCGACCCTTTACTTCTACGAAACGGGCTACTCGCTTCACACGCTGCGGCAGGCAAGCCGGAGATCGTGGCGGATCGGGCAGAGATACCCGGTTCGGGTGAAGTTTCTAGCCTACAAAGGCACCATGCAGGAAACCTGCATCCGTCACATGGGCAAAAAGATGCTGGTCGCGCTGATGATGGAAGGGAAGTTCTCCGGGGAAGGGCTGCAGTCGCTCGATGCCAATGAGGACCTGCTGACTGCCATGGCTCGCGAGCTGGTCGAAAAGGGTGGAGTCGGAGAATCTGCCGACTCGGTATGGCGAGAGCTGGAACGGGAACGGGCCAAGAACGCGCCCGATCAGCCGACAGGCGCTGAAGTCCCGATTCTTCCGCCAGTTGTTCTTCCATCTGAGATCGTGGACGCACCGCTGGAACTCGGCTTCGAGTCTTCGGTCCCCGAAGGCGATGGTCTGCATCTGGTCCATGCCACCCCAACACGGCCAAAGCGGAAGCCATCTCCGCTCTGGCCAACCGCACACGTTGCCGGCGAACAGATGTGCCTCTTTAGCTAATTCTGGGCGTCGGTCCGCATCCCCCTGAGAAGGGCAGGTTTCCACTCCTGCCCTTTTTTCGTGCATAGTGATCGCGTTTGCCTGTTATACAAACCAGTTTGGCGACTGGGTGAAAGCAAAAGATCTCCTCGCAGTCATTCTCCAGGCTTTGACCGGTCTCATCGGTGCAGAAACGACGTTCTACTTCAAGAACACCGGGAACTGAAACCGCTCAAGAAGTTCACGTCATCCGTCCATGTCGGATGGATCGTTTTTGCTCAAAGCCCGGTTTCTCGCGTCGGGCTTTTCTACATTCCCACCCCATCAAAAGGAAATCATCATGGCCACAATTCAGATGCCTGTATTGCCGTTTGCCCAAGCGCAACCGGAGAAGAGAGCCGCCCCTGAAACCATCGCTGCCGATCACTCGCTGTTCGATATCGACCGCGAGCTCGATCTTCTGCTCGATCGCATGCAGGATGAACTGGAAGAGAACGGCGAAGCCAGCCCCGAAAGCACCGAACGGTTTCAACAGTTCTGCGAAGCCTTCGGTGAAAAGGTCGATCGAATCGGCAGGTTCATCCGCGTCATGGAAGCTCGGACTACTTACTGCAAGGGCGAAGCC
>NZ_DATKQC010000392.1:0-3771 GCF_035532915.1 Edaphobacter sp.
TTCGCGCACGTGGATGATCATCCGCTTGCTGTCGATGTCAGTGACCTTCAGGTCGAGAGCTTCCTGGCAGCGAAGCCCGGCGCTGTAGTACAGGGCCAGCAACGCCCGATGCTTGATGTTCATCTCTGCATCGAGCACGGCACAGACTTCCTGCCGGCTCCAGACTGTGGGAAGCTTGCGCCGCACCTTGGGCTTGATGATCTCCTGATCGAACCAGGTCTGCTTCAGGGTCCGCATGTAGAGGAACTTCAGCGCCGACCGGGCCCCTTGGATCGTTCCCCAGGCAAGCTTCCGTTCGTTGAGCAGATGCAGAAGAAACGTCCGAACATGCTCGGGGCCGAGCTGATCAGGTGACTTGTGGAAGTAGGTTGCGAACTCCGCAACCGTGTGGGTGTAGTGGCGAACCGTACGTTCGGAGAAGTTCCGTAGCCGGAGATCCTCCTGCATGCGTTGGCGTAGCTGTGTCATGGACACCTCCTTCGGTGTCCAACACTCTATCCAAACGCCACAGAACCATACCCCGCCGCGCTAGCGGCTTAGTGCAAATCGCCGATGCACTCACCGACACTGGATTAGTAAGGATATGTCGGCTTGTCGGAAGCAATCCGCAATTCCCTCAAATCCTCACCCCCAAATTTATTTTTTGCGTTTTTGGCCCAAAAATACGATGTCAAGCCCCGAAATCGCTTAACTCCATGAAACCAAAGGCGATATCAATTGTCGGTTAGTTTGTAGCAATTCGCTAAAATAGAGCTAGTAGATCGAAAAGCAAGAAAGCCTCAGCAAACGCTGGGGCTTTCCCTTTTTAAATCAATATTTTAGCTGTAACTTCCTTGTTTGCAATATTTTAGCGGCAATACATCCGCTAAACCATTGCAACCATTCAACTTATTACCAGGGTACCGGGGGGGGTGGCCCCCCAAACAAAGGAGCAAACTATGCCAACGCCTCTATGCCGTCATGTCCGCACCAATGGAACCCGCTGTGGCTCTCCATCGTTGTCCGGCAATCAGTGGTGCTACTTCCACAACCGCCTCCACCATCGTCATCGTGGATTCCGTCATACCGAAGCCTCTCGCGGCTATCTCATACCCGGCCAGAACCTCGAGCTATTAGCGCTCGAAGACGCCGAATCCATCCAGCTTGCGCTCTCGATGGTCATCAACGCGCTCGCGACCAGCACCCTCGACACCAAGTGCGCCTCCGCGCTTCTCTACGGCCTCCAACTCGCCTCCCTCAACGCCTCAAGGCTCCATCCCCGGCCCAAAGCCTCCGAAGTCGTCCGTGACTACGCCACCTCCGCCGACGGCCTCGATCTCGCCATCTCCCACTACTCCGACCCCGAAGAAGACAGCAGCGAACGGGAAACCTAACACGGCAGAGAAATAAAGCAATCGGGGATGGGCAAATCCTGCCTCGCCTTGCCCATCCCCCCACCGTGAACTAATCTAGAGTCAGCTATGTATGAAGACTTTAAAGTAACCGACCGCTGGACCGGAGAAGAGCTCCGCTGCCTCTGGAAAGGCACCGTCGTCGCCATCGCCACGCGCCACGCCGACGCCACCGATATCCGCTTCTCCGTCAACGGCAAGCCCGTCTGGATCGCCATGCCCAACGTCGCCTGGGTCGAGCAGAAGCGCCGCAACGGCCACGTCATCACCGACTACCTCGCCGCCCAGACCGCTGGCCGCTACCTCAAGCACGCCATCGAGTCCGGCTACGACAACGGCCGCGAGATGTACACCATGACGGTCGAAGAAGTCCTTACCCACGCCGACGCCGTCGTCCGCGAAGCCGGCAGCACCGACAAACTGCCCAGCCTTCCCGTCATCAACGAGAACATCCAGCCGGAGCTTGAGCTGGGACGTCTCCCCGGCGACAACCAAGGCCCCGTCCAGATTCCACCCGACCACATGGTCCTCTAGCACCGATGGTCTGCCACTACCTCGTCAAGGGTCGCGTGCAGGGCGTCGGTTTCCGCTGGTTCGTCCAGCGCGAAGCCGCTGAGATCGGCCTCAAGGGCTGGGTCCGCAACACCGAGGAAGGCCACGTCGAGATCGTCGCAGCCGGTAACTCCGAAGATTTAGCGGAACTAAAAGATGCACTCCGCAAAGGTTCACGCGGCAGCCGCGTCGATGCAGTCATCGAACACGAGCTCGACGAGAGCGAAGGCCTAAATCTCGGAGAGTTCAACATTGAAGGAGCCTGGTAAAAACGATGTCCCATAACTGCGAACCATTGAAAGAACTCGTCCGCACCGTTCCCGACTTTCCCAAGCCTGGAATCCTCTTCTACGACATCACCACGCTGCTCAAGGACAAGGCAGGTTTTGCCCAGCTCATCGACGCCTTCGCCGCCTACTATATCGGCAAAGACATCGATCTCGTTCTCGGCATCGAGGCGCGCGGCTTCATCTTCGGCCCGGCGCTCGCCTACCGCCTCAACGCAGGCTTCGTCCCCGTGCGCAAGCCCAACAAGTTGCCCGCAAAGGCAGCCCGCGTGACCTACGATCTCGAGTACGGCAGCGACTCGCTGGAAATCCACCTCGACGCCATCCAGCCCGGCCAGCGCGTCGTCATCGTCGACGACCTGCTCGCCACCGGCGGCACCATGCAGGCCACCGTCCAGCTAGTCCGCCAACTCGGCGGCGAGATCGCAGGCTTAGGCTTCGCCGTCGAACTCGACTTCCTCAAAGGCCGCGAAAAGTTTCAGGAATACGACGTCCTCAGCCTCTTACACTACGACGAATAACCTCAGGAGTTTCTCAATGAAGTCTCATGGATACGCCGCACACGATAAGAAGTCGCCACTCGTTCCCTTCAGCTTCGACCGCAGGGAACCCGGCCCCAACGACGTCGTCGTAGAGATCGCCTACTGCGGCATCTGTCACTCGGACATTCACCAGGTCCTCGATGAGTGGGGTCAGTCCATCTATCCCATGGTTCCCGGCCACGAGATCGTCGGCCACGTCACCGCGGTCGGCTCGTCGGTGACGAAGTTCAAGAAGGGCGATCTCGCCGGTGTCGGCGTCATGGTCGACTCCTGCCGCATCTGCGAGAACTGCAAGGCCGAAGCCCAGCCCTACTGCACCAAAGGCATGGTCGGAACCTATAATGCGCGCGACTACAAGGGCGAGCTCACCTTTGGCGGCTACTCGAACAACATCGTCGTCGATGAGAAGTACACCTTCACGATTTCGCCGAAGTTGAATCTCGCCGCCGTAGCACCGCTGCTTTGTGCGGGCATCACGACCTACTCGCCCCTGCGCCACTGGAACGCGGGAAAAGGCAAGAAGGTTGGCGTCGTCGGCCTCGGCGGTCTGGGACACATGGGCTTGAAGTTCGCGCACTCCTTCGGAGCGCACGTCGTCCAGTTCACAACTTCGGAGAGCAAGATCGAAGACGCAAAGAAGCTTGGTGCGGACGAAGTCGTCATCAGCAAAGATGCCAATGCCATGGCAAAACATGCGGGCAGCTTCGACTTCATTCTGGATTGCGTTTCGGCAGAACACAACCTGAACGACTACCTCAACCTGCTGCGGCTCGATGGCACACTCTGCTCGGTCGGCTTGCCGGAGCAGCCTCTGTCCATCGCTCCGTTCGCTATTCTCGCCAATCGACGCTCGTTGTCAGGATCGATGATCGGCGGCATGGCCGAGACGCAGGAGATGCTGGACTACTGCGCCGAACACAACATTGTCTCCGACATCGAGCTGACCTCCATCCAGAAGCTGCCGGAAGCTTACGAGCGCGTCATCAAAGGCGATGTAAA
>NZ_DATKQC010000393.1:0-8582 GCF_035532915.1 Edaphobacter sp.
GCGAACCTTCAAAGAAATGGCCGTTTCCTCCAAGAGGAAACGGCCATTTTAACGCGGTGCTCAAGATTATGCGCGGCTCATGTACGCGCCTTCGGCGGTGTCCACGCGAATCTTTTCGCCTTCGTTGATGAACGGAGGCACCTGCACGACGAGTCCTGTCTCCAGCTTGGCAGGCTTGGTGACGGAAGACGCCGTTGCCGACTTGATGCCCGGCTCGGTCTCCACCACGGTCATCTCGACCACCAGCGGAAGCTCGATGCCGACTGCCTTGCCATCGTGGTAGCTCACGCCAATCGTCAGGTTGGGCAGCAAGTAGTCGACGGCGTCGCCCAAGGTCTCGCGCTTCAGCATGGTCTGCTCGAAGCTCGCGTCCATGAAGTAGTAGTCATCGCCATCGTTGTAGAGGAACTCCATCTTGATCTCGTCGACGAAGACGCGGTCGATGGGATCAGGCGAACGGAAGCGCTCGGTGAACATCGCTCCGGTGCGGACGTTGCGCAGCTTGGCCTGGATGAAGGCGCGGAGATTGCCCGGCGTGCGATGCTCGACGGAGAAGACCAGATGAAGGTCGTCTTTGTACTTGATAACCATGCCCGGTCGCATCTGCGTGGCGGGAATCGACATAAGGAAAACCCCTGATTTCTATTGCTGTATTTGGAAGTGGCAGAGCGGGCACGGAATCGCCGCAGACTCGCCCACAACCCTTTAATTGTAGCTCAGTGAGCCCTCTGTAAGACTCAGCCGCGGCCAAACAGCCGCTTAAAGAAGTGGCCAATCCAGTGGCCCACATCCGAATGATGCTGCGCCGCCAGAGCTGGTGGTGCTGCAGCCGCTGGCGCCGCTGCCTGCACCGTCGCTGGCGCATTCGTCTCCGCTGGCTCGCTGGGCGGCTGCGTATTGGCTGAATTGTTTCCATTGGCGTCGTAACTCAATGTCGTCGCCACCTGCGCGTGGACTACGCCCTCTGGGGCCTGCGGAACCGACGCGGCAGGCGCAAGGCCGTTGCTGATGGCCGCGGGAAAAGGATGCTGCGCCTCCGCTGCCTGCCTGGTACTGCCGGCCTTCAAAGCCGCATCGGCCAGAGAGAGTCCTGGCGCTGGAGCAGGCGGGCAGCCGCACGGAGAGCTTTCGTTGTCCACGACTTCCTTCAGGCTGCCGTGCTCGAACAAAACGTGCTGGCCGGGGCGCAGGTTGTAGCTCGATTCGCCAAACTGATCAGCGCCAGTCAGAATCGGCGCATTTGCCCCACGGTTCTCGACACAGGTATCGCCGTTGCTGGTGACGCGAAGCATCAGGTCAAGCGGCCCGCTGCTGCCGATGCCGAAACGCAAGTCAGGCGTCATGATGACATCGCTGATCGTCGCTGCCATCTGCACTTCAATTGCGCCGCGGTCGAGCGACAGCATCAGCGGCGCAGGCCCTGTCACGCTCTTGCCAGCGGTGATGTGCAGGCCGCTGGTAGCACAGACATGAATGGTGCCGCCGCGATTCAAGGTAACTTCCGCGGTGTGGTCTTTCGCGGTCACAGTGGTGTTGGCGACCAGAACGGCGCGGCCATTGTTGACGGTAAGCTCGCCTGCTACCGTCGCGTCCTGCACGGCCACGTTGCCGATAGGCTGCTGCGCCTGTGCGGCTCCGCAAAGTACCGCGAACAAAAACGCCAACTGGAGCTTCATCTTCACCACGTTACATCTTCAGGAAATTCTTGATGATCTGCTTGCCGTGCACGGTCAACACGCTCTCGGGATGGAACTGCACCCCTTCGATGGGCAGCTCGCGATGACGCAGCGCCATGATTGTCTCGCCATCAACGGTTCGCGCGGAGACTTCCAGCTCTTCGGGAAAGCCATCCTCGGCGACGATCAGCGAGTGATAGCGCGTGCAGGTCATCGCGGATGGAATGCCCTTGAAGATGGTCTTTCCGTCGTGCTCCACTTCGCTGGTCTTGCCATGCATCAGCTTGGGAGCGCGCACGACGTTGCCGCCGAACGCCGCGCCGATGGCCTGATGGCCGAGGCAGACGCCCAGAAGCGGAACGCGGCGCTTTGCCTTCGCAAAGTGCCGGATCAGCTCGATGCTGATGCCTGCGTCCTGTGGAGTGCAGGGCCCGGGCGAGATCAGGATGTGGTCCGGATGCAGGGCTTCGACCTCGGTCGGAGTCAGCTCATCGTTGCGGCGAATCACCATCTCAGCGCCAAGCTCACCCATGTACTGCACCAGGTTGTAGGTAAAGGAGTCGTAGTTGTCGAGCACGAAGACCATAGGATTCCTCTGATTTTACGCCTTTGCAGACAAACCGTCCGAGGGCCTCTCGCCTCGGCCTGCTCGCTGGATTTCGGCTCTCAAACAGCAGTAGACTTACCACGTGAGTTTCGAGCATGTTGACCGAGGTCGCCAAGCCGATTGCCCTTCTGCTATGCATGCTCTCCCTGTGCGCCGTATTCCAAACGGCGTTTCTGGTTCCCGCCAGCGATCTGCATCAGACGATTCTGGACTCTCTCGAACTGTTGTTAATGGCTGCCGGAATCTCGCTGATCAGTGGATTGATCTTTCGCGAATCCGCAGAAGAGCCGTCAGCCGATAGCAAGCGACTCATGACGACGCTCCCGGTTCAGGTATTCTGCTGGGCCGCAACAACGATGCTGCTTCTCTTTGTCTGCTGCTGGTATCTGGAAAGCCACTGCATCTTCTACCGGGACATTCGCTACTGAACGCAGGCTATAGCGAAATAAAAGGCGGGACCGAAGTCCCGCCTTTCAGGGGATGAGGCTACCGATTGCTTCAGGCGTTGACCGAGTTTTCGTTCGCAGCTGTTGCGGCAGCTTCTGCGGCGATCTTTTCCTTTTCGGCCTTCTCGGCCTTGCGTGCAGCGGCAGAGTTCTGGCCAAGCTCGGCAGCGAGCGTCTCCGTGGTGAAGGACTCGATGACGTCGCCTGCCTTGATGTCCTTGAAACCGGCGAGATCAATACCGCACTCGACGCCCTGACGGACCTCGGCGACATCTTCCTTGACGCGCTTGAGGCTGGAGATCTTGCCCTTCCAGACTTCGTTGCCGTCGCGCAGGACGCGAACCTGAGCAGCCCGCTGGATGATGCCGTCGGTGACGCGGCAACCCGCAATCTGGCCGACCTTGGTGATCTTGAAGACCTGCAGCACTTCTGCGCGGCCTGCATAGTTCTCCTTGTAGACCGGCTCGAGCAAGCCATACATCGCCTTGGTGATCTGGTCCTGAAGCTCGTAGATGATCGAGTGCAGACGAATCTCGACGTTCTCGCGCTCCGCAATCTCTGCGGCCTTGCGGTCGGGACGGACGTTGAAGCCGATGATGACGGCGTTCGATGCCGACGCGAGCAGAACGTCGGACTCGGTGATAGCGCCGACGCCCGAGTGCAGGACGCGTACGCGGACCTTCTCGGTGGACATGCGCTGCAGCGAGTCGGCCAGCACTTCGACCGAACCCTGCACGTCGCCCTTGAGGATCAGGTTCAGGTCCTTCATGCCGGCCTGCTTGATCTGTTCGGCGAGGCCTTCGAGCGAGACGCGGGAGCTCTTGGCCAGTTGCGCCTCGCGCTCCTTCATCTTGCGGTACTGGGCGATGCCCTTGGCCTTGTCGCGATCTGCCATGACCAGGAAGGTGTCGCCGGCATCCGGCATGCTTTCGAGGCCGAGGATTTCAACCGGTGTAGACGGCCCGGCTTCGGTGATGGAGCGTCCACGGTCATCGAACATGGCGCGAATCTTGCCGAAGGTATTGCCGACGATGTAGCTGTCACCAAGGCGGAGAGTTCCGTTCTGAACGAGGATCGAGGCGACCGCACCGCGGCCACGGTCGAGCTTGGCTTCGATGACAGTTCCGACTGCGGGACGGTCAAGCACAGCCTTGGGTGCGCTGATGTCGGCAACCAGGCAGATCATCTCCTCGAGCAGATCGAGGCCGATGCGCTTCTTCGCCGAGACTTCGACGAACTCCGTATCGCCGCCCTGGTTCGAAGGCTGAAGACCGCGAGCAGCCAGCTGCTGGATGACCTTGGCTGGGTTTGCGTCCGGCTTGTCGATCTTGTTGACAGCGACGATGATCGGCACCTTGGCGGCGCGAGCATGGTCGATGGCCTCGAGGGTCTGCGGCATGACGCCATCATCTGCCGCGACGACAACGACGACGATGTCGGTGATCTTCGCTCCGCGAGCACGCATGCGGGTGAAGGCCTCGTGACCGGGAGTATCGAGGAAGACGATCTCGCGACCGAAGGCGGGGGAGTCGGGCTTGGTGACATGGACCTTGTAGGCTCCGATGTGCTGAGTGATGCCGCCGGCCTCGCCCGAGGCGACGTCGGTGGAACGGATGGCATCGAGCAGCGAGGTCTTACCGTGATCGACGTGGCCCATGACGGTGACAACGGGCGAACGGGCGATCTCGACCATGCCGGTGGTGTCTTCGAGGAAGCCTTCGATGGCCTCGTTCTCCAACTGCTCTTCGACCGTGATGACCTGGGCATCGGCGCCGAACTGGCGGGCTACGTCCTTGACCAGCTCGCCTTCGAGCGACTGGTTGACGGTGACGAATACACCCTTCATCAGCAGCGTGGCGATGAGGTCCTTGCCGCGTACGTCGAGCTTCTCGGCGAGATCCTTAACGCTGATGCCCTCGGTGACGGTGATGGTCTTGGTGATGGGCAACGGCTCACGCGAGATCTGAGCGCCGCCGAAACGCGATGGCGGCTGGAAGCCCTTCATCGGGCCTTCTTTGCTCTTCTCGTAGCGCTGGTTGCCACGACGCGAGGCCGGGCGTGCCGCCGGGCGCATTCCTGGCTTCTCGCCAGGGCCGAGCGGTGCTCCGGGAGCCGCACCGGGGGCGCCGGGACGAGCACCAAAGCCAGGACGAGCGCCAAAGCCGGGGCGAGGTGCACCGGGAGCGAAGCCGGGACGAGGTGGACCGCCGGGGCCGCCGGGATAGGTGCGGGTCGGGTGCATGGGACGGCGTGCGCCGGGCGCCATTGACGGAGGACGAGAACCGGGAGCTCCGGGGGCCTGCGGACGCGGACGCTCAAAGATAGGACGGCTGCGTGCCGGAGCTCCGGGAGCCACAGGCGGAGCGGTATAGATGGGCCGCGGGCCGGTCTGCGGCATGATGATGCGGCGCGGCGGAGGACCAGCAGGAGCTGCCGGAGCCGGTGGCGGAGCAGCAGCTTCGACTGGAGCCTCGGAAGCAGCGGCAGGGGCTTCGGGTGCAGAAGCTGCTGGCGGAGTTGTGGCTGCGGGCTGCGCGACAGGGGCCGGAGGAGCAGCTACAACAGGCGGCGTTGCGGCTGCAGGCTTCGCGGCAGTAGGCGCAACGGCGGCCGGGGGGGCGACGGGATGCGGAGCCGCAGGAGCCGAAACGGGCGGACGCGCGATCACTGGGCCGACCGGGGGTTTGCTTGCAATCGCCGGAACCGCCGGAGGCGTGGGAGTAATAATGTTCGCGGCCTGTCGCGGCAAGGGAACGATGCGGCGCGGCGCAGGTGGTGTCGCCGGGGCAGACGCTGGTGCAGCCGCCGAGGCAGAGATCGAGACGGCAGGAGCTGCCGGTCGCGACGCCACCGGAGCTGCATGAGCTGTGGGTGGAGGTGCGGCGACGACTGCCGTGGGACGCGGTGGAGCAGCCTTGGCGGCGGCCTCAGCTTGCTTGCGCTCGAGGATGGCCTTGAGCGCGTCGCCGGGCTTGGAGACCTTGGAGAGATCAAACTTCGGCTTGACCTCGGATTGCTGCCTGCTTGCGCTCGAGGTGCGGCTTCCACCGTTGAAGTAGCTGCGCACCTTCTCGGCCTGATCGGCCTCGATCGAGCTGGAGTGCGTCTTCCCAGTAACGCCGATCGCTTCAAGCGCATCGAGAATCGGCCTGCTCTTTACTTCCAGTTCTCGTGCCAGATCGTTGATTCGAACTTTGCTCATCCGTCCCTTTTCGCTTCCCTGCGCCCTTAGCTGTTCATATCAGCCTCATTGAGGTAGGAATCTTTGATTATAAGTATTATCGCCGAAATGCCTTTGAGGCGATTCGGCGAAGAATTGGTTGCGCGGCAGTTGCAGCTAGCCACGGTCTGATCCATCGCTATCGATGCCTTCGTCGGAGATCTCCTGGCTCTCATTCACCAGGGAATCCACGCTGTCGTTGTCTGACTCAATCTGCTCTTCGCGAGCGTCCGCATCGCTGAATGCGTCGCTTGCCTCATCTTCGGCTTCGGCAATCTCTTCGGAAGAGGTATCGTCCACCTCTTCTGCGGTTCCGGTCTCTGCTGCTTCAGCGAGAATTGCCTCTGGGGTCTTGTTCATGGTGTCTGCCTCCGCTCCTTCGCTTTCAGATGCGGCTTCGTCGGCTGCGGGAGCTTGAACGGCAGGCCGCTCCTCACCCTCTTCGTACTGGCCGAAGTAGTGGCGAACGGCCACGGAGATCTTTTCTACAGTCTTTTCGCCGATGCCGGGGACTTCTTCGAGCTGCTCGGGGGTCATGTCGGCCAGCGCTTCGACCGTGGTGATGCCTGCGGCGATGAGCTTCTCGAGAACGGCTTCGCCGAGCTCAGTGACCTGTTCAATGGGCGTGGTGGGTCCGCCGCCCATGGCCTGCATCTGTTGCTCGACCTCCTGGCGCTTCTCCTCTTCGCTCTTGATATCAATCTTCCACTGCAGGAGCTTGGCAGCGAGGCGGACGTTCTGGCCCTTCTTGCCGATGGCAAGCGAGAGCTGGGTGTCGTCGACGATGACCTCGATCTGCTTCTCCCCGAGGTCGGTGATGGAGACGCGGCTGACCTTGGCTGGCTGCAACGCCTTCTCGGCGAACGTGGTTATCTCTTCGGAGAACTCGATGATGTCGATCTTCTCGCCGCGAAGCTCACGGATGATGGACTGCACGCGCATGCCCTTCATGCCGACGCAGGCGCCGACTGGGTCGACGTCCTTGTCGCGGGACTGTACTGCAATCTTGGTGCGCTCGCCAGCCTCGCGGGCGATGGCCTTGATGCTCACGGTGCCGTCGTAGATCTCGGGAACCTCGGACTGGAAGAGGTTTTGGACGAGCCCCGGCGCGGCGCGGGAGACGATGACCTGCGGGCCCTTGGCGGCGCGGTCGACACGGAGCAGGACAACGCGGACGCGCTCACCGACGGCGAACTGCTCGAGGCGCGACTGCTCGCGCTTGGGCATGCGGGCTTCGGCCTTGCCGAGGTCGAAGATGACGTCCATGGGCTCGAGGCGCTTCACGGTGGCGTTGAGGACTTCACCGGCGCGGTGGTTGTACTCGTTGAACACAGTGTCGCGCTCGGCTTCGCGGACCTTCTGGAAGATGACCTGCTTGGCCATCTGGGCGGCGATGCGGCCGAGCGGCGTGGTGTCCTTGTAGAAGCGGAGCTCGCCGCCGACTTCGACCTCGGGCGCGAGTTCGCGGGCCTGATCGAGAGTCAGTTGGTTGATATCGTCTTCGACCTGTTCGGGGGTCTCGACTACGGTCTTGTAGACGTAGGCACGGATCTCGCCGGTTTCGCGGTCCATCTCGGCGCGCATGTTCTCCTGCGTCTTGTAGAACTTGCGGGTGGCGAGGGCGATGGCGTCTTCAACTGCGCCTACAACGACCTCGGGCTCGATTCCCTTGTCCCGGCTTAACGTCTCAATGGATTGATACAAAACACTTGCCATCGGTCACTTGTCCTTCACTGCCCCAGATTGCGGGGCTTTCCTGCTGCCTATCGTTACTTTGATGCGGGTACTTAGATCTCCGCGACCAGGTTTGCCTTCTCGATATTCGCTAACGGAATATCGACGGTTTGTTCGGTTGCGGCCTTCTTTGCCTTGCCCTTTTGCTTGATGGCGGAGAGGTCGACGGTCGCCGCGTTGTCTGCGAATTTAACCAGCCTGCCCTGCCATTGCCGGTTGTTGTTGATCGGCGTGAATGTCTGAATCTTTACCAGATTGCCTTGAAATCTGGTGAAATCCTCTGCGCTGTATAACTTGCGCTCGAGACCGGGAGAGGAGACTTCAAGGGTGTACTCTGCTCCGGGGATGAGGTCTTCTACGTCGAGCACGGTGCCGAAGTCCCGAGCAAACTGGGCGCAATCCTCGTGGGTTACGCCGGAGAGCATCTCTACGGGGACGCCCTTGGGCAGCTCGTCGGGATTGGCGGCCTCAGCCAGCTTGGCGCGCTCAACCGCATTCTTTTCAAGAAAGATGCGCAGCGTGCGGAACTTGCCGCCGCCCTGAAACTCGATATCGACGAGGTCGAGGTTGTGCGACGCGGCGACGCGTTGTGCGGTGGCTCGAATTGTGTCCAATTTCAACGACATAGCGGTCTGTTCCGGATCGTTTTTAAGGCAAATAAAAAGTGGGTTCTCACCCACTCATCTCTTCCGTCAATTTGCCGGTGCGGTCACGGCTGTTCGAACAACGGAACAAAAGCGTTCTTTTTGATGATACATCTAGTTTTTCGGGAATTCAATGGCATCGTCCTCATTCGCTGTAAGGGAACTGTTTCATAATGTTGGTTGGTGTTCGGGACAGGATGAGATTTTGATGACTGAGCGGATCAAACGTAGTTCCTATCTTCTGGCTGTGATCGT
>NZ_DATKQC010000394.1:0-7211 GCF_035532915.1 Edaphobacter sp.
GCCCTTGGGATTCGAACACGGCGATGGCTGGTTTGATCTGCTCTGGCAGCTCTGTGAATCTTTGGAGACGTTTGTAGTGGCGGCCGAACAAGAGACTGGATGTCCATTTGAGGTGCTTCAGGTCAAAGAGAAGTTCGGCGGACTCCGTTTCCATGCTAATTTCAGCAATGAAGCCATTTCCACACTGATTGAATCTGCCGAGGTTGAGTCGTTTCATACTTGCGAGGTCTGCGGTCTGCCAGGAAAGCAGCGAAGCGGCAGCCGGATTCAGACAGTATGCGACCAGCACGCCCGCGCACAAGCAAGTGCGCCATGATGGCAATGAACGGCCTAATGAAAGTCGTGAGAACGCGGCGCGAGGGTTCCGGCGAAGAAAGCCAGTAAGCGCGTCGCTTTCACGTGGATCACACCATCCTGATTTTGCAGAGGACCTTCGACAATCAAGAACTTGCTGCGCGTCACCAGCAGGCGTTCCCGCTCGTAGAGATCGGGAGTAATGATGACATTGGCAATACCGGTCTCATCTTCCATCGACAGAAAAATGAATCCTTTGGCTGTGCCGGGACGCTGACGCGCAATGATGCAGCCAGCAGTCCGCACGTATTCCCCGTCGATCCGTTCCCGCAATTCCTTCGCCGAAAGTACACGCTGTTGTTTTAACTCGGCCCGACGGTAGTGCATGGGGTGTTTTCCCACGGTAAGTCCGGTGCCAGCATAGTCGGCCACCAGCCGCTCCTCGGTGTTCATTGGTTGAAGAGGTTTCGACTCGGAATCATCCTGTAACGAGGCAACGTTACGTTGGAAAAGTGGGCCTTCGAGCTTCCCGGCACGTTCCACCTGCCAGAGCGCATCGCGCCGATGCTCGATTCCGCCGAGCTGGTTCAACGCGCCGATACGGGCCAGCAGCGTCAGCTCTTTTCGATGGAGCGATGGAACGCGCTGCGCAAGATCTTCCGCTGAACGGAACTCTCCGTCCCGAAGACGAGATGCGACAAGCGCTTCCACAGACTGCTTGCGTAGTCCTCGCGCATAGCCTAGCCCCATCCGTAAAGAGAGGCTGCCAACGTGCTCTCGTTCCACAGTGCAGGCCCAATCGGAAATTTGAATGTCGATAGGCCTGACACGCAGACCATGGCGTTGCGCATCTTTTACAAGGACTGCTGGAGCATAAAAACCCATCGGCTGATTGTTCAAAATAGCGCACGTAAAGGCAGCCAGATATTTCACCTTGAAGTAGGCGGAGGCATACGCGATGAGCGCAAAGCTGGCAGCGTGCGATTCGGGAAATCCGTATAACGCGAACGAACTGATGTTCTGCACGATAGTATCCTGCGTAGCCGTATCGATGCCGTTCATAGTCATGCCCGCTCGCAGCTTGCCTTCCAGATTCTTCATCCGCTCCCAGGAGCGGCGCATTCCCACCGCCCGTCGTAGCTCTTCGGCTTCTGCACCGGAGAAGTTTGCAACCACCATTGCCATCCGCAGCAGTTGTTCCTGAAAGAGCGGCACGCCCAGGGTCCGCTTCAAGACTGGTTCCAGCAATGGATGCGGGTAGCTGACCGGTTCCTTCTTTTGCCTGCGACGCATGTAGGGATGCATCATTTGACCAACGATCGGGCCGGGTCGAATAATGGCCACCTGCACGACAAGGTCATAGAAGATTTCTGGATGGTTTCGCGGCAGCGACGCCATCTGGGCGCGGCTCTCCACCTGAAACATCCCGACAGTATCGGCCCGCTGCAAGGTTCGATACACTTCAGGGTCTTCCGGCAACTGTGCCAGGTCGATCGGGTCGCCATAATGTTGAGGGATCAGTTCCAGACAGTCCTTCAGGACTGCCATCATTCCCAGACCGAGCAGGTCTACCTTGATGATGCCGAGGTCGGAGCAGTCTTCTTTGTCCCATTGCACGACAGTGCGTCCCGGCATGGAAGCTCGCTCCAATGGAACCACCTGGTTCAGCTGGCCCTGGCAGATCACCATGCCGCCCGAGTGCTGTCCGAGATGTCGCGGCAAGCCTTGAATCCGCATCGAGAGTTCGAGGTACTTAGCAATGCGCGGATGCGCTACGTCGAAACCGGCATCGCGAAACGAGTGCGCCATGGTGTCCGTCTTTCCCCGCCATTCCCAATTGCTGACCAGGCTCGACAATCGCCCCAGGGTGTCGGCATCGAAGCCCAGCGCTTTGCCGACTTCGCGGGCAGCCGATTTCCCGCGATAGGTGATGACATTCGCTGTCATCGCCGCCCCCAGCTCTCCGTATCGTTGGTAGACATACTGGATGGCCTGCTCCCGCTTGTCCACGGAAGGCAGATCGAGATCGATGTCCGGCCACTCACCACGGCTTTCGCTCAGGAAACGCTCGAAGAGCAACTCCATGCCCACGGGATCGATGGCCGTAATTTCGAGCGCGTAACAAACGGCAGAGTTCGCGGCACTCCCTCGGCCCTGGACCAGAATGTCATGGCTCTTGCAGAACTGAATGATGTCCCAAACGATCAGAAAGTACCCGGCAAAGCCGAGCTTCGCAATCAAAGTAAGTTCGCGCTCAACCTGCTTCTTCGTCCGCTCCAGCAGATCGGGATTGTTCTTCGGTCCATATCGCCTCGCCACTCCTTCCGCCACGCGCTTTCGCAGAAAGCTGTCCATGGTCTCGCCTTCCGGCACGGGATAGCGTGGGAACTCATATCCAAGGTCGTCGAGTTCGAAGCTGAGACGCGAAGAAAGTTCTACTGTGTTTTCGGTGGCATTCGGCACATCGCGAAACAGCGAAACCATCTCCTGCGCCGAGCGCAGGTAGCGTTGATGGTTGGTTGCTAATAGGCGGCCTGCCCGATCGAGTTCCGTGTGATGGCGGATGGCTGTGAAAACATCCAAGATCTCCCGGTCATACGCGGCGGCATAACGAACGCCGTTGGTTGCGAGCATAGGCAACTTGAGAGTTCGTGCAATGCGGATCGCGGTCTGGTTACGACATTCCTCTTCGCGCTCCTGGTGGCGCTGCAGCTCGACATAGACATTGTCTCTGCCAAAGATCCCGATGAGTTGTTCGACGATCTTTCTGCCAGCAGCTTCACCGCCCGTAATCAACGCAGCCGCCAATGGGCCTTCCTCTCCACCAGTCAGACATATAAGACCAGTGTTGAACTGCTGCAAATCTTCGAGAGTGGCAGCGCCTTCGCATTTATTCGTCTCCCGCATCTTGAACTGCGTGATCATCTGGCAAAGGTTTTGGTAGCCCGTGCGGGATTGGCACAACAGGGGCAGCCGTGCCGGTTCCGGAACATGCTGGTGGGGAAGCCATGCCGGAGGAGTTAGCCGTGGTCCGAAACTGGAAACCGCAACCTCCGCGCCGATGTGTGCGCGGACACGATTTCGCTTCGCGCTGGTGTGGAAGCGAGCCGAGCCGTAGACGCCGTTGCGGTCCAGCAGCGCGATGGCAGGCATCTCTAACACAGCCGCTCGTTCGATGAGCCCTTCCGGTTGCGATGCTCCCTCCAGAAAGCTGAAGGCGCTGGCGGCGTGGAGTTCCACGTATCGCTCAGTCATAGAGCGCCACCATCTCCCAGCCATTCCGTGCCAGATCGCGGACCAGGCGACCGCACAAAAGGCTGCCATCGATGGAATGCGCCACCACGTCCCACTCCTCCAGGCTCCAGAGTTCCGGGTTCCACCAATCTCCGCTCGCGAGCCACGGACCATAGGCTTTTTCCACGAGATATCGCTTCGTTTTTAGGAAGAATGCTGTTGGCCGTTCGTTCTGCAATGTCACGAAAGTTTTCTCTGGTGGACGTAGTTGTCGTTGTGCTACTCGCTGTTGCTGACAAGTAATCTCTGCGAGTGTTCCGGCTGCCATGGCGAACGGCTCCATGCGAAATGCATCGGGCCGATGAGTATCGCGAAGCAAAGCTCTTCCGACGCACTCCTCGCCAACGATGGCGCGAATGCGTGCGAGTGTGACATCGAGGCGGCTAGGTTCAGGAAGCTGCGGAGAGAACAACCCCATTTGCACCTTGCTGGTGCTACCCGGTTCCGCCGTTAACTTCAACGAGAGAATGGCCGCCTGCGGCGGATGCGCTTCGAGATCGAGATGCAGCAGTTTGATCCAGAATTGCCGGTCATTCGTTGGCAAAGCGGGTCGCACAACTCGCGTATGCGAGGCGCCCGCTTCGAGATGCAGTGTGATCGTTAGCGAGGCCAGCGCCAGCATTCGCCCAGTGGCACGAATCACGAGCTGTTCCAGCATCACCCCCACGACAAACAGCAGCGAATCCAGCATTTCAACCGGGGAATCCAGCTCTCGATACTCTTCGAGCTTGAAGGGAGGCTCAATCGGCTGAAACAGGTGTGGCAGTTCTCCACGCGCCAACTGGCGAAGGCGTTTCCCTTCCTGCCCCATGCGGGCAATCAGTTCCTTTTCAGGCAGCGCCGCCAACATGCCGAGTGTCCGGATTCCCCATAGAGCAAAGGTCGCAGCATGTTCTTCGGAAAACATCAGCACCGAGAGGGGTAACAAAGCGAGTGCTACGCTCTCTTCCCCTGCCGGAATAACAATCACGGAAATGCTGGAAGACATACCTCGCGCCCGGCAGATTGCAGCGTGAAAGTTCCTGCTCACCGCAACCGACGCTGTGATACCGAGCGCCTGGACACGCTTTCGCAGAGTCTCGACCAGCGTTGCGGAAGGACCAAACAGCTTCTCCGTTCCCGTGATATCGAGAACACAGAGAAACGCAAGTTCCGAAGTGACTTCTTCTACTCTCGGGGTGAAACTCCCCGCACATTCCAGCAGCGCCATCTTCGTTGCCGTCTCTTCTGAAACTGAGCGCGGTACAAGTGTGACTTCAGAAAACGTCTCTACCTCCACTCGCGTCATTCCGACCATGACGCCCATGCGACGGGCCTTCCCATTCAGTGAGCAAACCTGTTCGAGCGGCGGTTCGCCATCCATCACCACGCATGGCTTCTTCCGCAACTCAGGACGCAGTCGCAGCACTGTTTGCGCTGGAAATTCCCTGGCGTAGAGGCAGGCGTAGAGTTCCCCAGGAGTGCTCATCGCAGACCTGCCCACGCCGTTTTGCTCTGCCAGCCTGCACAGCGTTCGCTCTGTGGCGGCTTCCGCATGGGAACGACATTGACTGGAACCGCCTGGAATCGTTCCCGCGCAACTACCACGCCATGCTCGACGCCCGTAAAGACGCTCGCCTCTTCCTGAAGCGCCTCGGCAGTTTGCATATGGAGCACAAGTCCCGCGCTGCTTTTTGCGCACGCCTGCTGCGTCAGGAGAAGCAAACTTGTCTGGCTGTGTTCCGCCGCGACCCGATAGCGAAACCATGTCGCGAGTGGCACTCGTAAAGCATACTCAGGCGCGAGGCTGCCCATATCCAGCACAATCGCGCTGAAGCCGCCTGCCTGCAAAAGAAGATCAGTCACGCGAAGTGCCTGCTCGATTCGTGGCCAGGGTCTCCGGGTGTGGCCTCGTGCCTCATGCCTCCAAGACGGCTGTGCTGGATGAGAATCCGGCAAGGCTCTTTCTGCGATCCGGTCCGGTTGTGAATCTGCCCACCGCGATGGCATCCCATTACGTCCAAAAAAATCATGGATGGCATCGGGCAATCCTTTTCCTTCTCCTCGTGGAGGAGGACCGAAGCCTCCGCCATGCAATCCCTTCGTAATGGGCGGGGGAACAAAATATTTCCCGGGAAGCACAAAACCGCACGGAGAAATGAGCTGAGTTCTCTTGCGAGCTGAGACGCCGCACCGCACCCAGAGCAGCCGTTCAAGATCGACGCCTGCTGCGGCTGCAGATTCAGGATCGAGCGCATCTGAGACATCGATCCATGCGCACACCTTAGCGGCACGAGTGATACCCGCGAGAAACGATAGTGCCAGCGACGTGCGCCCGGAGCACTCCGGACCTGCGATCTCTGTGATCGCTCCCACGGGCAGGCCGCCTTCCAACACTTGATCCAAAGATCCAATGCCAGTGGCCACAACGGAACGAAAGATCCTTGGTGCTGGAGTCAGCGCGGACGGGATGCGAGGAGCAAGGGCCGCTTCAATTTCGGCGCGAAGATGGGCTGCGGTCGGCATACTTTATCTTCGCCATATCTTCGCCTATTTACCTCCACCTGTGTCAACTCCGATATGTCGCATCCCTGGTGCATTCTTCCTTAACACTAAGATAAATAAGCCATTAGAATTTTCCTTGTTGGTAGGCTTGCGCTCCGTTCTAGACTGGTTGCATGTGTGGACGTTACCGGCGGCGTTCCGATAAGCAGCGAATCGCGGAAGCCTTTCACGCTTATATCAGTCTCGAAGATCTCTACTTCGACGCCGAAGATGAGATTTTTCCTGGCTCGATCCAGCCTGTGATCCTGATAAACCCGGAGGGACAACGCCAGATCGAAAAGATGCGCTGGGGTTTCAAGCTGCCCGACCGTCTGCTGTTCAACGCCCGCTCAGAAGGCATCGAGAGATCGAACTTCTGGAAAGAATCTTTCCAGCGCCGACGCTGCGTCGTGCCTGCCGATTCCTTCTACGAATGGCAGAAGGTCAAGACCGGGAAAAAACCGAAGTACGAATTCTCAGTTCTCAACCGCCAGCCTTTCGGCATGGCGGGAGTGTGGGCTTCCTGGAAAAATCCAAAGACAGAGGAGAGGGAGCATACCTTCGCCATTCTGACCGGAGAAGCCAATACCGTTATGCATCGTGTGCATGACCGGCAACCGACCATCCTTGATCCAGCCGACTACGCAGAGTATCTCAGCATCGGAGACAGGCCGCCCAGGCACCTGCTCCGGATTCTTCCCGACGAGGAGATGCAGGCCCATCTCGTCGAGGACCACAAAATTACCGCGCCAAAACCGATTCTTTTTGACCTTCAATGACGAGTGCAAAGAAACTGGATGGCGTCCTGGGCACCAGATCCGGAAGTCATAGCGAACATATATGTCGGTATGTCTCGATCGCGTACGCGGGCTAATACCTCTAGTCAAAAAAGGTCCTGAATCACAGCACGCTAAACCCCTTGCTTTCATAGAAAATCGTTTCAGATTTTTGCTGGTCAGAAACGTACAGCTTTTGGACCACTCATCTCCGACGCAATCACCAATCCGATAGATCAGCTACGGAATGGTGGCCTATGCGGCGAGTTGCCGTGAGCGGGAATTCGGCATCCGCATTGCCCTTGGCTCCAGTCGGTCCGGAAT
>NZ_DATKQC010000395.1:0-5209 GCF_035532915.1 Edaphobacter sp.
GACTTTTACCTTCAATGGCTTGCCGGTCACCGTGGTGGGCATTGCCGCTCCGCAGTTCTTTGGCGACCGGCTGGAGAGCGATCCAGCCAACTTATGGATCCCGCTGCATCAGGAACCAGTCTTCGAGGAGCAGGGAGATACTGCAAATTTTCACACGCCGGGAATGGCCTGGCTCTATCTCTTTGGACGGCTCAAACCGGGGGTGAACCCGGCCACGGTTCAGGCTCAACTCACAGCGCAGTTGCAGCAGAAGCTCCTCGCCGACGGGCATCTCGATAAAGCCGATCTTGTGAAGCTTCCTAACCAGAAAATTCTCCTTACTCCAGGCGGAGACGGCATCTCCCAGTTCAGAAGCAGATCGCGAAGCGGCCTCTATCTGCTCTCCATTGCCTCCATTCTGGTGCTCCTGATTGCCTGTGCGAACCTGGCGAATCTACTGATGGCCCGCAGTGCGGCGAGGCAGCAGCAGACAGCGCTCCGGCTCTCTCTTGGGGCCACCCGCCTGCGGCTGATACGCGCTGTGCTGACCGAGAGCGTGCTGCTCTCGCTGATCGGCGGCGCGGCTGGGATATTACTCGCTTATGGAGGAGCAAAGGCGCTGCTGATGATGGCCTTTCGCGGCGCGACCTATGTTCCTATCAGCGCTTCGCCTTCGCTGGCGATTCTGAGCTTCGCCTTGTTGATCTCACTGATTACAGGAATCGTCTTCGGAGTCGCCCCGGCGTGGATCGGGACTCATGCCGATCCTTCGGAGGGTCTGCGCGGCGGTACACGCAATATCGGAGGCAAGGCAGTGCGGCCGCAGAAGGTGCTGATCGTGGTGCAGGCGGCGCTCTCGCTGGTTCTGCTGGCCGTCGCCGGTCTGGTGACGCAGAGTCTGCGCAATCTTGAAAAGGCGGACATGGGCTTTGAGACGAAAGGGCGGCTGATCGCTTCGATTGATCCGATGGGCGCAGGGTATAAGCCGGAGCAACTGCCCGCGCTCTACCAACAGGTGCAGGACCGCCTTCAAGGAATCCCCGGGGTTCTCAGCGCCAGCTTCTCGCGGTTCAGCCCGCAAAACGGTTGCTGCATGACCATGGATATCTCGATTGGAGGGCGCTCGGAGAGTTGGATTGGAGACACCGACGTCATCTCTCTGCGGGTCAGCCCGCACTACTTTGAAACCATTGGAACGCCGGTGCTGCGGGGCCGTCCCATTACGGAGCAGGATACGGCGACCTCGCAGCATGTGGCTGTAGTCGATGACGCATTCGCGCGAAAGTTCTTCGCCGGAAGCGATGCGATTGGAAAGCACTTTGGCCTGTCGTTGGCTGGCCATGGCTACGATTATGAGATTGTCGGCGTGGTTAAGAACACGATGTATCAAAGTCCCGCCTCGACGCAGATGCCGATGTATTTTGTGCCGTTCGCGCAGACGATCCACTATCCGGAGACCGGCTATGCCCGGCTGGAGACCTCCACCATGTACTTCCGGTCGATCCAGCTGAGGGTCGCTGGAGGGCCGGAGAGTTATGAGAAGCCGTTACGTCAAGCCCTCGCCGGCATTAATCCCGACCTGTCGCCGACTAATGTCAAGACCTACCGCGAGCAGGTGGCCGTTCAGTTCAACCAGCAGCGCCTGATGGCCCGGCTTACCGGCCTCTTCAGCCTGCTTGCACTTTTGCTGGCCTCCGTCGGACTGTACGGTGTGACGGCGTACAACGTCACTCGCCGTACCAACGAGATTGGCGTTCGCATGGCTCTCGGGGCGGACCGGGGCAACGTCGTCAGCATGATTCTGCGTGGGATATTCTCGCAGATCGGCCTTGGACTGGGTATCGGCATTCCTCTGGCCATTGTTTGTGGCCGCTATCTGGCGCATCAGCTCTACGGAGTTGGCCTGTTCGATCCGTTCGTGCTGGGCGGAGCAGCCGCCGCCCTATGTGCCTGCGCGCTGATCGCCGGTCTTCTGCCCGCGCGCCGTGCCGCTTCCATCGAGCCTTCCGAAGCACTCAGGGCGGAATAGCGCGTTCGTGTTCCGTTGCGACGCATTGAACCGCGACTGAGGCAGGATTACACTTGAATCATGCACATGGTCGCCACCCCTAACCGCAAGATGCAGCGCGTCCTGCAGTTCTCCATGGGGTTGACCTTTGCCTATGTCGTAGCGACCTTCTTTTTCGGTCTGCGCGCCCATTCGCTGGCCCTGATCTCCGAGGCCGGGCACAACGTCTCCGACCTGCTGGCCATCCTGCTCTCCTTCGTCGCCGTCTACTTTCAGGCGCGGCCCGCTACCGAAGAGAAGACCTTCGGCTACCAGCGCGCCGGTGTGCTCGCCGCCTTCGTCAACGCGCTGACGCTGATCGTGCTGGCCGCGTGGATCGCCATCGCCGCCATCCACCGTCTCAACGCGCCGGTCGCGGTGCAGCCAAGGCTGATGATGTATGTCGCGGCGGCTGGCGTGGTGATGAACGGTACGGTGGCCACGTTGCTGTGGCGCTTCTCGGGCGACGTCAACATCCGCAGTGTCTTTCTGCACATGCTGGGCGATACGCTTTCGACCGCCGCGGTGATCGTCGGCGGCGCGGCGATCCTGTTTACCGGCATGACCTGGATCGACCCTGTACTCTCGATCATCATCGCCGCCATGATTCTATGGAGCTCGGTCGGCATCGTCCGCGAGACGCTGAATATCCTGCTCGAAGGCACGCCGCGCAATGTTCAGCTGGGCGCGGTGCGCGAGGCCATGCAGTCGGTTCCGGGAGTGGTCAATGTCCATGACCTGCACATCTGGTCGCTGGGCTCGCAGTCGCGTGCGCTGGCCAGCCATGTGACGATTCCGGAGATGCCGATGTCGGAGTGCAGCAGCATTCTCGAGGCCATCAACTGCTCCCTGAAGGAACGCTTCCACATCTACCACACCACCATTCAGTTCGAGACCCGGGGCTGCGAGACCACGCATGGCTGCAGCGCTCCGCCCGAGTTGGAAGCCGTCGGCGCACACGATCACCACGGCCACTCGCACTGAAAAGCTTTATTGCTTCGCGGCTGCGATGGGATAGCCCTGCCATAGATATTCGAGGGCCTCGGGCAGCGTCTGCTGCCTGACGGCGTGATCGACGTGGCCTGCGTTGCGGGCAAAGACAAACTGGTAGTGATACCCCCTGGCGGCCAGCATCTGGGCCATCCGCTCATTGGCGACCACCCAGTCATGCATGTTGTCGCGCATGACGTTGGGGTTGAAAAGGTCGCGGTCGCCGACCTCCATCCAGAGGCGCAGCGGCTTTACCGGAGAGTTGGGGATGAGGTGCTCGTGGAACTCCCATGCGCCGTGCGGTGTCTGCGGGTTGTACGGCCATTGCTGGTTGACGTAGGTGCCCGAGTAGGTGAGTACGCGGTGGTACCACTCGGGGTGATACCACGCCATGATGAGGGCGCAGGAGCCGCCGGAGCTGCCGCCCATGGTGGCGCGGCCATCGGGATCGCTGGTCAGCTTGACGTGGTACTTTGCTTCCACCAGGGGCAGCACTTCCTTCTCGACGAACTCGGCGTAGCGGCCCGACATGGTGTCGTATTCGAGGCCGCGCTCGCTGCCCTGGGCATCGCCGCTGCCGTTGCTGACGGAGATGGCGATCATCACCGGCACCTTATGCTCGGCGATGAGGTTGTCGAGCGCGGTGAAGAGCGCATGGTCGGGGCCGTCGGTTCCGACGATGAAGGGAGCAGCGGTGCCGGGGACATATTGTTTGGGAACATAGACTTCGACGCGGCGCGTGTAAGGGGCAGGATGGCTGGTCGTCACGATCAGCTTGGCCGGGTCGTTTGGGTCGGGCGTGCCAAAGGTGCCGGGCTCGCGGGCGATGCCGGGATAGAGCTTGCTATCGGTCGATTGCATGACGAATTCGGAGACCGTTCCCTGGGGCACGCCCGGCTGCACGGACATCTCGGGGGCCGGGGTGTGGGTTGGGCCGATGATGAAGTTTCCATCAACGCTGGCGGGAGGAATCGTGCCGTCGGGCAGCTCTTTGGCTGTGACATAGCCCGGGGTGTGGGGATCGCGGGTAGGAGGAGTGGGACGTGCCGGATGGGCTGTCTGCGCCGGTGGAGTTGCGGACTGGGCCGGTGCGGCGGGTGCGCCAGCCATCAGGCTGATCAAAAACGCGATGCTCAAAAGACGAAGCATGGGAGGGACTCTTTCTTGCCTCAGAGGTCGAACTTAGACAGAGCTCGTGCCTTGCCGGGCTGGAGTTTACGCTCCCATCCTTCGCGGTGAAACTGTGAAGGATGGGCACCCGAGGGTTTGAGGTCTGGTAAAGCCCATGTCCCAGAATCGGGACATGGGGCACCCGCTTTTGTGATTCTGGCGCTGGTGCTATACCAGGGTTGCGTCCAATGTGATCTCTGCCGCCTTCAAGACTTTCGAGACCGGGCAGCCGACCTTGGCCTTGTTGGCCAGTTCGTCGAACTTCGCCTTGTCCACGCCGGGAACCTTGGCCTTGGTGGTGAGGTGGATTTTGGTGATGGTGGGGCCTTCGCCGTGCAGGTCGAGCGTGAGCACGGCGGTCGTCTCGATCGAGTCGGGAACGAGTCCGGCTTCGGTCAACTGCGCGCTCAGCGCCATGCTGAAGCAGCCCGCATGGGCCGCCGCGATCAACTCTTCGGGATTGGTTCCGACGCCATCGGCGAACCGGGTGGCGAAGCTGTACTGCGTCTCCTTCAAGGTGCCGCTCTGGGTCGAGATGGTGCCCTTGCCCTCTTTCAAACTGCCATGCCAGACTGCGCTTGCGCTGCGTTCCATCGTGTTTCTCCTTATTGAGAGAGTAGAACATCTCCCGCTCTTCGTTTCTTCAACAGAAGATTAGATGACGCGCCGAAAGCGTTCGTTGTGGAATTTAGGAACGTAGCGGCATCAAGGAAAAGGCCCGGCGGTTGCGCCGGGCCTCATCATCGATACAGGGTTGTTTGCCTAGAAGGTCGTGCCGACCGTCAGGCGGAAGGTCTTGCGCGGCTCGCGGAGCAGGTAGTTCGCCCCGTAGTACTGGACCGCCTGCTGATAGGTGAACAAGCCCGCGTCCGAGGTTGGGAAGAAGCTCTGGAACTTGTTGCCCGCACCCGAGTTCGGTACGGCAAGCTCCTGTGGAATGGTCTTGTAGAGCCGCAGCGGGTTGTAGGCGTAGTAGATGCGGAACGGAGCATTGACGATCGGGAGGATCACCTGAAGCTCAAC
>NZ_DATKQC010000396.1:0-8314 GCF_035532915.1 Edaphobacter sp.
CGCGAAAGAGATCGTTCAGCGTGGCCACAAAGCAGCCAGAGATGTGCAGACCTGGATCGCACAATTCTCCATGACTCATAAAGAAGAGCGCGTCTCGTATCAGCAAAGTATCGATAGCATCCAGCGAGCGACCGGTACTCGGCCCCTCGGACCATACCATTCATTGAAAGTTGCCCAGACCCATACATTCTAGTGACAAAAGTTTTACCTTCCCCTGACACCTGCTGCGGTCACAAAAATTAGCCTTCGTGAGTATGGAGGTTCTCCCCAATGAAAGAAATGTGGAGCAGCATGAAAACCGAGATCAACCGGCGTACGTTTGTAAAAAATGGACTTTCCGCAGCAGGTATCGCCACCGCCGGCGTCGGTCTCCTGGCGAATAGTTCGTCCCTTTTGGCGCAAGAGAGACCTGAGGAACGGAGCGGTCGTCTCACTCCCGGAGACGCAGCGCTGCTTCGCTTCGCCGCCGCAGCGGAAATCCTGGAGACTGACTTCTGGGTGCAATACAACGAACTCGGCGGCATCCCCGATGACGAAGTCCCAGGTGGAAGCGGAAATCCTGCCTACACCGCTGCCCTTGCGATGTTGGACTCCGACATGGCCCAGTACATCCACGACAATACCGAGGATGAATTCACTCATCAGGATTTTCTCAACGCGTATCTGACCTCCAAGGGCGCTGATCCAGTGAACCTTGAGCCCTTTCGTACCCTACTCGGTAGCACTGCAACTGGCTCTAGCGGAAAGATGCGACTCACCAACCTGATGCAGCTCACGCTCGACACCAGTTGGTGGACCCGCTACCGAAGCAGTACCCATAACCCCGATCTCGATCCGGGTTTCACGTTTCCGCAGGCGATCCCAGCTCTAGCGGTGGGGAAGCACACGGCTATTCCAAGGACCGATGAAGATACCGTCGATCCCAACTTCCTCCAGGCGATTGCGAACACCGCCGGCTTTCACATGCCCACAATCGAACAAGGTGGCCAAAGCCTGTATCCCGGGATGGCTCAGAGAGCCACCAGTGTTGAGGTCTTGCGCATTTTGATCAGTATTGGCCCCACTGAAACCATGCATTTTCAAACGTGGGCGGATAAGGCGGGAAACGCGCCTCCACTAACCGCCAAGGACCCAGTGACAGGTGTATCGGTAACGTTCCCCGACCTGAAGTCTCCACCGTTTGGCGGAGAGACATATCAGACCAACCTGATCATGCCTGAGCCGTGCCCTTTTCTAAGCCGCAAGCTCCCGACGTGCTCGATCATTCGCCCGACGGAAACGCGGGGGGCAGCCACGAGCGTTTTGAATTTCTTGACGGCAATGGGGCTCTTCATCGGTCAACCGCCAGCGTTCTTCCAGTACATGCGCGATCTGGCGGAGGACGCGGATCAAGCCCGGCGCGGTGGACGCAAAGAAGACTGACGTAATCAGTTTTGCATCGTCAAACCGATGATTTGCTCACCATTCCCATCACCGGCGCAGAAGTGAGGCGGGCACATCTCTGTCCGCTTCACGCTTCAAACTAAGTGAGGTTCTATCGCGACGCGGTTCAATGAGTAGTTCTCTGGATTACATCGAGATGCTCCAGCAGTCATTGTCACATTGGCAACGACTGCACGATGAAAATAGCGTAGAGAGGATGGAATTATCCTGTCTCTGAATTGTTCCGAAGTTAAGGGAGCGTCAGGGATCAATAGGTCGATTTGGAATGTGTATCGTAGGCGCGCCCAAATTTGTTGGCATGCGTCATTGGCCCGGCTCGGGCTATTGGAGCTTTCAACTCGCCGAGGTCAACAGAGCGAGAAGGAAGATGCACAGGACGGGCTAAGCCATCAAGAATGGACTGGGGCACGCCTTCGATCCAGACGTGCAACTTGTAATCACCGGGCGGAATATTGCGAATCACCAACGACTCGTCGGCATCAGCAATCGCATACAACGGGGTCGTGAGAGACAACACGACAGCGCTCATCTCCGGATGGATGTTGCAAAAGATATAGGAAACGCCTTCGCGCGAAAAAGTCACCGACTTGCTAGATCCGGCTTCATAAAGTCCTAGATCGAAGCGTTTGCCCTCAAAGAGCGAGAAGACGTTGTGAAAGAAGGGATCGGCGTTGGGAAACTGAACGACGCTGCCGACGGGAATTACCTGCAAGTGCGGGATGAATGTGCGATTCTTCTGCAGCAGAGTGTAATGACCATGAGGCAGGAAAGGAAGAGCGGACGTTCCGGCCAGTGGTTCCAACCAAATGACCGCCGGAACAGCACGATGCTTTCCGGGCCGGGATGAAACGATGTGGAGGCGCAGCTCGGCTATTGAGCTCTTGGAAGGACGATCCTGGGCGCACATCGCTCCCGACGCCACGGCGACAGCGCAGAGCAGCCATTTGCCGATTATCCTCTTTCTCATCAGAACTTGTATCCCGCACCCAGGCTGATGATATTGCTCCCGGCCGAAGGACCGACGACGGGGGAGCTCTCCAGATGCCGGTATTCCAAAGAAAACTGCAGATATGCGCTCGGACTGTAAATCACATTGCCGGTGTACGTGCGGTTTCTGGCAAGGTTCTGATACATGGTGCCGCCGGAGACAGCATAAGGACGCAATTCGCCGGCGAACACGTCATCCAGCCCGAAGGCGGCATTAAGTTCAACCCGTTCGGTTAGCTTTTCCTTAAGTTGTGCCCATCCGCCAACATCGTCAAGCGAACGGAGGTAATAGTCGCCTGAATCTGGGTCGAAACGATATGCGAAATCTTTGTAGGCTCCGCCTCCAAGGCCACCCAGCGCCATTCCGCGGTAGAAGCTTCCTGTCAGTTGCAAACGGGCCGGAAGGAGCAGGCGCCAATCAAGAGTGCCCGCCCAGGCATCGAAGTTGTGACCAAGCGTAGTGTGGTGAGGAGCAAAATATCCGCCTAGGCCGACGCGACTGCCGTCATGGTTCAGCATCGACCCGAGCAGTGCGACACGCGCTTCGACACCAGGCCAGCGGCTTTGCTCCGCGGTGCTGGGCGGCGTCCCCGTCGTAGTTCCTGAGGCGGAGATCACTGGCGACAGAGGCGCGTCGCCGACATCGATCAGCGCAGCCTGTAGCCGCACATCGCGTGAACTGGCGAACCCGAGATCCTGCGTCACACCCACTTGAGGATTCCAGGTCCACAGGTTGCCGGACCAGGCAAGCGGCGGCACAGCCACGGCCGTCAGCGAAGTTGGCGTATCGGGACTGAAGATCGGACGATCCAGCGAGAAGTAAGCTTCGGTATGCTTCCATTGCAGGGCAGCGTAAGCGGTGCGGAGTCGCAGCAGCGTGGTATTGGAGTTATAGTAGCCGGAGTAGTTCGTGCTATTGGATTGCGGACTACCGTCGAAATCCACTCGTAAATTGGCATAGCTGCGAGCGCCGAACAGATGCGGACCGCGCGCATCGAGGCCGAGCACCGTCTGCCGCACAGTCGCTCCCGTACTGCCTGAGCCAGGAAGCGCCACAGTTGGTGTTGCTGCCATATCGACCGCTCCAGTATTGACAAACCCGTTCAGCAGCAACAAGCCGGTTACCTTCACTGGATATTTAGATTCGCTTTCCACCTTGGTTTGCTCGTGAGTCGCAATCTGAGACTCCAGCATCGCCTGGCGCTCGCGGAGATCTTCAATCGCTGTCGTTGTCGCTGCGGGCGAGGGCCGCGTCGTGGAAGAAGATGACGCCGGAGCCGGAACAGGAGATGTGGTAGTTGCCGGGGTCGATCCACTCTGTGCCAATTGGCGTTGCAATGCGGTCAATTGCTTACGCATCTCGTCTAATTGCCGCTGAGACTCTTCGAGTTGGGCCTGCGTGCGTGCCATGGAGTCGGTCAATTTCTGGATCTGCTGTGACAGGCTCTCCTGACTCGTCGTCTGCGCGCCGAGGACGTGCACCGAAGGCCCGAAAAACACCATGAAAAGCGGTACCACTCGCCATGCGTTGCGAAGTGTGACACGACAATCCCGTATTCGTCTAGGTCCGCACATTCTCATCTGCGATCACCTGATCGTGACGTTTCGACTCCGACGCAGTGTCCTGCATTCGAAGCTCGCGCGCCACCTTCATCTGGAAGATCGTCTCGCCAGGACGACTGCTAAGAAGAACGACCCCTCCTCCGTGCTCCACTGCAATGCAGTGAGCGAGTGTGAGACCAAGGCCCGTTCCCTTCTGCTTTCCTTCGCTCACGAAGGGCTCGAAGAGGCTCTTACGAATCTTCTCTGGAACGCCGGCACCGTTGTCGATGACGTTGACGACCATATCCCGCTCCTGTGTTTCAAGAGTGATCGCAACGTTGGCCGTCGTTCCGAGGCTGCGGACGGATTGACAGGCATTGAGCAGCAGATTGTAAATCGCTCGCTCGATCTGCTTTTCGTCGACAACGGCCTCGGTATCCGCAGAATTGCCGCAACGCGTCACCACGGTCACGCCCTCTGCGTCAGGATGTGCGCGGATCAGCGCTGCCGTGCGTTCGAGCAGTGGTGCCATCAATATCGGCGATTTCCTGATGCTGGCGCCGGTCCGGCTGAAGATCAGCAGCGATTCGATCATGTCTGTCGTACCGTGGACCGCCGCACGAATGTCCGCGAAGATCTCCGCGCGTTCTTTTGCGGAAAGCCGATCGGAGGCGAGAAACTCCGAGTTGGCATAGACCGCGGCGAGATAATGGCGGAGATCGTGGGATATCGAGCTCGCCATCCGGCCAATGGTCGCCAGCCGCTCGGATTCGAGCAACGCCCGGTGGGCCTGCTGAATCTCGTTCCGCATACCGGCGAATGCAGTAGTTAGCTGCCTCACTTCCAAGGTGCCCTGCCGTGGGATATGGTATCGCCTATCTCCCGCGCCAAACGCTCTCACACTCCTAGAGAGCTCTTCAAGTGGACGAGTCACGAGGCGCGAAAGACCGATCATCAGAGCCGTGCCTAAAAGAAGTGCCAGCAATCCTGCAATCAGGACCATCCGGTCGATGCGGTTGATAGAACGCTCCGCTGGTTCGAAAGATTTCAAAACAACCAACTGCAGTGGAGACGTAGCTGTAGCGGAGAGATCTTCTGTAGCAACAAGAAATCGAGCATTTCCAAGCTTCACTGTCGCAGGCGCTCGAGGTGTGCTGGAAAGCAACAGAGGTTGCGTCGCCAGATTCGCTTGCATCGCGAGCTCAAGCGTGCTGGCGACGATCCGGCCGCTGCTGAGAAACGTCGCCTCGACACCGGTGGGCTGACTGATCTGCCGCACTGTGCGTTCGATTGAAACGCCGCTGACGACGTAGCCCAGCAGGGTCCCGTCTTCATCACTGCCGAAGTAAAGTGGACGCACCGAGCAGGCGTACAGCGATCCGCCGTCGATGAGATAGTGCTTGCCTGGAACAGCCAGCAGAGTTGTCAGCCCTCGGCGAAGATTCTTGTCAGCAGATGCACCCTTTGTATAGGCCGCCACTACCCGGCCGCTCGGATCCGCAAGCGCGAACAGATCGTCGTCGCTGATCTGCCAGAATTCGACGGCGCCGTCCTGAATGGTGAGGTCGTCACCGCTTGTCATCAGCGCTTTGAGGGTCGGAAGTTCGGCAAGAAGAGCATTCTCGCGCTCTAAAGCTCCCAGCCGGTCGGCTTGCAGATTCTGGAAGGTGATAACAGAATGATCTAGATCCTGCGATAGGCCGTCTGTCACTTGCGCTCGCAAACGATGACGAATGAGTAGGACGCACAGGCTGGTCACGGTTGCGATCACCAGCGCCATGGCAACGACGAGTAGCACATGCGTTCGGATGCCTTGCTTCGCGGGCATCCCAGCTACTCTCAGCGCAGGGTCGTTCTCCGGCCGATGGGCGACTTTAGAATCATGGGACAAATTTGTACCCTGCCGCGTAAATCGTGAGCAGATGTCGGGGATTCGCCGGATCAGACTCCAGCTTTTGACGCAGCTTTAGAATCTGGTTGTCTACGGTTCGCGTGGTCGGGAAACAATGATATCCCCAAACCTCGTTGAGCAAGACCTCGCGTGTGAGGACACGCTCCACATTCTCAGTAAAATACTTCAGCAGTTTGAACTCGTGCGCCGTCAGGATCACGGGATTCCCACTGCGCCGGGCGGTCATCTTCCTGAAGTCGATCTCACAATCGGCGAAGCGATAGATCGTTTGTGCTGTTGGCTTGCGCTGTCTGCGGATGGCCGCTTGAACGCGGGCTGTAAGCTCCCGTGGGCTAAAAGGTTTTGTGACATAATCATCAGCCCCCAACTCGAGGAGAAGCACCTTATCTGCGACTTCAGTGATCGCACTGAGCACCACGATCGGAGTTTCGCTGGAGAGATGCTTGAAAGTCTGGCAAAGTTCGCGTCCGGAGATATGCGGAAGGATCAGATCGAGGACGACCGCGAGCGGCCGCTCACTGCGAAACAGATCCAACCCGGCTTGACCATCACTAGCTATCACAGCGGCGTAGTGCTCCTCGGCGAAAATTCTGCGCAGCACCTTCTGCATGCGCGGGTCATCTTCTACGATAAGAATGGTGCCGAGATTCGTCGCGGGTACAGCGTCGATTGCGATTTCCACTGCCACTTCCGTGTCGTTAACCATGATCCAGCACCTCTCCCTTCTATTCTGGTCGATACAAGTCTATTCCCGTTCACAGACACCCCAGAAATTACAATCAGATGACATTCTGCATCTCTATACATCGGGAGGCCTCCCGGATCGAGTCTTTCTTTTCACCGGAGCCTTCGTCTTTCGGGGTCTGCTTCTTCCGCTGGCCCTAATGGGAACGGAGCCGCCAGCCTGAGTTGATCGCCGCCCCTCTCCGCTGTGTCCTTCGGTCGGATGGCGTTCAACATACGTTTTGGCGACCTCTCTTCTTATGAGGAAACACTCCGCATTGAGTCCACAAGTGTTACCGTGCGCGCCGACCCAGTTCGTAAAGGAAGCTCGCTTAGCGCCGGTAAAGTTATGTGGCGCGGAGCCAGATGCTCATTGTCGGCCTTCTTGCCGATATTCGCCGCGAACCATGGAATTGAGAGGTGCAATCCTTGAGGAAGTCTAACTTTTGGCGTCCAACCTAGCAGGGTCATTGCCCTGGTAATATCCGGACACCGTTGTTTGGGATCATCCTGCGGCAACGATCGAAATACAAGGCGGCTTTCCGAACCCGTAGCTGCAAGAACCTCATTTGCGCATTCGAGAATGGTAAATTCCTCCGGATTGCCGATATTCACAGGATTGTGTTCGTCCGAATGCATGAGACGCAGCAGACCGTCAATCTGATCGGAGACATAACAAAAGCTTCGCGTCTGGCTACCATCTCCATAGATCGTAAGGTCTTCTCCGCACAATGCTTGCCTGAGAAAATTCGATATAACCCGACCATCGTTTAGCTGCAATCGGGGCCCATAAGTATTGAAGATTCGCACAAGCCGCGTATCGACACCGTAGTACCGGTGATATGCCATAATCAAGGCTTCAGAAAAGCGCTTCGACTCGTCATAAACCGAGCGCGGCCCGATCGGGTTGACATGGCCCCAATAAGACTCCGGCTGAGGATGGATGAGGGGATCGCCGTAACATTCCGAAGTGGAACAGTGCAAGAACTTCGCCTTGTACCGCCTTGCAATCTCAAGAGCATTGCGGGTGCCTGATGAGCCTACAAGTAAGGTCTCTACTCCATGGATCGTATAGTCGACTGGGCTCGCTGGACTCGCCATATTGAACACCATGTCCATAGTGCCAGGATCGAACGGCTCCGAAATATCGTGTCTCAAGAATTCAAAGTGTGGATCTCCATTGAGGTGCTGTATGTTTTTGACCCGGCCTGTCAGCAAGTTATCGACTCCGAGCACGGAATAACCCTCGGCAAGAAGCGCGTCGACCATATGCGACCCGAGAAATCCGGCTGCGCCTGTTACAAGTGCCCTCTTCTTTCTCTTCCCGGCTGAGAACGCCTGTTTGGCGGTGACAATCCCGTCCGACGGGCGGCCAACACAAACATATGTCAACCCCATTTCTTTCATTGCGCTGCTGTCAAACATGTTGCGACCGTCAAGAACGATCGGACTGCCAAGCCTCTGCTTGATCTGAACCATATCCAGCTGAGAAAATTCGGCCCAGTCTGTAAGCACTACCAGAGCGTCCGCCTCATCCATGACCTGGTAAGCATTCTCCGCGAAAGCAACACTGCCTTCTGGCAATACCGCTTGCGCATTTTTCATGGCTGCCGGATCGTATGCGGTGATGATGCATCCATCGGCTATCAATGAGCGCACCACACGAATGGCGGGCGATTCCCGCACGTCGTCTGTGCCCCCCTTAAA
>NZ_DATKQC010000397.1:0-20626 GCF_035532915.1 Edaphobacter sp.
TGGTGGACGCGGCAGGGATCGAACCTGCGACCAGTCGATTAAGAGTCGAATGCTCTACCAGCTGAGCTACGCGTCCATATTGACCTCAAGTGCATGAGGGGAAAGTGATTGAAGGGCACACCCTGAAACCAGTCAGCCGCAATCAATCGACTTAGTTAAGATACCACAGCTTGCGGAGTGTTTTCACTCCGCAAGCTGTTCGTTAGCCAACAAAATCTACGTTCGCGCGAATTGGAATAATGCCGCGGTCATAGCCCATGTCCAACAGCTTGCGGATCGCGACTTTGCCATCCTCGCCATAGTTCAGCGTGCGCTCGTTGACATACATGCCGACAAAGCGGTTAGCCAGCGCCGGGTCCAGATCGCGGGCGAATTGCATAGCGTATTCAAGTGCCTCTTCGCGGTGATCGAGAGCGTGCTGGATGCTGTCGCGCAGGGCGTTCGTTGTGGTCAACAGCGTCTCCTGGCTGAACGAGCGGCGGATAGCGTTGCCTCCGAGTGGGAGGGGAAGCCCGGTCTCGTCGCGCCACCACTGGCCCAGATCGAGCAGCTTCACCAGCCCGTCGTTGGCATAGGTCAACTGTCCTTCGTGGATGATGAGCCCGGCGTCAAATTCGCCCGAGACCACGGCCGGAATGATCTTGTCGAACGGAACGACCGCAGTTTCGATCTCCGGCGCGAAGAGCTTCAGCGCTAGGTACGCTGTGGTGAGGGTTCCGGGAACCGCGATGCGCGTCTTCTTTACCTCGTCGAGCGTGAGCTTGCGCTGAGAGACGATCATCGGCCCATAGCCTTCGCCGACGCTGCCGCCGCATGCCATCAGGGTGTACTTCTCCTGCAGGTAGGGGTAGGCGTGAAACGAGATGGCGGTGACGTCATAGAAGGCTTCGTTGATGGCGCGGTGATTCAGAGTTTCAATGTCGGTGAGCGTGTGGTTGAACTTATATCCCGGAACGCGGACCTTGTTGGTGGCCAGGCCGTAGAACATAAAGGCGTCATCGGAGTCCGGGCTGTGGGCGATGTTGATCTCTTGAATTGCGGTGTTCGCGGTAGTCATAAATCGATAATCCTTGGGAGAGTGAGAGGAATAGGAGACGCGGCCCGGCAGTGCCAGTGCAGAACGTCGAGAAGTTTCAGAATTGCTGGCTAAGAACGCCGCCACTTCTGCATTGAGCTGAAGATTCCAGCGGCAGCGGTAATTTTGATGGCCTCGCCTGCAAGGAACGGGGCAACAGCGAGGCTCCATACGGCCGTGCTGCCGAGGTGCAGAAGATGTGCCAGCCATCCCGCTCCAAGTGCGAAGGTGATGACGCTCGATCCAATGCCGGCGACGATCGCGCCGCTGAAGCGCGACACGACGCGGGGCATGGAGCGCACCAGCCATCCGGCAGCGGCAGCGGCCAGCGGGTAGGCGAACAGGAAGCCTGCGTTGGGGCCAAGCAGATGCGCCATGCCCCCAGGGCCGCCAGCGGGGCTGAATACGGGCAGTCCCACGGCGCCTTCGGCGAGATAAAGAACCATCGTCGAGAAGCCTGCAACCGGGCCAAGCACCATGCCGATCAGAATGACGGCGAATGTCTGCAGCGTCATCGGGACTGGCGTGAAGAAGAGGGGAATCGACACATGCGCGCAGGCAGCCACGAACAGGGTCGCGGCAACCGCCAGAACAACGCGGCCCGGCAGTGTCTCATGCAGCGGCCTGGCGCCTTCGATCAGGCCAGAGTGAGAAGAGGTAATGGGTTGCATGGTTAGCGTCCTTTCGCGTCAGCCGCGTTCGGTTGAAGTTACCTTGTCGTAGGAGTGGAGGGGCCTCTGGTTAGCAGGCCTGTTTTTGTTGCCGAGAGGTCCTGCGATGACGAATGTGTCGGAGCATGGGGCAGGGAACTGTGCGCGTCCTCTGCTGCGGCGAAGAGATATTGGCTGAACTCGGGCTGCACCGGCGTCGACGCACTCTCGAGTTTGTGGCTGGCGCGAATGCGCCGGGTAATTGCTACCGCCGCCCAGATCAGGGCGAGAAAAGAAAGAATCGAGATGGCAAAGAGAATCCGCATGAATAAGGAGAAGAGCTAATAGCAGAATACCAAGATTGCGCCCGGTTCGTGCGCCTGGTCGATGCTTCTCCCGATTTGCCGTCGAAATTCGAAAGTAACGCTGTCGTGGCTCGCTCCCATTGCCGGTTGGCAGTACAAACTTGGTACATTCAGTTCGTACAGATCTTTTCCACTTGACGGAGTCCTCTATCAAATTTGTACTGAGATGTAGATAAATATGACTGGTTCCAGCACAACAGGCGCAGGGGTAAAGCGGTCGAGCACCATCGTCCGCCTGTACCAGCGGATTCACGGCGGTTGGCGAAAGATTGCTACCGGCGCCGCTGCCGTGCTTGCGCTTGCCATGGCCTTCCACGTCATCTTTGGCCAGAACGGCCTGACCGTCTATCAGCAGAAGCGTCAGGAGACGCAGGTGCTGACCAGGCAATTGCAGACCCTGCAGCACGAGAACGATTTGATGAAGAGCCACGTTGGCCGTTTGGAGAACGATCCTAATGCGATCGAACACCAGGCCCGCGAGGAACTGCACTACACCCGTCCGGGCGAGGTGATCTACACCCTTCCTCCCGATCCCGTCTCAAAAGGCGCAGCGAATCAAGGCAATTCGGCGAAACCTTAAAACCTGTCGAAGAGTCACACTGTCTCGTCCGACGACGCGCGAGTGCGCGCAGTGCTGTAGCTATATGCGGTAGCCTGAGGATAATTGGGGGCAAGCAATGAAGATCAACATGGAAGACGCGACCGCACGGCAGACCTACAATCTGTTGATCGGTCTGGTAGCCCCGCGGCCAATCGCCTGGGTGACGAGCATCAACGAGCAGGGCAGCCTGAACGCCGCTCCCTTCAGCGCATACAACTACCTGTGCATCGACCCGCCAATTATCGGAATCGGGGTGACTGACCGCCCGACCGGCGGCTTCGTCCCCAAAGATACGGCGCAGAACATCCGGCGCACCGGCGAGTTCGTCGTTAATGTCGTGACCGAAGATCTCATTCACCAGATGAATATCTGCGCCACCGACTTTCCCCCGGAGTTCAACGAGTTGGAGATGGCGGGATTGACCACTGCTCCCTCTCAGGTCGTGAAAGTGCCGCGCATCGAACAGGCACACGCCGCTCTTGAGTGCAGGGAGTACACCACCATGGAGATCGGCAGGTCGCGCATTATTCTCGGCAGCGTGGTCGCTATGTACGTCGAAGACAAATTTGTCGATCTCGCTGGCCCCTACGTCCGAGCCGAAGAGCTTCACGCAGTGGGGCGCATGAATGGCCTGGGATCGTATGTCAAAACCCGGGATTCCTTCTTGACCGTGCCGCGCATCTCGTACGAAGAGTGGAAACAGGGAAAGCGCTGACTGCTCAGGAGATATATTCCTTGAGCCAGGGGTCGGTGCTGTGAACGAGCGCTTCGGTCGTGCCGTCGAAGACCACTTTTCCCTCGTTCAGAACCAGAAATTTGGTACTGTCGTCGATCCCATTATTGGGAATCAGTTCCATCTTGCCCGTCTCCGGGTTGAAGCGATTTCGGGCCAGCACGAAGGCATCTTGCAACCGATGGGTAATCAGCAGCGAGGTCGTGTGCGAGACATCGCGCTGCTTCACCACCAATTCGATGATGGTGGTCGATGTGATCGGGTCGAGGCCGCCTGTGGGGGAGTCATAGAGAATCAGGTCCGGGCTGGAGATAATAGCGCGTGCGATGGAGACACGGCGGCGCATTCCGCCCGAAAGCTCCGACGGAAACTTGGCGATGGCATGCTCCAGTTCGACAAACTGTAGCGCTTCTACCACGCGTTTGTGGGCCTCATCCTCAGGAACACCATCTTCATGGAGCCGATAGGCGACGTTGTCCTCCACCGAAAGCGAATCGAACAGCGCTGACTCCTGGAAGACCATGCCGATGCGTGCCCGCAGCTTGAACAGGCTTTTCTCGGGCATCGTCGTGATCTCCTGCCCAAACACCTCGATCGTTCCCGAATCGGGGCGGAGTAGTCCATTGGCGAGCTTCATCAGGACAGATTTGCCGCAACCGGCTGGCCCTAAAATAATGCGCGTCTCAGCCCGCTGCACGGTAAAGGAGATCTTCTCGAGCACCGGCTTTCCGTCGAAGCTGATGGAAACATCCTTATAGGCGACCACAGGCCCAGCCGGATCGGCGTCGCCCCGGTTCGATGACAGCCCTGCGTTGGCGAGGTCTATGGGCATGGTCTGGGTCACCGGCCAAAGATGCCGATCATGGCTCGGCTGACGATAAAGTCGACGATGATGATGAAGACCGACGACACCACGACGGCCTGCGTAGTCGAGCGGCCAACGCCCTGGGTTCCGCCCTTGGTCTTCAGCCCGAAGTAGCAGCCGACCGTGGCAATGATGAACCCTGAGAAGAGCGGCTTGGTCAACCCCTGCACGACGTCGCCATAGGCCAACGCGCGGTACGACGTATGGAAGTAGCTGGAGGCGTTCAACCCCAGCAGCGTCACACTGACCAGTGCTCCGCCCGCGATTCCAACGGCGTCAGCTACGATCGTGAGAAAAAAGAGCATGAAGACGGTAGCGTAAAGCCGCGGCGTCACCAGTTTCCGGATCGGATCGGTTCCCAGGGCCCGCATGGCGTCGATCTGCTCAGTCACCTTCATCGAGCCGAGTTCCGAGGCCATTCCGGAGGCGTTCCGTCCCGAGATCATCAGTCCAGTAAGGACCGGCCCAAGCTCCTTGACCATCGAGAGCGCCACCAGGTTGCCGGTCATGCTGATTGCGCCAAATGCCTGCAGCGACGTCGCGGACTGTAGCGCCAGCACGCACCCTGTAAAAAAGCCGGTCAAAATGACGATCGGCAGGGAGCCGAAGCCAATCGAGTCCATCTGGGTGAAGATATCGGGCCAATACCGCGGACGCGAGAAGATGTTCGAGACGGCGTGCCACGAGAGCAGCGCGTAGTCCTGAACGGCGGCGATCTTTTCTTTGGCGAATTCCTCTGGGGAGACGAAGGGCATGGGTTATCAGGCTCAATGTATCAGATGCAGAGACAGTCTTGAAGATTGCATCTTCTTGGCACGATTGAAGAAGTTACTGAACCAATGTCAGGATAGGCCTCAAAAATGAGAAAATAGATTCGATCATGGCTGAAATGACAGCGGCGGTGTTGTACGGCAAGCAGGACCTGCGATTGGAGAGGGTGGCAATCCCGCGCCCGGCAGACGGAGAGCTGCTCGTCCGCGTCGCGGCGGCATTGACCTGCGGAACAGACCTCAAGGTCTACCGCCGTGGCTATCACGCCCGTATGCTCAAGCCCCCCATCCGCTTTGGCCACGAACTGGCCGGCGTCGTCGAAGAGGTTGGCCCCGGTGTGACCAGGTTCCGCAAGGGAGACCGCGTCGTTGCCCTGAACTCCGCTCCCTGCGACGTCTGCTTCTTCTGCACCCACGGCCAGCAAAATCTCTGCGAAGACCTCTTGTTCAACAACGGGGCCTACGCTGAGTTCATCCGTGTCCCCGCTCGCATCGTCGAAAAGAACACACTGCTCATCCCCGACGATGTTCCCTTCGAGCACGCCGCGCTCACTGAGCCTCTGGCCTGTGTCGTTCGCGGCCTCGAAGAGAGCGGAGCCAAAGCCGGCGACACCATGATCGTCATCGGCGCAGGCCCCATCGGCCTGATGTTCATGCATGTCGCCCAGGTTTCCGGTGTCCACGTCATCGCCGTCGTCAAGCGCGAAGACCAGGTCGCTGCCGCAAAGTTGTTCGGGGCCTCCAGCGTCCTGCAAATCTCGGCTGTCGACGATGTCGTAGCCGCCGCGCGCGCCCTCACCCCGCAGGGTCGCGGTGCCGATATCGTCATCGAAGCCGTAGCCATCCCCGCTACCTGGGAGTGGGCCGTCGACATGGTTCGCAAAGGCGGCGTCGTCAACTTCTTCGGTGGCCCGCCCAGCGGCACCAAGGTACAACTCGATACCAACCGCCTCCACTACGGCGACATTACCCTCAAGGCCAGCTTCCATCACACCCCGGCCACCTGCCGTACCGCGTTTGAGTTGGTCACCAGCCGCCGTTTCAAGTGTGCGGACTACATCACCGGCCGCGTCGGGCTTACCGATGTTCCCGCCGTCTTCGCACGCATGATGGACCGCAGCGGAAGCACGCGCGAGATCAAGACTGCCGTCTTTCCGTCCGGGGTGCCCAAATGAGCGAGATGACGCTGTCAGAACACGCGCTGCTGGGCGCACCCCATGAGTACCTCACGCCGATGGAGCGGCCAACTCTCGCCGAGGCGCAGGCCTGGTGCCGCCATCTTGCCACGACCCACTACGAGAATTTTCACGTCGCTACCTGGTTTCTGCCGCGCAAGGTCAGGCCCCACTTCGAGAGCATCTACGCCTACTGCCGGGTAGCCGACGATCTCGGCGACGAGGTCGACGACCCCGAGGTCGCCATGCGCCTGCTCAACGCCTGGGGCTCCATGCTCGACGAGTGCTACGAGACGCCCGAGCGATCCATGCATCCCGTCTTTGTGGCCCTGCATGAAACCGTGCGCGAGTGTGGCGTGCCCCGCGAGCTATTCTCCGATCTTCTGCACGCCTTCCGCATGGACCAGGTGAAGACCGAGTACGAGACATGGCACGAGCTTCTGGAATACTCCCGCTACTCCGCCAATCCGGTTGGGCGGCTGGTGCTGTGGGTCTGCGGATACCAGGAAGAGTCGCTCGCGCTGCTCTCGGACAAGGTCTGCACCGCGCTCCAACTGGCAAACTTCTGGCAGGATGTTACCGAAGACGCCGACCGTGGCAGGCGCTACATTCCCGCTCAGGCGATGGAGCAGTTTGGCGTGGAAGATGGTCAGATTGAGGGCCGCGTCTTCACGCCGGAGTTCGCCGCGATGATCGAGAGCCTCGTAGCCGGAACCCGCGCCATGTTGCACGACGGTGGCGTCATCAGCTCCCACGTCGACAAGGAGCTCGCGGTCACGCTCGACCTCTTCCGCAAGGGCGGCGACGCCATCCTCGACGGCATCACGGCCGAAAACTTCGATGTGCTGCGCGGCAGGCCGGTCGTCTCCAAGATAACGAAGCTGGGCCTGCTGGCCGGTGCATTAATCGCCAAGATAAGGGCGGGGCTTACGACGTGACCCTTGCCGAAGCCTATGCCGCCTGCCGCACCATAGCGCGGCGAGAGGCCAAGAACTTCTACTACGCCTTCCGCGTGCTGCCGCAGCATAAGAGCGACGCTATGTGCGCCGTCTACGCCTTCATGCGCCGCGCCGACGATATCTCCGACGATGAATCGCTCCCCATTGAGCAGCGCAGGCAAGCCATGAGCGTCTGGGTTGAGTCATGGCGCACCGCTCGCCGCAGCGGAGTCTCCGACGATCCTGTCTTCATCGCCCTCAACGACACACAAAAACGGTTCGCAATTCCCGACGCTCTGCTCGAAGAGTTGGTGCAGGGAACCACGATGGACCTTGAGCCCCAGTCGGTCGCAGCCGAAGCAATCCAGACCTTCGCCACCTTCGAGGACCTCTACCGCTACTGCTATCTCGTGGCCTCGGTGGTGGGTCTGGTCTGCATCCGCATCTTCGGCTACACCGATCCCCGCGCGGAAAAGCTCGCCGAAGAGACTGGAGTCGCCTTTCAGTTGACCAATATCCTTCGCGACGTAAAAGAAGATGCGGAGCGCGGACGAGTCTACCTGCCACAGAATCTGCTGCACGAATTCGGCAGTAGCACCGAGCGGGTGGAAGCCCTCGCCCATGGCGCGCCTATGGAATCCGCAGACCGCGCCATGCTTCATCAGCTTGAAGCGAAGGCTGCAGCCTATTACAAATCGGCAGACAAGTTGCTTCCATTGATCGATAAAGACAGCCGCGCTGCATTGTGGGTACTCGTGACCATCTATCGCGGGCTACTCATCAGAATAGGAAAGCGCGACAGCGATGTCTTCTCTCAACGCGCCAGCGTCCCCACGACATCAAAGCTCCTGACTCTCGCGCAGGGCATGGCAATGGCTCTGCTCAACCGGGCGACCTCATGAACCGTCCCAATCCGGGTGCGGTTGCCCCATGTCCCGATTCTGGGACATGGGTTTCGGACGTGCCTCAAAGATCGCCTGAGGCAACAAATGCTCGCGACATTATCGTCGCAGGCGCCGGTGTGGCCGGACTATCTGCTGCCGTTGCGCTCGCTGATGCGGGCGCGTCGGTCACTCTGCTCGAACGCCGCCCTTACATCGGTGGTCGCGCCTACTCCTATGATCACCCCGCTCTCGAAGAGACGATCGACTCGCAGCACGTCGTCGTCGGCTGCTGCACCAACGTCCTCGACCTCTGCAACCAGGCAGGCATGGCGGACACGATCCGCTGGTACGACGAGCTGACCTTCCTCGAACCGGGAGGCCGCCGCAGCCTGTTGCGCCCCGGCAGCCTTCCCGCGCCCGCGCATCAGGCCATCAGCTTCCTGCGCGCGCCGATGCTCACGTTGCGCGACAAGGCCGCAATCGCTGCTGGCCTCGCCCGGTTTCTGCGCGGCTATCCCGCCGACGACACCGAGAGCTTCGCCTCATGGCTCAAGCGCACTGGCCAGACCGACCGTGCCATCCGCCACTTCTGGGAACCCGTCGTCGTCGGCGCGCTCAACGACACCTTTGAGCGCTGCTCGGTGAAGTACGCCGGCAAGGTCTTCTACGAATCCTTCCTGCGCTCAGCCCCGGCCGGGCGGCTTGGTATCCCCGCAGCCCCATTGAGCGAATTCTTCTCTCCTATCGCAGAACTCGCGCAACGCAAGGGCGTTGCCGTCAAGCTCAAGTCCGGGATCGACCGCATCAAGCAAACACCGGACAAGCGCTGGCAGGTTGAGGCTGGCAGCGAGGTCTACACCGCATCCTCCGTCATCCTCGCGACCGACTTCAGACAGACAAAGAATCTGCTCGCAGGTCTTAATTCGTCAACAAACGGAGAAGCAGCCCTGAACACCGATTTCGACAAATTTACCGTCGCTCCCATCACCACCATCCACCTCTGGTATGACCGTGACGTTGTCGGCATCGACCACGCTGTCCTCCTCGACACGCGTATCCAATGGATGTTCGCCAAGTCGCGCATCCGCCGCTGGCCCGCCGAGCGCGGCAGCTATCTTGAGCTGGTCATCAGCGCGTCCTGGCTCGAGCTGGAGATGGGCAGGGAAGAGATTCTCTCCTCCGCGATTAGAGAGTTCGAGCTGTTCTTTCGCGCGGCAAGGACCGCAAAACTGGTCAAGAGCGGAGTGCTCAAAGAGGCCCGGGCCACCTTCTCCGTCACCCCCGGCCTCGACAGCTTCCGGCCAAAGCAAGCCACGCAATGGCCCGGCCTCTACCTCGCAGGTGATTGGACGGCAACGGAGTGGCCCTCAACCATGGAGGGCGCAGTCCGCAGCGGAAGGCTGGCGGCTGGCGCTCTCATGGGCGACAGCAGCCGCTTCATGGCTCCCGAACTTCCCGCACAGGGACTCATGCGCTGGTTGAGCCGCCAGTAATACACGCCTTATTCCGGCGGTCCCACCGTTACCACAAAGTAAGTCGCCGGCGTATCTCCGACATTCTTGATGAAGTGTTTATCCCCGGCGACGCAGATCCCAACGTCACCGGCCACCATCCTGCGGCTCACACCATTGGTCATCAACTCCACCGTGCCCTCGCGTACCAGCCAAAGTTCATTGTGCAGATGCGTTCCAATCGGCTCATGCGGAGCGCCAACGGCCTGCGTCGTCTCATGCATCTCCAACCGAACATTGCCTGCCTTCAGCATTCCGGTGACGTAGTGGCGAGACACCCGCTCCTGTATGCCGACTGTCTTCGCTGGTTCCGGCGGAAACACGCCTGACTGAAGTACAGGCAGATTGCTCTGTGCCAAAGCTGACTCCGGCATCACCGCCGAACAAGCCAGCAAGGCTGGCAGCAAAGTTGCAAATTCACGACGATCCATCGAACCCTTGGAACCCATAGAACGAAATTTCCTCCACTTTAAACGATACGCCCCGGCAAAAGCCGGGGCGTATCGTGCATCTGCATCTTTAACTAGACAGCGCTCAGTGCAAGGCCAGCCATCTTTTCTTCGCCATCCGCCGCAATGGGCCGGTAGAACAGCGCATTGTTCTCCATGTAGACCTCGAGGAACGCCGGTCGTTGCACGATTCCGCCGCCAATAAGCGTCTCCGACAGAGGGTCTTCGACATAACGCTGCAGCGCACGACGCAGCGGGCGAGCGCCATAGGTACGGTCAGAGGCAGTCTTCTCGATGATCCACTTCTTCGCCTCGTCCGTCACCGAGATCGTGATCGCCTTATGCACCAGGTTCACATTGAGCTGCTGCACCAGCAGTTCGAGAATCTGCATCAGGTCAGCATCCGACAGCGAGGTAAAGATGATGATCTCATCGAGACGGTTCAGGAACTCCGGATTGAAGGTGCGCTTCACCTCTCCGCGTACGAGTTCTTCCATCTTGTCGAGCACCATGTCTTCCTTCTCGCTCTGGAAGCCAAGCCCCTGCCGCTTCTGCAGATGCTTCGCTCCAATGTTCGAAGTCATGATGATGATGCAGTTCTTGTAGTCAACCGTATTGCCGAGGCCATCGGTCAACTGCCCGTCTTCAAAGACCTGCAGCAGCAGGTTGAAGACATCGGGATGCGCCTTCTCGATCTCGTCGAGCAGCACCACGCAATACGGATTGCGCTTGACGCGTTCCGTAAGCTGGCCGCCCTCTTCGTAGCCGACATATCCCGGAGGCGAACCGATCAGCTTGCTCACGGAATGCTTCTCCATGAACTCCGACATATCGAACCGGATCAGCGCCTTCTCACTTCCGAAGAGGAACTGCGCCAGAGTACGCGCCATTTCGGTCTTGCCGACGCCGGTTGGCCCAAGGAACAGGAAGCTGCCAATCGGACGCGCCGGATTCTTGAGACCGGCACGCGAACGGCGAATCGCCCGCGCCAGCGCCGAGATTGCCTTGTCCTGCGAGATCACGCGCTTGTGCAACTCTTCTTCGACGCGCAGCAGCCGTTGCGTCTCTTCTTCCTTCAGCGAGGTAATCGGAACGCCGGTCCAGCGGCTGACAACATCTTCAATGTCTTCACGCGTCACGATGCCCGCCGAAGAATCGTCAAGATGATACTTGTCGCGCAGCGTGCGCAGGTTCTCGCGCTCCTTGCGCTCTTCGTCCGAATAGAAGCGCGCCTTCTCGAACTCATGGTTCGCGATGGCGTTCTCCATCCGGTGAACGATGAACTTGATGCGCTTCTGCACCTCGGTCAACTCTTCCGGCAACGAAGTCTGCCGCAACTTCACCCGCGCGCCAGCCTCATCGATCAGGTCAATCGCCTTATCGGGCAGGAAGCGGTCAGGAATATAGCGGCTGGAGTGCGAGACGGAGAAGGTGATCGCATCATCGGTGTAGCTGACAGCATGAAACTTCTCATACTTGTCCTTGATGCCCATGATGATCTTGATCGCATCTTCCTCGTTCGGTGGCGGCACCTTCACTGCCTGAAAACGCCGCTCCAGCGAACGATCCTTCTCAATCGACTTGCGATACTCCGCCGGTGTGGTCGCGCCAATGCATTGAATCTCGCCGCGGCTTAATGCCGGCTTTAGGATATTCGCCGCATCGAGCGAACCTTCAGCCGAACCCGCGCCCACCAGTGTATGCAGCTCGTCGATGAAGACGATGGAGTTCTGGTTTTCCATCAACTCTTTCATGATGGTCTTGAGACGCTCTTCAAACTGGCCGCGATACTTGGTTCCAGCTACGATGAGCGAAAGATCGAGCGCCAGCACCCGTTTATCGGCAAGGAAGCTGGGCACCTCGCCGTCAGCGATCTTTTGGGCCAACCCTTCGACAATCGCAGTTTTGCCAACACCCGGCTCGCCGATCAGCACAGGATTGTTCTTCGTCCGGCGGCACAGAATCTGGATGACGCGATCGACCTCGGCATCCCGCCCAACCAGCGGATCAAGCTGCTGGTCCATGGCCGACTGCGTAAGATCGCGGGAGAACTCCGCCAACATGCTCTGCTCGCCGCGCTGTCCTTTGCTGCCGCCGCCTTGCGCGGTGGGCACCTTCTCCTGGGTCGTGCGCTGCAACTCTTCACGGATGGCCGGCAGCCTCAGGCCGCGCTCAGTCAAAATCTCCGCCGCAAAGCACTTCTCTTCGCGCAGCAACCCCAACAGAAGATGCTCGGTCCCGATGTGCTTGTGTGAAAGCCGCTCGGCTTCTTCCGCAGCATAGGCCAGGACGCGCTTGCACTCGTTCGAAAGCGGTAGATCGACGGAGGTCGAAACCTTCTCCCGGATCGTCGTATGTCCTTCAATCTGCTTGCGTATGGATTCAACCGATGCGTGCGACCGCAAAAAGCGGTTCGTCAACGCCTTGTCCTCCCGCAGCAACCCCAGCAACAGGTGCTCTGTCTCGATATAAGGCGACCCGAACTGGCTGGCCTCGTACCGAGCAAAGAAGATCACCCTCCGCGCCTTCTCCGTATAGCGTTCGAACATGTTCTCCCCTTCAACGCCGGCCACCACCCAGCCCGAAGGCCGCATAGCGCCGTTGGTACCGTACCCATCTCTGCGGCGACTGCCCGCAAAGACAATCAGGCTACTTCGAACTGCGAAGCATCCATCCCACTTCTATCAGTGTAGTCGCCTGCGCAACACATCTGGAAATACCTCAAAAGTTATGCAATACCCTAGCACTGTCTATTAGATGAGTGCTGTGCAAAAAAGGCACCAAACCCGGTGCATCACCCCGCCGACCTGGATTCAGCTTCTTCCAATCGGCCTTCCCGCAGCCGCAGCATCCGCCCGCAACGCCCTGCAAATTCAAGACTATGCGTCACAATCACGCTGGTCAGGCCGTGAGCCGTATGTAGCCCTTGGATCAACCCAAAGACCGCCTCCGCCGTCTTTCCGTCGAGGTCCCCGGTTGGCTCATCTGCCAGAAGGATCTTCGGCTCCGTCACCAGCGCCCGCGCCAGCGATACCCTCTGCTGCTCTCCTCCGCTCAGCTCGCCGCTGCGATGCTCGGCTCGTTCCGCCAGCCCAACCTCGCCCAGCCAGGTCCGCGCCCGCTCCAGGGCAGACGAACGTCCCATTCCCCGAGCCAGCAACGGCATAGCTACATTTTCGAGCGCCGTAAACTCCGGCAGCAGATAATGGAACTGCCACACGTACCCCACGTCCCTGTTCCTGAAGTCTGCCGCCTGCGCCGCCGAAAATGCGCTCAAGCGACTCTCCCCGCACCAGACCTCTCCAGCCGACGGCCTGTCCAGCGCAGCCAGCAAATGCAGCAGGGAACTCTTACCCGCGCCGCTTTCCCCAACGATGGCAACCATCTCTCCGGCATGAACCACCAGATCCAGCCCGCGAAAGAGCTCCAACTCCCCTCGCCCGGCCGCTCCGGGAACCGCGGCATACGTCTTCGTCAGCCCGTCGGCTCGCAGTACGACCGTTCGCTCCACCGATCCCGGCAAAGGCTCCAGCCTTTTATCCGAGCCATCCCCAAAAATGTCATCTCGCCCGGAGGCGCCGTTCTTGCCGCCGGAGTGAAGAGGTCCCTGCATTCCATCCTCGCGCTCAGCCACTTATCTCTCCACCGTCTCTGTACCGGCATGGCCGGGATACGCTCCCAGCGAAATCGCAATCCGGTTCCAAGCATTGATCGTCGTAATGGCCAGCGTAAGATTCACCGTCTCCACGTCGCTGAAGTGCGCGCGGACCTCGTCATACACCGCATTGGGAGCATGGCCCTCCTGAATATCCGTCACTGCCTCGGCCCACGCCAACGCCGCCCGTTCCCGCTGCGTGTAAAACTCGGAAGCTCTCCAGTCCGCAACTGTGGCAATCCGCTCTGCCGTCTCATTCAACTTCCGAAGTTCAGCAGTATGGACGTGGACGCAATACTCGCAGCCGTTCATCAGCGAAGCCCGCAGCCTCACCAGTCCAAGCAGCGAAGCCTCCAGCCTCGTTCCAGTATTCAGATAATGTTCTAGTTCGTGCATCTTCGCCATGCCATCTGGCGCCAACTGGCCATACTTCAACCGTGGTTCACTCATAGCGCAAAGCCTCCGCCGGCAGGACTCTCGCCGCCGACCTGCTCGGATACAGCGTAGCAATCAAACTCACTCCCAACGATACCGAGCCCACAACCACAGCATCCCAAATCCGAGGAGCGAACGGCAGATAGTCGATCGAGTACACAGACGCATCGAGAGGTAGGTGGTAATGGCCACCCAGCCAACTCAAGCCATATCCCAACACCAGCCCAATCACCGTGCCGATGACTGAAATCAACAATCCCTGCAACAAAAAGATTCGCCGCACCTGCTCTGCTCGCACACCGAAGCTCATCAACACGGCAATGTCCTTGGTCTTCTCCATCACCATCATGGTCAGCGCAATCAGAATGTTCAGCGCGGCCACGCACACGATCAGCGCCAGCACGATGAACGTTACATACTGTTCCAGCTTCAACGCGCGGAAGAGTTCGCGGTTCTGCTCCATCCAGTTCGTTGTCTCAAATCCCGGCCCTGCAGCGCGCTCAATGTCCTTGCCAATCCTGTCCGCGTGATAAAGATCATCCACCTTGAAGCTGATCACCGAGATCAGATCCGGCTCGCTGAAGAGTTTCTGTGCATCGGCCAACCGTACAAACGTATAGGTGGAATCGTACTGATAAAAGCCCGACTTAAATATCCCCGCTACATAAAAGGCGCGATAGCGGGGCACCAGCCCCAGTGGAGACAGTTCACCCTGTGGACTAATCACCTGCACCGTATCGCCCACGCCTGCGCCGAGGGTCTCTGCCAGATCTTTCCCAATCACAATCGGAGGGACAGGTTGTGCCGCCTGCATGGCCTCAGAACTGGGTGCCCCACGTCCCGATTCTGGGACGTGGGTTTCCGCAGTGTCAGCGGCGTCAACCGGCTCTAATCCCGCAGCCGATCCCGCAACGACAGACTGCAGCAAATCGCCAACCTTGCGCTCGTCGGCAGGAATCACTCCCTTAATCAAAGCGCCGCCACTCCGCACCCCGCGAGAGATCAGGACCTGCCCATACAGCCCCGGAGCAGCAGCCGTCACATGCGGAAGCTTCCGCAACTTCTCCAGCAGAGGCCTCCAATCGCGAATGCCGTCGGCCTTGATCCGCATCAGGTCCACATGCGAGGTCGAGCCCACCAGCCGCGCCTGCAAATCCTGTTGCATCCCGTTCGTAATTGCCAGCGCAATAATCAGCGAGGCTACTCCAGCCGCGACGCCGATGACCGAGATTGCAGTAATCACACCCACCACAGCCTGCCGCCGCTTGGCCCGCAGATACCTCGCCGCAATAAAAAATTCAAATCGCATTGAACCTCAGCTTACTATCCGTCGCCGTCCTGCATTCAGGCAATCTCTAGTGCGCGATCACCCGCGGCAGGTTCCAGTGCTGCCACACCGCCACCATGCGCAATACAAAGCACGCTGCAGCGCCCAGTGTCATGGCTAAACCACGAGGCACCTTCATCCTTATACCCACCACCACGACAATCGCACCGGCCAACGCTGCCGCCGCATATACGTCCGTCCGCAGCACCGCGGGAACCTGCGCGAGCAGAACATCGCGAATCGTGCCGCCGCCCACGCCGGTCAGGCCTCCCATCAACACCGCAATCAGGGGATTGATGCCAAACTCCAGCGCCTTTTCCGCTCCAGCCACGGCAAACAGCGCCAATCCGGCAGCATCGAGGGTAATCATTAAAGGCTGCGGAACGCTTTGAAAGAATTGATAGAAAAAGAAGACCGTGCCGCCTCCGGCAAGCGCGGTCGCGCCATAGCGCCAGTCGCGGATACTGTTGGGAGGGACCGCGCCGATCAGCATGTCTCGGATAATTCCTCCGCCCAGCGCCGTTGCGAACGACAGAACCAGCAACCCCAACAGATCGAGGTTTGCCCGGATCGCGGTCATGGCCCCTTCCACGGCAAACACATAGGTTCCCAGAAGGTCTACGACCAGCAGTAAAAAATCGGGGTTATATCTTGCGAACCTGCGCTTCGCTTCTGTCATCGATTCTCCAAAGAGAAAGGCGAAAGCCGAAGCTCCCGCCTTTCTCTCATCTCACAATGGCGACCCTAGTTGGCCAGAACCGCCCTGTATCTCACTTGATTCTTTTTTACCTTGGCTACGGCATCGTTCGCCTTGCTCATGGCAAAGCGTTCGGTAATGGCCTTCACGCCATGCCGTGCCGCCACGTCCAGCATCTCGTGAAGATCGCGCGGACTGCCTGAGGGGCTTCCTGAAATTGCTCTCTGCGCACCCAGCAATGAAAAGGCCTGAATCTGCATCGGCGAGGGAGGAACGCCCACCACGCAAAGCATCCCCTTGGGCCGAAGAGCATTCACATATCCCTGCCAGTCCTGGTCGGCGCTCACCGTCGACAGCAGAAAATCAAACGAGCCTGCGACCTTCTTCAGCGCTCCCGTGTCCTGCGTATTCAAAAAGTGATGCGCACCCAACCTGCGCGCCTCCGCCTCCTTGTCCTTCGAGGTCGAAAACGCCGTCACCTCCGCGCCAAACGCCTTGGCAAACTGAATCCCGAGATGTCCCAGTCCACCAATCCCGATCACGCCTACACGCGACGACGGACGGACTCCATGATTTCGCAGCGGGCTGTAGACGGTAATTCCGGCGCAAAGCAGCGGAGCCACATTTTCGCTCTCAAGTACCTCGGGCACCGGAATCGCAAAGCGCGAGTTGACGCGAATTCTGTCCGCGTAGCCGCCATTTCGTCCCACGCAGGTCGGCTGCGACTTCGCGCAGAGGTGTTCGTCGCCCTGGCGGCACCACTCGCACACACCGCAGCTGTCGGCCTGCCAGCCTACGCCGACCCGGTCTCCAATCTTTCGGTCCACCACTCCGCTGCCTACCGCCACAACGCTGCCCACGATCTCGTGACCGGGTATAAATGGGAATTTGCTGAAGCCCCAATCGTTGTCGATCAGGTGAACGTCGCTGTGGCACACTCCACAATGCGAGATCTTTATTTCGACTTCATTCGCCTGCAACTCGCCGGGATCGTATTTATAGGGCAGCAAATGCGCACCCGCCGCGTGCACAGCCAAACCATGGATCTCACTCATTTGGAATCTTTCCTTTAGGTGCCTGATGTACTCGTCCGCACCTGCTGTTCGATGCTACAACATCGCCGTAAGCAAAACGATGTAGCAAATTGAGCGGCTCGGCCATCGAGGCTGCAAGATCTTGCAATATAAGCGAGAGTCGACCTTTGTAAGGTCAGCGAAGAATCTTGACGAGGAGGTTATGCTGATCGGCCGTCTTACATCGCACCCAGCAGCTCAAGAGCGCCCTTGGATTTCAGGTCAGCCGCGACCCATTGGCCGAAGCACTCTGGCGTCGTGTCGAGCGGGGTCTCGGTGTCGATCTGGATCATGGCTTCGCCGTCGGGAGCCAGCACCTGGGCGAACATGCGCCACTTCTCAAACTCGGGGAGGCAGTGAACGCCGATGGGAATCGAGCAGCCTCCTCCGAGAGCGTCGAGGGCGACGCGTTCGGCTTCGACGCAGAACCGTGTCTCGGGATGATTGAAGAAGGCAACAGCCTGACGAATGTATGCGTCGCGCCCCTCGTCGATGACGTGCTCGGAGCTGCGAGTTTCGATGGCCAGTGCGCCTTGTCCGGGCGCGGGACAAAGCTCTTCCGGCGAGAAGCGGTGATGGACCCATTCGGCGCGCTTGAGGCGGTCGAGACCTGCGGCGGCGAGAACCAGCGCATCGCATTGTCCGGCGGCGAGCTTCTTGAGGCGGGTGTCGATGTTGCCGCGAATGTCGACGAACTCTACATCGGGGCGCAGCGCCAGCAGCTGGGCGCGACGGCGAGGACTCGTAGTGCCGATTCGTCCTCCCATCGGAAGCGTATTGAGCGACCAGTAAGGCTCGCAGACCCAGACGTCGCGAGCATCGGCGCGCTTGGGAATGGCAGCGAGGGTGAACTGCGGCGCGAGCTGCGTTGGCAGGTCCTTGAGGCTGTGGACGGCGAGGTCGATGTGGCCTTCTTCGAGCGCTTCCTCAATCTCCTTGATGAAGATGCCTTTGCCGTCGAGGTTCGGGGGCGCGACAAAGCCTGGTTGCTGCATGCGATCGCCAGTGGTGCGAATCACTTCGAGCTCGACGTGATAACCAGCATCGCGGAGGGCGTAAAGAATGTGATTGGCCTGCCACAGCGCAAGCTGGGAGCCTCTTGAACCGATTCGGATCGGGTTCTTTGGATGATTGAATTCGCTGCTCATACGTTTTCTGATTGTAGGCGAGGGATCGCTCTTTGGCTCATTTCAGCGTTTTTCCGGGCTATGACGGGGGTACCCCCCCTGTACTTAAGTCCTAAAGTCTTCAAAACAAAGAGACTAGGTCCGGACTTGAGGAGTGAGGTCCAACGCCGCGAGGCGTGAGAGGTCGCGATGGGAGAGAGATGTTTGTCAAGTTTTGACATCCGGATTTACATGGAATTGGAACAAAAAGCTGCCGGCTGAGGGACTTCCAGCCGGCAGGTTGAGTTGCTTAATTAGCGGTGCCCGCCGCCGCCGCCGCCACCACCATGGGAGCCTCCGCCACCACCGCCTCCACCGCCGTGGAAGCCTCCGCCTCCGCCGCCTCCACCGCCGCCATGGAAACCACCGCCGCCACGGAAGCCGCCAGGGGCTCCACCGTGAAAGCTGCCAGGAGCGTGGACGGGGCCCGGGTGACCACCGAGGTATCCATGTTGCTGGCCCTGGTTGCCAAAGCTTCTGCGGGTGCCGTAACCGCCGCCGTTGTATCCGTATCCGCCGTAGCCGTAGCCGCCATAGCCGCCATAGCCATAGCCTCCGTAGCCATAGCCTCCGTAGATGGCACCTCCGCCATAGAGATAAAGCGGGGAGTAGAAGCCGTAGCCGAAGGGGTTCCAGAAGAGTCCATTCCCGGGGAGCCAGGTATAGCCGAAGGGGCCGCCGGCCCAATACCAGCCGGGAGTGAATCCGCCATATCCGGCGTACTCGGAGGCGAGATCGATGTTGGCGTCACCGAGGTAGGCCGAGCGGAGGCTGCTCCATTGATAGAGGTCGTCGTTCTTGGCCTGGCCTTTGTTGAAACGCTGCGGCTTGACCATTTCGCCATTCAGAACCAGTTGACGCCCGCCTTTGACCTCGATGGGCTTGATGTTGCTCTGCAGGTTCTGTCCGGGATAGACCGCTGCCTTGCCGTCGAAGACGCGGACGGTCGAGTTGTTGGCGTCGAAGCCATAGAGGCCGTGCTTGAGCAATTGGGTCTGGCCGTTGGGGGTGTCGATGAGGACGGTGCTTTCTTTGTAGATCTGGTCGACCTCGACGCTGGCATCGCCGCGTTCGAGTCGCACCTCGGTGTGGGTCAAGTTGGGCGAGACCATCTGTACCGTGCTGTTGTCCCCGAGGCGTAGAAAGATGCCGGGAGTGAGCAGGATCTCTGCTTTGCCGTTGGCCGTGGCAATGACTTGTCCGGCCTGCATCTCGGTGCGGCCTACGGAACGGTGCGAGAGTGGGCGGCCTTCTATCGAGGCTTGTCCTTCTACGTAATTAAGAGTGCCTGGGCTGGCTGGGTTCGCGTTCTGCCCGAAGGCGGGAGCGGCCAGAGTCGCCAGGGAGAGAATGAGAAGTGCTTTCAACCTGGGCATCGTAAAACCTCTATAGATTTAGATGCGGCGAGGTGTGAAAGGTCATAGAGTTGAGAGCGTAAAGTTATTGAAATGCCTATAGATAGAGCGCTAATCGAACGCAACTATTTTTGTAGATGAGGGTTGCTATATCGCCCTTGCAGATATATTGGCCGCCTCCGCAACGGAAGGAGAGCATCCCCCGGGGGCTAAAGCCCCTTTTTTATTTGCTGATTTAGAGGGCCAAGGCTGAAGCCTTGGCGTACCTGGAAGCCTAGAAGAAAATGCAAATACGGGCTCGTCAGATTCTCTTAGTCTTCGTTGGTGGAGTCTGATTTTGGGTCGGACTGGCCGGTGTAGAGACGTTGGATGTCGGCGAGTGTTTGGGAATCGCCTTGTTGCGCCGCCTGACGAATGCCGGTCAGGGGGTGGTGCAGGAACTTTGCCGTGAGGGAGCGGGTCAGCACATCGACCGCCTCGCGCTGCTCGGGAGTGAGGCCGGCGAGTTTGGATTGCGAGCGGCGAAGTTCGGCCTGCCGGATGGCTTCGGCGTACTGCTGCAACGACTGGATGGCGGGAACGGCGTTGAGGGTTTGCAGACGCTGGAGGTACTTGTCGACCTCGCGAGTGACGATGGCTTCGGCGGCCTCGGCCTCGCGGCTGCGGTCGGCGAGGTTGGCCTGCGCTACTTGCTGCAGATCGTCGATGTCGTAGACGAAGCAGCCTTCCACCTCGTTCATGCCGGGATCGACGTCGCGGGGGACAGCGATGTCGATGAAGAACATGGGGCGGTTGCGGCGGCGGTGCAGGAATTGCTGGCCGTGCGAGCGGCTGAAGATTTTTTGCGGCGCGCCGGTGGAGGTGATGACGATGTCGGCGCGGTCGGCCTGCTCGTAGAGCTG
>NZ_DATKQC010000398.1:0-4009 GCF_035532915.1 Edaphobacter sp.
AAGCACTGCTGCCGTTAACAGCGTAATCACGGCGATGGAATGTCCCCAAAACAACCAGTCGCGCCGTTCGATTTGGCGCAGGCTGGCTCGAATCTCTTCGGCCTCGCAATCCACATCCTTCTGCCAATCGTTCATAGTCACTCGTTATGACAAACCTAACCTTCTATGCCCGAACGATCCGCTGACCTACGGTTCGATCTCTTGCAGAATGAGTGGCAGCAAGAATTCCTGCATCTGCGCGCTCTGACTAGTACCGAGATTCTCGAGTTGAATTCCCATGCGATCTTCCCCGATCACGCGCGCAACGCGGCCCTTGGCGCGCACGGGCGGTTTCCCACTTGTGAGTTGCAGACTGATGTCCACAGGAGAGCCCTCAGCAAACACGCTGGCACTCCGCACCAGCAATCCGCTAATGCTCACATCCACCGTGCAGCCCTCCACTTTCTGGCCGCCCGACTCGACCAGCACTTTACAGCTAACCGAAACACGATGAAAGCGGCGCCTTTCGTCTTGGATCTGGCACCGCGAGGCGCGGACGACCCGCAACACGCGCTGGCGGTCGATCGGCTTGAACAGGAAAAAATTGGCTCCCGCTGCGAATCCGCGCGCCAGGATTCCCCGGTCCTCTTCACCGGTGATCATGATAATGAGCGTCTTCTGGTTGAAGCCTGTGGCGCGGATCTGCCGCGCCAGTTCGATCCCGTCCGGCGCCGGCATATTTACATCCAGGAAAATGGCATCGAATTTCTTCTGCTGTAAGTACGCCGCCGCCTTGGCACTGTCGGTTAAAATTTCTGCCGCTATATCGACCGAGCCCAAGATAGCTTGGATCAGCTCGCACATGCCAGGGTCATCGTCTACGATCAGGGCTGTTGTTCCCATGCTCATCTCCTCTCGGGCCCATTATGTGATTCGCTGCGGGATTCCACCCCCCGTTCAAGGGCTAGGTTGCAACTTCGCAGCGCGGTCCAGCCACCGCTCAAGCTGTTTACCAAGCAACTTGAAGTCGACGGGCTTAGAGGTGCATGCATTGCAGCCAGCCTGAATGACCCGCTCTTGGTCCGTTACCATCGCATGCGCTGTCACTGCAATGACCGGGATATTCTGCAGTTTTGGCTCTCCTCGAATCCATGCGGCCAAGGACAGACCATCTTCCGAGCCAAGTTGTACGTCGAGCAAGACGGCGTGAGGGGGCTGATCCTTGAAAGCGGCAAAGGCTTGTTCCAGGTTCTCAGCGGCCAGCGCTTCGTACCCTTCGGCTTCCAACCAGTCGCAAAGAAGCTCGCGGTTAGGTTGGTTGTCTTCGACCACCAGAATGCGATGCTTCACGATTTCCCCGCGGGTACAGGAGGCACCACTCGCTGCAACTGCCTGATCAAGGCTTCCTGCCACTGCTCCTGCTTATGGAAAAGCGCTCCTGCATTCGTCCGGAGGTAATCCTTTTCCTCCAGGGTCAGGTCCTTGCTCGTCAGCACAAAGATGGGGAGATCGGTCGTGCGAGAATCGGTCCGCCATTCGGCGAGCAACTGGAATCCGCTCACCTCCGGCAAAATCAGGTCGAGGATTACAAGTTCGGGCAAGGAAGCTGCGACTTGGGCGCGGGCCTCGGCCCCATCGGCGGCCGTGCTCACAACATACCCATGCTTGGATAACAATTCAGCGATGAACTCGCGTGTCGCATTATCATCATCCACCACCAAAATAGGCCGTCCTTGTCTGCTGTGTCCACGATGATTCAGGCACCGTTCCACGGCGGCCAGCAGAGTTTCTTTCTTCACCGGCTTCACGACGTATTCATCCGCGCCCAGCAGTGCTCCTATCGCTGGCTGATCGATGATCGAAACCACGACTACAGGAATCGTGGCTGTGCGGGGATGACTTCTCAAATTCGACAACAGCTCCCAACCATTGACAGGCTTCATCATGATATCCAAGGTGATAGCGTCGGGCCGCAAATCGGCTGCCATCTCCACGGCGTGTCGTGGCTGGTCGCACAACACTACGTCGTAACCTGACAAGGCGAGCTGCGACTCGATGAGTTGAGCTGACGCCAAATCATCCTCGATGACGAGGATCCGGGCGGATGCTCGCGCGTTAAATCCTGATTCGGTCTTGCAAACTTTTTCTCTCTGAACAGTTGGGGCGACCGGCAGTGTAAAGTAAAAGCAACTCCCCGAGCCCGGTTGGCTTTCAAGGCCTAGCTGACCGCCGTGCAATTCGACTAACCGTTGTGTGATGGCCAGGCCCAAGCCCGTCCCTTCCGGAGCTTTGCCTCCTTGTCCCAATCGATAGAAAGCTTCGAAAATCCGTTGTTGCTCTCCAAGAGGAATGCCAGGGCCCGAGTCGCGAACCTCCACCCGGACAAACTCACCAAGCTGTTTGGCGGCAAATTCAATCTGGCCCCCCTCCGGAGTGAACTTGATAGCGTTCCCGAGCAGGTTCATCAATATTTGTTTGAACCGCGTGGCATCGGCGCGGACACTCAGATCCGGCGCGGCGTGCCGCACTAAGGTTTGTGACTTTTTGTCGGCGAGAGGACGCAGGGTGTCCAAAACTTCCGAAAAGGATGTAGGGATCGGCACGCTTTCGATCGCCAACTGCAGGTGCCCCGCCTCAATCTTGGACAGGTCCAGGATGTCGTTGATCAACCGGAGAAGGTGCTTACCCCCGGTGTGAATGTGGGTCACGTAGCGCTGCTGGCGCTCGTTCAGAGGCCCGTAACGCTCTTCGCTTAGCAAGTCGGAGAATCCCAGGACCGCGTTCAGAGGAGTCCGCAGCTCGTGGCTCATTGTCGATAGGAATTGATCTTTAAACTTACTGGTGCGCTCAGCATCCTCCTTCGCATGCAGAATGGCTTCCTGGGACCGCTTTTGTAACGTAATATCGCGCAACACTACGACGCCGCCCCGCAGTCCGCCATCCTCACCCCTGAGGGGCCTGCCCGTAACGCTGATTAAACGACCGTCCGGCACTTTGGCATTGCGGATGAAAAGCTCTACTGCGTCAACACTCTCGCCCCGCATTGCCCGCACTAGGGGCAGCTCATTGGGCGGGTACGAGGTCACGCCATCCATTAAGTAGGTGCCGTACTGCTCAGACCACAGGTCGGGTACGGTGTTCGTCGCACCGATGCCCAAGACCTGTTCCGCAGCCGCATTAAAGAGAAGAAATTCTCCATTCGAATTCGCGACCACCACGCCTTCGGCAAGACTTTCCAGAATCAATTGCAGGAGTTCCTTCTGGTGCCTGGTCTCCTCTTCTGTCGACTTCTTCTCGGTGATGTCCCGGAAAACTAGCACGACGCCGAAGCCTTTTCCTGTATTCGTGATAATAGGCGCGGCGCTGTCTTCGATGTCGAACTCTTTACCATCTTTGGAAAGCAAAAGCGTGTGGTCGGCTAGACCGATTACCTTTCCCTCCCGGAAGACTTTCTTGACGGGACTCTCGACGGGTTGCCGTGTCTCCTTGTTTACAATATTGAAGACAATCTCCATGGACTTGCCTCGCGCTTCCTCGAGGCTCCAGCCCGTCAACGACTGAGCGATGGAATTCATGAAGGTGACGGCGCCGTTCATATCGGTGGCAATTACTGCGTCGCCGATGCTGCCGAGGGTGGTTGAAAACCACTTTTCGCTTTTTCTCAGAGCTTCCTGTGCGCGTTTGCGTTCAGACAACTCGCGGTTCAGCAGGCCGAAACACACCAGCAGCAGCAAAATGCTCACCAGAGTGCCCGCGACGATTGTATGGGCTGACGTCGACATGCGCTCGTTGGCTCTCTGCGTACGAACCCTCAGCAGATTGTTCTCCTCGCTCGCCAGCTCGGCAGCCAAGGCGCGGATCTGGTCCATCGACCGCTTTCCGGATCCTTGCAGGACCATCCGAGTGGCTGCTCCAATTTCTCCCTTTCTGCGCAGGTCGATTGTTGTTTGGAGTTCCGCCAATTTCTTCTCTATGAGGGGCTCCATGGCCTGGATCCGTTTCTGCAGGTTTGAATTGTCTGAAGTTAGGT